>JAEZCY010000202.1 GCA_023429845.1 Acidobacteriota bacterium
AACTCGACGAGGACCTGCACACGCCGCCACCAGCGTACGTGCCCGAGGCGCAGCGGGCGACGTTCATGGGCTATCGCCGGCCCGACGGCCGCGTCGGCATCCGGAACTGGGTGCTGATCATCCCCACGAGCATGTGCGCGGCGCACGAGGCGGTGCAGATCGCGACCGTCGCCGAGTTCACCCTCTTCGACAAGGCCAGGTTCCCGAACGTAGACGGCGTGGTGGCCATCCCGCACAACAAGGGATGCGGCTGCTCGGATGGCTCCAACATCGAGGTGATGCTCCGTACGCTCGCGGCGTACGCCGAGCATCCCAACGTCGGCGGCGTCGTCTTCATCGGCCTGGGCTGCGAGAAGACGAACCTGACGGTGATGGAGAAGTACCTGTCCGATCGGTTGCGCCCTCTGAACAAGCCGGTGGCGCGGATCGGCATCCAGGACGCCGGCGGCACCCAGGGCTCGGTCAAGCGCGGGCTCGAAGCCGTCGAGGCCATGCTGCCCGTCGTCAATCGGATCACGCGCACGGAGACGCCGATCAGCGAGCTGTCGCTCGGGGTGAAGTGCGGCGGATCGGACGGGTTCTCCGGGCTCTCGGCCAATCCGGCGCGCGGCCGCGCGGCCGACGAACTCGTGCGGCAGGGCGGCACCGTGCTGATCACCGAGGTGCCGGAGTTCTGCGGGGCGGAGCACATCCTTGCGTGGCGCGCCAGGGATGCGAGCACCGGCCACGCCGTCTACGAAATGGTGGACTGGTACAAGGAGTACGCGTCGAAGTTCGGCACGGTGCTCAACGAGAACCCGAGCCCCGGCAACGTCGCGGGCGGCCTCCTCAACATCACCATCAAGTCGCTCGGGGCGATCGCGAAGGCTGGCACCACCCGCGTCGAGGGCGTGGTCGGCTACGCGGAACGCCCGTCAGGCCCGGGGTTGTACCTGATGCAGGGGCCGGGCTACGACCAGGAATCGACTCCGGGGCTGATTGCATCAGGGGCGCAGCTGGTCGTGTTCACCACGGGCCGCGGCACCACCATCGGCAACGCCATCGCCCCTGTGCTCAAGCTGGCCTCCAACAACACGATCTACGAACGCATGCGCTCCGATCTCGACATGTCGGCCGGCGACATCATCGATGGCACGCGATCGATCGACGAGGTGGGTCTCGACGTCTTCGAGCACGTCCGCCGCGTGGCGAGCGGCGAGCTCCCCGGCAGGTCGGAAGAGAACAAGCACCGCGAGTTCCAGATCTGGGCGGAGCAGAGCGTCAGCCTGTAACGACGACGTGGCTGCGGAATCCGAGAGTGCCCGCAATGCGCCGCCTGCGACCCTGCACGGTTCGACGGCGGTGCACGTGACCTTGCCGCCCTCGGCGCGGCCGCACTGCCCGCTCGCCGGGAGCAGACGATGAGAGCCGCCGTTCTCACCAGCGCTGGCGTGATGGCCGTCCGCGAGGTGGACGACCCTGTCGTCGGGGCCCGCGACGTCGTGCTGCGCGTGACCGGCGTCGGTCTGTGCGGCACCGACTTCCACATCTTCGAGGGCCACGCCAACTATCACACCGATCGCCTCGGACGGCAGGTGCCGCTCGAGGAGTCACCGCAGGTGCTCGGTCACGAGATCGCCGGCGTGATCGAGGCGCGGGGCGCCGAGGTGCGCGACCTGTCGGTCGGTGACGCCGTGGTGCTCGACCAGGGGCGCAACTGCCTGAGCGCGGCGGCCCAGCCGATGTGCGAGTACTGCACGACCGGCGACTCGCACCAATGCGAGACCTACGGCGAGCACGGCATCACGGGCCTGCAGGGAGGACTGGCCGAGGTCCTGGTGATGCCGGCGGTGAACGCGGTCAAGCGCGGTCGGACACTGCCGCCCGAGCAGGCGGCGCTCACCGAGCCGCTCGCCTGCATCCTGCACGCGCACGAGGCCGTGCGGCGCGCGAGTGGCGCGGCGCGCTACCGGCTCGGCACGACCGACGCGTCCACGCGCGTGCAGACGACGTTGATCGCCGGCGCGGGTCCGGCGGGCCTGCTGTTTCTCCAGCACCTGCGGCAGGTGGCTGGCTTCGACGGCCGCATCGTCGTGAGCGAGCCCAATCCCGCGCGCCAGGCATTGGCCCGCCACTACGGCGCCGACGCGGTGATCGACCCTGCGTCGCACGATGTCGTGGACGCCACGCTGACGCTGACGGGCGGTCGGCGGGTCGAGTATCTGATCGACGCCTCCGGGAGCGCGCAGGTGTTCCGCCAGATGCCCGGCTTGATTCGCAAGCAGGCGACGGTGCTGCTGTACGCGCACGGGCAGTCGGGAGTGGACCTCGGCGTGCTCAACACGCTGCAATTCAAGGAACCAGTGCTCGTGGCGCCGGTGGGCGCGTCTGGCGGCTTCGATGCCGATGGCCGGCCGTCGGTGTATCGTCAGTCGCTCGAACTGCTCGAATCGGGTCGCGTGGACGTCAGCCGCATCGTGACGCACCGTTATCGCGCGCTCGACGAGATTCCCGCGGCATTCGGCGGGCCCGATCGCCATGCCGCCGATTACGTGAAGGGCGTGTACGCGCCGGCGTGAAGCGGCCAGGCCTTGCCCATCGGTTCGGAGATCGATCTTGCACATGCAACGCGGTTGGTTGGCGCTCACCCTCGGCCTGCTCGCGGGAACCATGGCGGCGTGTGGCGGCGGGCGGGGGGCCGGCAGCGACGGTCTGCACCTCGCGGTGATTCCGAAAGGCACCACGCACGAATTCTGGAAGAGCATCCACGCCGGGGCGATCAAGGCGCAGCGGGAGTACGAGGCGCAGGGCGTGTCGGTGCGCCTCACCTGGAAGGGACCGATCCGCGAGGACGACCGCGAGCAGCAGATCCAGGTCGTGGAGGGCTTCCTCAGCCAGGGCGTGCAGGGCATCGTGCTCGCGCCGCTCGACGCGAGCGCGCTCGTGCGACCGGTCCAGGAGGCGAAGCAGGCGGGAATTCCCACCGTGGTCATCGACTCCGCGCTGTCGTCCGACGATGCGGTCAGCTTCGTGGCGACCGACAACGAGAAGGGCGGCGCGCTGGCTGCCGACCGGCTGGGCGGACTGCTCGACGGCAAAGGACGCGTGCTCCTGCTGCGGTACCAGGAAGGGTCCGCGAGCACCGACGCGCGCGAGAAGGGCTTTCTCGACCGCATGCACGCGCAGTATCCCGGCATCGAGATCGTGTCCTCCGATCAGTACGCGGGCGCGACGCGCGACACGGCCAAGCGGGCGTCGGAGAACCTCCTGAACCGTTTCGCCGGCCAGGTGCAGGGCGTGTTCACCCCCAACGAATCCTCGACGGCGGGCATGCTGCTCGCGCTGCAGGACGTTGGTCGGGCCGGGCAGATCCGCTTCGTGGGATTCGACTCGAGCGAGAGCTTCGTCGCCGCGATGCGCAAGGGCGAACTCGACGGTATCGTGCTGCAGAATCCGTTCGAGATGGGTTACCAGGGTGTCAAGACGATGGTCGCGCACCTGCGTGGGGAGCAGGTGGAGGGGCGCGTGGACACGGGCGTGACCATCGTGACCCCCGACAACCTCGACAGCGAAGCCTCGAGAGCGCTGCTCAATCCGCCGCTTTCGGAGTACCTCGATTAGCAACTCCGCGCACCGCGCAGACGGACGCCTGGAAGGTCGCGCGGACGGACGCCGGAAGGTCGCGCGGACGGACGCCGGAAGGTCGCGCAGACGGACGCCTGGAAGGTCGCGCAGACGGACGCCGGGAGGTCGCGCAGACGGACGCCTGGGACAGGCGTCCCTACCTGACTCATGTTGGAGCTACGGGATATCAGGAAGCAGTTCGGGGCGACGAAGGCGCTCGATGGCGTCAGCCTCGAGATCCGCCCGGGGCGTGTGCACGCGCTGGTGGGCGAGAACGGCGCCGGCAAGAGCACGCTCATGAACGTGATTGCCGGAGGCGTGCGTGCCGACGCGGGGCGCATGACGGTCGAGGGCGCGCCGTATCAGCCGTCGGGCCCGCTCGATGCCAGGGACGCGGGCATCGCGCTGATTCACCAGGAACTCTCGCTGTGCGACCACCTCACGGTCGCCGAGAACGTCCTGCTGGGGCGTGAGCCCCGGCGCGGCGTCCGCTACGACCGCGCTGCGGCGCGCGTCGAAGCGGCGCGCGTACTCGAGCCGTTCCACCACCCGGAGTTGCACCCGGACCGCCGCGTCAGCGACCTGCCGATTGCCGCGCGCCAGGTCGTCGAGATCTGCCGCGCGCTGTCGGCCGATGCGCGCGTGGTGCTGATGGACGAGCCCACGAGCAGCCTGCCACGCGCCGATGTGGAGCGGCTGTTCGACGTGATCCGGCGCCTGCGTGCCCAGGGCGTGGCGGTCGTCTACATCAGTCATTTCCTCGAGGAAGTACGCACCATCGCCGACGATCTCAGCGTGCTGCGCGATGGGCGGACCGTCTGGACGGGTGCGGCCGATGCGCTGGCGGACGCCGAAATCATCGGGCACATGGTCGGCCGCGACGTCGCCGACCTCTTTCCCGCGCGCCGCTCGGGCCCAGGCGAGGCTGTCCGTCTCGATGCGCAAGACGTGGCGGTCGAGGGCCGCGTCGGTGCGGCGTCGTTGCGCGTGCGTGCCGGAGAGATTCTCGGGATCGCCGGCCTCGTCGGTGCCGGCCGCACCGAGTTGCTGCGGGCCCTCATGGGGCTCGAGGCACGGCGGGTGTCGGGGCGCCTGCGCGTGGACGGCCGTGACCTGCCCGTGTCCGAGAAGGCCCCCTGGCAGCGCCTGGCGGCGGGGCTCGGGTACCTCAGCGAAGACCGCAAGGGCGAGGGGCTGACGCTGCCGATGTCGCTGGCCGACAACATGACGTGCACCCGGTACGACACGGTGAGCCGTCGCGGTGTCATGGACGGACGTGCGCAGCGGGCGGCCGGGCAGCGATGGCTCGATCGCCTGCGTGTGAAGGCGGGCACGCCATTGCAGGCAGTGCGGACGCTGTCGGGCGGCAATCAGCAGAAGGTGGCGCTGGCGCGGCTGCTGCACCAGGACGCGTCGGTCTGGCTGCTCGACGAGCCGACGCGCGGCGTGGACGTCGGCAGCAAGGTGCAGTTGTACGAGGCGATTGCCGAGGCCGCCGACGCCGGCTGCGCGGTCGTGCTCGTGAGTTCGTACCTGCCGGAGCTCTTCGGCCTCTGCGACTCGCTGGCCGTCATGAGCCGTGGACGCCTCACCCCGCCTCGGCCGCTGCAGGCGTGGACGCCGGAGTCGGTGATGGCTGCCGCCATCGCGGCAATGGACGAGTAAGACGGTATTTCAAGTCGGGAATTCGAACTTCTCAATGACGCAGACCATTCGTGCCCGCCTGTCCGTGCTGGGGCCCGTGCTCGGGCTCGTGCTCGTCATCGCCGTGTTCGCAGCGATGAGCGACGATCCGGCGCAGTACCTCTCGTCGCGCAATCTGCGGATCGTGCTCGCGCAGACGGTGATCGTCGCCCTGGGCGCGATTGGCATGACGTTCATCATCATCAGTGGCGGCATCGACCTGGCCGTGGGGTCCACCGTGGCGCTGGCCGGCGTGGTCACCGCGCTCGGGCTGCGGGAGGGCCATCCGCCGATGGTGGCCATTGCCTCCGGCGTACTCACTGGCGGGCTGGTCGGCGTGGTCAACGGGCTGGCGGTCACGCGCCTGAAGGTGTTGCCGTTCATCGCCACGCTGGGCATGCTCGGCGTGGCGCGCGGCGTGGCCAAATGGCTCGCCGACCAGCAGACGGTCAATGCGCCGGCCACCTGGGTGAACGAACTCGCGGTGACGTTTCCCACGCCGTCGTGGCTGCTCGTGGCGCCCGGCGTGTGGGTCACGCTGGTGCTGGCGGTGGTGGCGACGTTCGTGCTGCAGCGGACGGTGTTCGGGCGCCGCGTGTTCGCGGTCGGCAGCAACGAGGCGGCGGCGCGTGCATGCGGCGTACGCACCGACAGGCTGAAGGTCTGGATCTACGGCCTGGCTGGCCTGCTGTTCGGGCTGGCCGGGGTGATGCAGATGTCGCGGCTGAGGCAGGGCGATCCGACGGTCGCCATCGGCACCGAGCTCGACGTGATCGCGGCGGTCGTCATCGGCGGCGGGAGCCTGTCAGGCGGCGAGGGCAGCATCGCCGGTTCGCTGATCGGCGCGCTGGTGATGGCGTTCCTGCGTAACGGCAGCCAGCAGATGGGCTGGCCGAACTACGTCCAGGAGATCATCATCGGCGTGATCATTGTCCTGGCGGTTGCCCTCGACCGCGCGCGTCGGGCTCGGAGCACATGACCGCACGAGGAAATGCGGAAATGCGGAAATGCGGCAATGCGGGAATGTCGACATTCCCGCATTCGCTCATTCGGCCATCGGCCTTCGGCATTCCCGCATTCCCGCATTCCCGCATTCGCTCATTCGGCCTTCGGCATTGCCGCATTCCCGCATTCCCGCATTGCTGACGTCAGATCTGTGATGCCGGCTGTGGCGCCAGGTACGTAGCCGTGGCGCCGGACATGATCTGCGCGTCCCTGTACTCCTCCTTCTGCGACAGCACCTTCCAGTCGGGATCGTTCCGGAAGCGGTTCCACTGCTGCTCGCGTTCCGCCATGTTCTCGTAGGTCAGCATGTACTCGAACTGGGGCAGCCGCGTGCCATAGAGGGTCTGCCCGAAGAACACCGGCCGGAAGCCGACCTTGCGGAAGATGGCGAGTTCGCCGCCGGTGTCGAACATCTCGATCTTCTTCAGGCTGGCGGCCTCGCTCGGGCCTTCGTAGCGCCGCAGCTCGAAGATGCGCGGCTTGTCCGTGTCGGGCTTCTGCAATTGCGGCATCCCCTCGAAGGCCAGCAACAGCGACGCCTCGACTCGGTCGAACGCCGGGCGGTCGGCTGGCGCGTCGAAGAACGGCGCGGCGGTCTTGACATACGCCGCGTCGGCCGCGAGCCGGCTGTGCACGGTCACCGCGGATTCCGCGGTCGCGTGCGGGATCAGCACGACGGTCGTCGGCGGTTCTCCGACGGTGACGTCGAACAACCCAATCGGTCCGAGGCCGAGGCGGCCGAGCGCCGGCACCAGCGCATCTCGGAAGTAGGCCCGCGAGGTGTCGCGCATGTGTCCCACCCGGATCCGGTATCGCCGGAGTTCATAGAACTGGCGGCCGCCGGCAGGCTGGGCGAAGGCGCCGGTGCCGCCCGCCAGGGTCAGGGCGGCGGCGGGTGCGGAGCAGGCGAGGAAGCGGCGTCGAGTCATGACGGGAGTCACCGGAGAGAGGGCCAGAGAAACGGGCGGCAGACACGAAGGCGGCCCACCACCATCGGAGCGCTGGTCAGCATACTGCGCTCCGAGCGCGGCAGGCGAGCGACGATGCCGACAGACGCGGGCCCGCGGTTTGTGGTTAAATCCGCCCACGCTGGAGCCCGGACTGTGCGCGGCACGTGCTGCGTCGAGCCCCCGGCCTGCCGGTGAGGATTGCCCATGCGACGACTCGTGACCCTGCTCTGCCTCGGCCTGCTGACCGCCGCGTGCGGCGGCAATTCCTCGTCTCCCGACCCGGGTGCGAAGAAGACGCTCCGCTTCGCCGTGATCCCGAAGGCGCTCGACATCCCCGTATTCAACTACGCGCGCATCGGCGCCGACCGCAAGGCCCGCGAACTCGGCAACATCGAGGTGCTCTGGCGTGCGCCGGAATCGGCTGACCAGCTGCGACAGAAGGAGATTCTCGAGTCGTTCATCTCGCAGCGTGTGGACGGCATCGCCATCTCGTGCACCAACGGCGACTTCCTGGCGCCGGTCATCGACAAGGCCATTGCCGCCGGCATTCCGGTGATCACCTGGGACGCCGACGCGCCAACCTCGCAGCGCATCGCCTACTACGGCGTGGACGACTTCAAGGCAGGACAGCGCCTGGCCACCGAGGCGATGCAGGCGCTCGGCGGCAAGGGCAAGGTCGCGCTGATGACCAGCCTGGGCTCGTACAACCTCCAGCGCCGGCTCGACGGCGTGAACGACGTGCTCAAGCAGCACGCCGGCATCACGATCGTCGAGACGTTCGACGTGAAGGAAGACATCGTGCGCGCGGGGGAGATCATCGCGACCGCGACGAACCGGTACCCGGATCTGGATGCGTGGATCTCGGTCGGTGGCTGGCCCATCATGACCCGCAACGCGCTCGAACCCGTGGACAGCGCCCGCACGCGCGTCTTCAGCTTCGACACCATCCCGCCGGCGCCCGAACTGCTGAAGGCCGGGAAGGTGCACACGCTCGTCGGCCAGAAGTACTTCGGCTGGGGCAGCGAGGCCGTCCGGTTGCTCGCCGAGATCACGGCGGGCCGCACGCCCGAACAGGCGGTCATCGACTCCGGCGTGGACGTGGTGAACCGCGAGAACGTGGACGCCTACCTGGCGGAGTGGAACAAACTCGAGCGCGGGCAGTAGATGCGATCCGGTGCGTAGCCGCCGGGCCTTGCCCGGCGGTCGATGCCGGCTGCAGACCTGCGGCAATCGTCCGAAGGCCCGCTCTGGACGGCCTGCTAAGATGTCGCAACCGATGAGTGCGATCGCGTTCGACGACGTCAGCAAGGCTTTCGGCGGCGTCCGGGCGCTGCGCGGCGTGAACCTCACGGTCGAGAGCGGGGACGCCCACGCACTGATGGGCGAGAACGGCGCCGGCAAGAGCACCTTGATGAAGGTGGCGGCCGGTATCGTACGGCCCGACGGCGGCCGTCTCACACGCAACGGCCGTCCTGTGGATCTCGCCAACCCGCGGGCGGCGCTCGCGCACGGCATCGGCCTGGTGCACCAGGAGACGCTCCTCTTTCCGAACCTGGACGTCGCGGAGAACATCTTCGCGGGCCACGAAGTGCGGCGCGGGTGGTTCGTGGACCGACGCGCCATGCACGATCGCGCCGCCGCGCTGCTCGCGCACCTCCACCTGCACGTGGACCCCTCCACGCCCGTGGCGCACCTGAGCGCCGCACAACAGCAGCTCCTGCAGGTGGCGCGCGCCCTGGCGTTCAACTGCGAGGTGCTGATCCTCGACGAGCCGACCACCGCGCTCACCGACGCAGAGGTCGAGCACCTGTTTGCGGTGCTGGAGCAGTTACGCGGCCGTGGCGTCACCCTGATCTACGTCTCGCACCGGCTGCCTGAAGTCTTCCGCCTGTGCAGAACCGTCTCGGTGCTGCGCGATGGGCAGCACGTGGGCACCTGGCCGGTCGCGAGCATGTCGCCGCAGGACATCGTGCGGGCGATGGTGGGTCGCGACCTCGAGGCGGGCCGCGGCGCGGGTACGGTTGGCGACAAGGTGCGGCTCGAGGTGCGTGGCCTCACGCGTCGACCCTGGTTCGAGGATGTCAGTCTGCAGGTGCGCGAAGGCGAGATCGTCGGGCTGTTCGGGCTGGTCGGGGCCGGACGCACGGAGGTGGTGGAGACGATTTTCGGCCTCCACAAGACGCAGTCGGGCACCATCGCGGTGGACGGACAACCGTTTGCCGCCTCCGCACCGACGGACGCGATCCGGGGCGGCGTCGTGCTGCAGCCCGAGATGCGTCAGTCGCAGGGCCTGTTCTTCAACCTGCCGATCAGCGAGAACCTGTTGCTGGCCCGCGAGGCCGCGCGGCCCGGCTGGCGCCGGCACCTGTCCAGCGAGCACGCCGAGTGCAACGCGTTGCTCTCGCGCTGGGGCATCAAGGCCGCGTCGATCGACGTGCCCCCCGATGCCCTCAGCGGCGGCAACCAGCAGAAGGTGGTGCTCGCCAAGTGGCTGCTCACGTCGCCACGCATCCTCCTGCTGGATGAACCCACGAAGGGCGTCGACATCGGCGCCAAGCACGACATACATCAGCTGATTCGCGAGGAGGCCGCCACCGGCATGGGCTGCCTCGTCGTGTCGAGCGACTTGCCCGAACTGCTGGCGCTCGCCGATCGCATCGTCGTCCTGAAGCAGGGACGGGTGCAGGGCGAGGTCGTCCGCGGCGCGACCGAGGAAGACGTGATGCACCTGGCCACCCGCACCGAGGAGACCGACGCGGCATGAATCCACCGGCTGCCCCGCAGCATGGGGCCCGCGCACGCCAACCGTGGTGGCAGGCCGTGCTTCGTCAGCGAGAGCTGAGCACGCTGTTCATCCTGCTGGGCGAGATCGCCTTCTTCGCCTGGTATCTCTGGCCGGAGGGCGGCGGGCGGCATCCGTTCTTCAACGCCGAGAACGGCCTGCTGATCCTCAAGTACTCGGCCATCTACGGCATCGCCGCCATCGGCGCCTCGATGGTCATCATCTCGGGCGGCGTGGACCTGGCGCCGGGCGCCATCATCGCCCTGACGACGGTCGTTCTCGGTCACCAGTACATCGAGAGCGACTGGTCGCTTGCGGCGTCGATCGTCGCGGGGCTCGGCGTGGGCGTGGGGGCGGGCGCCCTGAGTGCCGCACTCGTCGTCCTGGTCCGCCTGCCGCCCTTCATCGCGACGCTCGGCGTGATGGGCATCACGCGCGGCCTGGCGTACATCGTGACGGAGGGACGCTTCTTCGACGTGTCGGCGCGCGTGCCGCCCAACTGGGCCCCGCTGGGCGTACCGCTCGAATGGCTGGCGCCGGCGGCGATGGTAGTGCTCACGGTCGTCTTCCACATCTTCATGCGCAATGCCCAGCCGGGACGTGCCGTGTTCGCCGTGGGCGGCAACGAGACCGCGGCGCGCTACACCGGCATCCGTGTGGGGCGCATCAAGACGATGGTCTACATGGTGTCGGCCATCCTGGCGTCACTGTCGGGCGTCATCCTGGTGCTGGGGCAGGGGCAAGGCAAGGCCGACCTGGCCAACGGGTACGAGCTCGACATCATCGCGTCCGCGGTCGTCGGTGGTGCGAGCCTCTCGGGCGGCCGCGGCTCGATCACCGGCGCGGTGCTCGGCACGCTCATCTTCGGTGTGCTGCGCAACGCTCTGCCGCAGATACCGGGTGCCACCTTCTACGACCGTCTCATCGTCGGTCTCGTTGTCGTCATCATCGTCGTGGTGGACCAGTTGCTGGCGCGACGACAGGAATAGTTCGAGCGGTTTGATACGATCCCTCTCTGCCATGCCCCTCGACTCCTTCAACACGCGACGCACCCTGACGGTTGGTAGCGAGACCGTCCACTACTACAGCCTGCCGGCCCTCGAAGCGGCAGGGTTTCCGGGAGTGGCGAAGCTGCCGTACTCGCTGCGTATCCTCCTCGAGAACCTGTTACGTCGCGAGGACGGGGCGTTCGTCAAGAAGGCGGACGTGGCGGCCCTCGCAGGGTGGGACGTCGCCTGCGCCGAGCAGCGCGAGATCGCGTTCATGCCGGCCCGCGTGCTGCTGCAGGACTTCACGGGCGTGCCCGCCGTCGTGGATCTCGCCGCAATGCGGGACGGCGTCGTGAAGCTCGGTGGCGACCCCTCGCGCGTCAACCCGCTGCAGCCGGTCGAGCTCGTGATCGACCACTCCGTCCAGGTGGACTCGTTCGGCCAGGTCGACAGCTTCGCGCTCAACGTCGATCTCGAGTACCAGCGCAACGGCGAACGCTACGAGTTCCTCCGCTGGGGGCAGAATGCCTTCTCGAACTTCCGCGTCGTGCCGCCGGGCACCGGCATCGTGCACCAGGTCAACATCGAGTACCTGGCGCGCGTGGTCTGCCGCGAGAACGTGGACGGACAGGTGCTCGCCTACCCCGACACCGTCTTCGGCACCGATTCGCACACGACGATGGTCAACGGGCTCGGCGTCGTCGGCTGGGGCGTAGGTGGCATCGAGGCCGAGGCGGCGATGCTGGGCCAGCCCTCGTCCATGCTGATCCCCGACGTGGTCGGGTTCAAGCTGACGGGCCGGCTGCAGGAAGGCATCACGGCGACCGACCTCGTGCTGACCATCACCGAGCGTCTGCGACAGCACGGCGTGGTCGGCAGGTTCGTCGAGTTCTATGGGCCGGGCCTCAGCCACCTGACGATCGCCGACCGCTCGACGATCGGCAACATGTCGCCCGAGTACGGCTCGACGATCGCGATCTTCCCCGTGGACGACATGACGCTCGACTACCTGCGCCTGACCGGGCGCACCGAGTCGCAGGTGGCGCTGGTCGAGGCGTACGCGCGGGCACAGCACCTGTTCCGCACCGACGAGTCGGCCGATCCGGTCTACACGAGCGCGATCGAACTCGATCTGGCCAGCGTCGAGCCCAGCCTGGCCGGGCCGAGGCGTCCGCAGGACCGCGTGCCGCTGCGCGAGGCGAAGCCGATGTTCGCGCAGGCGCTCGAGACGCTGTCTGCCGGTCCGAAGAAGAAGACGATCGCCGTGGGCGGTGGAGGCACGGCAGCGGTGGCGGTCGAGGCGCCGGCCTGGGCCGACCAGGTGGACCACGGCGCGGTCGTCGTCGCGGCGATCACCAGCTGCAC
>JAEZCY010000223.1 GCA_023429845.1 Acidobacteriota bacterium
CCCCCCCCCCCCCCCCCCCCCCCCCCCGGGGGGCCCCCCCCCCACACCCGGCCGCCACGCGCGCATCTGCGGGCCGGATCAGTCGGCACCCCGCTTGCACAGGCGGAGGTCGGGTCGCTCGTGACCCCGCTTGGAAGGACGGTACACGTGCTCCGGATCAGGGCTGCACTGGTCGCGCTGCTCATCGCGTCGTTCGCAGGGGCGCTGCCTGCGCCCGCGATGGCCGACGACAACGGACGTCAGCGCCGCTACGAGGAGCGCCGCGATCGGCGCGACGACGGACGCTACCGGCACGACCGGCGCGAGGACCGACGCTACCAGTACGATCGGCGGGACCGGTGGGACGCGGGTCCGGGCTACTGGGACGCGTCCCGGTACTACGCGCGCGACGATCGGCGCTACCGGCCGCGACGTCTCGGCCGGCAGGATCGCATCTACCGCGGTTCGGACAACCGCTACTACTGCCGCCGCGACGACGGCACGACCGGCCTGATCGTCGGCGGCATGGCGGGAGGCGTACTCGGGCACGTCATCGCGCCTGGCGGCTCGAAGACGCTCGGCACGATCATCGGCGCGGGAGCGGGTGCCCTGCTCGGCCGCGCGGTGGACCAGGGCGACATCGTCTGCCGCTGACGCAACCTCATGCAAAGCGCGCCGACACCGTAGTACTTCCGCAGTATTGAGAGGCAGGCCACGGTCGAAGAGCATGGCTGGTTCCAATGCTCACCCGTCCGAGGCTTGCCCTCACACTCCTGATTTGTCTCGTTGCGGCGCTGCCGGCCCGCGCACAGGACCCGACCGGCATGATCGAGGGCCGCGTCGCCGACGAGACCGACGGCGCGCTCCCCGGCGCCACGGTCACGATCACCCACACCAGCACGGGAACGGCCACCGAGACCGTCACGGGCGAGGACGGGTTCTTCCGCGTCCCGTTCCTGCGGGTCGGCACCTACCAGGTTCGCGCCGAACTGGCGCAGTTTGCCGCGGGTGTCCGCGAAGGCGTGACGGTGAGCGTCAGCGAGACCGTGCGCGTCACGCTGACGCTGGCCACGGCAAGCGTTGCCGAGACCGTTACCGTCGCGAGCGGCGCGCAACTGGTGGACACCGGCTCGAACGTGCTGGGTCGGGTCGTCACCGGGCGCGAACTCGTGGATCTCCCGCTCAACGGCCGCAATTTCAGCCAACTGGGCCTCCTGCAGACCGGCGTCGCGCCGTTGACGGCCGGCGTCGCGCGGGCTGGCGGGTCGCTGCGGCAGGGGCATGCCTACGCCGTCAACGGCCTCCGCCCTGAGCAGAACTCGTACCTGGTGGACGGGGCGACCAACAACAACCGCATGGACGGCGGCTATGCGCTGCGGCTGCCGGTGGATGCCATCGCCGAGTTCCGCATCCTCACGCAGAGCGCCCCGCCGGAGTACGGCGGCACGGCCGGTGCAACAACGAGCGTCGTCACCCGCTCGGGCGGCAACCAGTACCACGGCAGCGTTTACGAGTTCCTGCGCAACGACGTGTTCGATGCGCGCAACTTCTTCTCGCGAGACGTCGAACCGCTCGATCAGCACCAGTTCGGCGGCACGTTGGGCGGGCCGGTGAAGAAGGCCCGGGTGTTCTTCTTCGGCTACTACGAAGGCTTCCGCAACAAGCAGGGCGTGACGACGACGGCGACGGTGCCGACCGCGGCCGAGCGCCAGGGCGACTTCTCGGGGCTGGGCACGCCGCTGCTGAACCTGGCGGCTGGCGGGGTGCCGTTTCCCGACAACCGGCTGCCACCCGGCGCGATCAATCCGCTGGCGCAGCGCGTCCTGGATCTCTATCCGATGGGCAACGTCTCGCCGTCGATCTACCGCGAAACGCTGGTGGGCCGGAACGTCCTCGACCAGTCGGGGGTGCGCGTGGACTACACGCGCTCCGGTCGCGACCAGTTCTTCGCGCGGTACTCGTACTCCGGCGGACACGACATCAACCCCATCTCGGTACGCGGCACCGACGTGCCCGGCTATCCCACGCGCGACGATACCGGCGCGCACTCGCTGGCCGCCTCCGCCACACGTATCGTCACGCCGACGCTGACGCACACGCTGCGCGGATCGTATTTCCGGTACCGCTTCTTCTTCGACCAGCGCAGCGGGCAGATGACGCCCGGCGAGCTGGGCTTCGCCTACGACTCGTCGAACGCGCCCGGAGCGGGGACGCCGTTCTTCAACATCAGTGGCTACTCACCCATCGGCGGCGCCATCACCGGGCCGCGGACGTCCACCCAGCAGAGCGTCGAGATCCAGGACAGCCTCGGCTGGAGTCGCGGCGCGCACTTCGTGAAGGTGGGCGGGGAGTACCGCCACACGAACATCGACATGTTCCAGGCGATCGCGCCGAACGCGTTCTTCGTGTTCGCCGGGACGTTCCCGACCAACAACGCCATCGCCAACCTGCTGCTCGGCGCGCCCGTGACGTTCTACCAGGGGCTCGGCAACTTCAACCGCGAGATCGACGCCTCGGGGTTCGGCCTGTACGCGCAGGACGAGTGGCGCGTGACGCCACGCCTGACGGTCAACTACGGCGTGCGGTACGAGCGCATCCGCCCGGTCACCGAAGCGGAGGACCGACTCAACGCGTTCGTGCCGGGCGTGCAGTCGCAGGTGCGACCCGACGCGCCCACCGGCCTCCTCTTCCCCGGAGACCCCGGCATCAGCCGCGGCATCGCGCAGCCGTTCAACGCCTGGATGCCGCGCATCGGCCTCGCGTGGGATCCGAGCGGCGACGGTCGGTGGTCGGTGCGCACCAGCTATGGCATCCATTTCGACCAGTTCCAGAACGGGTCGGGCACCGCGTCGCAGGTCGCGGTGAGCGCGCTGCCCAGGACGCAGTTCGTGCAGTTCAGCGGCGCCGGCCTGAACTTCCAGAACCCGTACGGGGGGCGTCCGGCCGTCGTGCCCGACACCTTCGTGCGTCCGTCGACGGTGTTTGCGATGGATCCGGGCGCGCGGCCGCCCTACGCGCAGAACTGGAACGTCAGCGTGCAGCGCGCCTTGCCGGCGAGTCACCTGCTCGAGGTGCGGTACGTGGGCGCCAAGGGCACGCACCTGCCGCGCAACGTCGAAGCCAACCCCGCCGTGTATGGCCCCGGTGCGACCGCCCAGAACGCCGACCGTCGGCGGCTGTACGCCAATTGCCCCTCCGCCGGGGGCGAATGCGACTTCTCCACGGTCGCGATGCTGACCAACCAGGCGAACTCGTCGTATCACGCCGGTCAGGTGAGCCTGTCGCGGCGGTACGCGGCGGGCTTTGCCATGAACGTGTCGTACTGGTACTCGAAGTCGATCGATTACCTGTCGTCGATGAACCTGTCGGGCGCGGCCGCCCGACCGATGGCCGGCGAGAACGACCTGGCGCAGAACCCGTTCGACCTGCGCGCCGAGAAGGGGCCGTCGCTGTTCGACGCGCGGCACCGCTTCGTAGCGAGCGCCACCTGGGAGCCGCGGCTGCCCGCCGGGCTGCCCACGCCCGTAGATGCGGCGTTCCGCGCCTGGCAGCTGAACGTCATCGCCACCCACACGTCGGGCACGCCCTTCACCGTGTCGGACTCGGCCAACGTCGCGCTGCAGGCCAACAGCCCGCCGGTCTCGGGCTTTGCCGCCAGCCGCCCCGATGTCGTCGGCGACCCGAACGGCGGCCCGAGGACGGTGGACCAGTGGCTCTCGCGCGATGCCTTCCGCCGGCTCGACCCGCGCACCGAGGCGGGCCAGTTCGGCAACGCGGGGCGCAACATCGCGCGCGGCCCGGCCTACACCAACGTGGACGTCTCGCTGGTACGCACGTTCGCCCTGCCGAACGACCTGCAGCTGCAATTCCGCGCCGAGGCGTTCAACGTCGCCAACCACGCGAACTTCGGTCTGCCGGTGGCGGATCTCAACTCGCCGAACTTCGGTCGCATCCTGAGCGCCGGCCCGTCGCGCCTGCTGCAGTTCGCGCTGAAGCTGACGTTCTGAGGCGCTGCCGTACGTAGCCGTGGAGCCTGCCGTGCGTAGCCGTCGGGCCTCGCCCGACGGGCAGCCCGTCGCCCAGGGGGCGACGGCTACGTACGTTCAAACGCGCAGCCGCCGAGTCCTGCTAGTGCTTAAGGACTAGCGCGCGCCGCCGCAGCGGGACGATAGAATCGGTCGCATGCACCGCTACATCGAGCGCGTCGTGGATCTGCTCGACCCGACACTCAACGTGCTCCATGGCATGACGGACGCCGAGGCACGCGCCTGCGTACTCTCGGGCGATCCCGCGGCCGTGCGCACCATCGACGGATCGTTCGCCATCGTCGCGCGCGACGGCATCACGGTGCGCATGGCACGGACGCTCGATCGGCCGATGCGCTACTTCCTCGCCAAGCGCGCCGAAGGGCCGGCGCTGTTCATCGCCGATCGGATGGACACGCTGCGCGATGCGCTGGCCGCCGAAGGCCTTGCCGATCAGTTCCACCCGAGCTACACGCGCATGGTGCCGGCGCATTACGTTGTCGAGATCAAGCTCGTTGGTTGTCCCGACCCCGACCCGACGTACACGCGCTACTTCACGCCGGAGCGTGCCGCGCTCCCGGCCGATCCCGATGCGATCGGCGAGCGATACGTCGCCGCGATGCGCGACGAGGTCCGCAAGTGGCTCGAGCACGTGGAGCGCACGTCCGGCGGCACGGCACCGATCGGCGTCTGCTTCTCGGGCGGCATCGACAGCGGCTCGGTGTTCCTCGTCGTGTACGACACGATGCGGCGGCTCGGGATGTCGCCAGCCCGCCTGAAGGCGTTCGTGCTCGACGGCGGCGGACCGGACGTGCAGCAGGCTCACGAATTCCTCGACCGCCTGGGGCTCGGGTTGTTCTTCGAGCCGATTCCCGCGGGGGACGCGCCGCTCGACCTGGACGAGACGCTGCGGGTGATCGAGGACTACAAGCCGCTGGACGTGGAGTGCGCCGCGCTCGTGCTGCGGCTGTACCGCGGCATCCGCGAACGCTACCCCGAATGGCGCTTCCTGCTGGATGGCGATGGCGGCGACGAGAACCTGAAGGCGTATCCGATCGAGGAGAACCCCGAACTCACTATCCGCAGCGTCGTCGACAACCTGATGCTCTATCACGAGGGCTGGGGCGTCGGCCGCATCAAGCACTCGCTGACCTACAGCGGCGGTTTGAGCCGCAGCTACGTGCGGACATACGCGCCGGCCCGGCGGTTCGGCTTCGACGCGTTCAGCCCGTACACGCGCCCCTCGGTCGTCGAGGTGGCCGAAGGGATTCCGTTCGCCTCGCTGACCGGCTACGACGTGCCGACACTGTACGGCCTGAAGGGTGCGATCGTGTCGAGCGGGGTGCGGCGGGTCACCGGCCTCGAGATGCCGGTGTTCCCGAAGCGGCGCTTCCAGCACGGCGCGATGCCGAAAGAGGCCCTGCGCATCAGCCTGCCGGTGGACAAGGCGGCGTGTCGCCGCGCCGTGCACGCGCTGTACGCATGACGGCAGCGCCGGTGGCCGACGTCGGCGGTGCGTATCCCGAGACGCGCCGCGCGCGCGATCGGTTCGTCGTCGAACGCCGTGGCGATCGGCAGGCGCGCGACCCCTTCGTCCATCAGGGCGTGCTCGTCGAGGACGAACCCGATGCGCACGGGCGGCTGACGCGCACCGCCACGGTGTTCCTGACCGGGCGCGAGTGCCCGTGGCGTTGTGTGATGTGCGATCTGTGGCAGTACACGACGGTGGACGACACGCCGCCGGGCGCGATTCCGCTGCAGATCCGTGCGGCCGTCGCGTTGCTGCCGCCACGAGCCGAGGCGCCCGTGGCGGTGAAGCTGTACAACGCCGGCAGCTTCTTCGACCCGCGCGCGGTGCCCGAGACGGACGACCCGGCGATCGTCGACGCGCTGGCGCCGTTCTCGCACGTCATCGTCGAGTCGCACCCCGCGCTGGTGGGCGCGCGCACGTGGCGCTTGCGCGATGCGCTGGGTGAACGCGGCATCTCGCTCGAGGTCGCGATGGGCCTCGAGACCGCTCACCCGCAGGCGCTCGACGCGATCAACAAGGGTCTCACCGTCGAGCGGTTCGCGTCGGCGGCGTCCGCCCTTGCCGCTCACGGCGTCTCATTGCGGACGTTCCTCCTCGTCCACCCTCCCTTCGTGCCACGAGGCGAGCAGCGTGCATGGCTGTCGCGATCGGTGGGCTTTGCCGACGACTGCGGCGCCGCGGCGATCTCGCTCATTCCCTCGCGTGGCGGCGAAGGCGCGCTGGAGGCGATTGCCCACGCGGCCGGGTTCGCGCCGCCTCTGGTCCGCGACGTCGAGGAGGCCGCCTGCGTCGCGCGGGCCGCGACGTCGGCACGCGTGTTCGTCGACCTGTGGGACTTCGAGCGCGTCACGCGCTGCACCGCCTGCGCGCTCTCCCGTCACGAGCGGCTGCGGCAGTTCAACCTCACGCAGAAGCTCGGTCGCGCGGACATGTGCGACGCGTGCGGCGAGGTGCCTGCCTCATGACCGCCATCGCCCGACAGCGCATCGATGCCGACGTGGCGATAGTGGGATCGGGCTTTGCCGGGTCGCTGCTGGCGCTCATGCTGCGCAGTCGCGGCAGGCGCGTGGTGCTGCTCGACCGCGGCACGCACCCGCGTTTCGCAATTGGTGAGTCGTCCACGCCCCTGGCCAACCTGCTGATCGAGACGCTGGCCGACACGTACGACCTGCCGCGCCTCCGTCCGTTCGCCAAGTGGGGAACCTGGCAGGCCTGCTACCCGCACATCGCCTGCGGCCTCAAGCGGGGGTTCACCTTCTTCCATCATGCACCGCGGCTCGCCTTCAGTGACGATGCCTCGCACGCACGGCAATTGCTCGTGGCAGCCAGTCCGCACGACGGGATCGCCGACACGCACTGGTACCGGGCCGACTTCGACGCGTGGCTCGCGCGCGAGGCCGAGGACGCCGGCGTCGTCTACCGTGATGCCGCCGTGCTCGGGACGCCCCGGTTCGACGCGTCCGGGGTTTCGGTCGAGGCCGTGCGTGCGGGTGTGCGCATCGACGTGCGCGCCGGCTTCCTCGTTGACGCGAGCGGGCCGCGCGGATACCTGTGGCGCGCGCTCGGTTTGGGCGACGCGCCGCTCGAGTGGCTGCCCGGTACGCAGGCGCTGTACACGCACTTCACGGACGTACACCGCTGGGATGCACTCGTCGCGCAGGACGAGACGCCTCCGTACCCGATCGACGATGCCGCCCTGCACCACGTGCTCGACGGTGCGTGGATCTGGATGCTGCGTTTCAACAACGGTGTCACCAGCGCGGGCGTGGCGGCCACCGATCCCGTGGCGCGCGCCTATCGCCTCGCCGACGGGGCCGACGCGTGGGAGCGCCTGCTCGTAGACTACCCGTCGATACGCGAGCAGTTCCGCGACGCGAAGGCCGCACATCCGTTCGTACACACTCCGCGCGTCGCGCACCGCGTCCGCACGATGACCGGCCCGTGCTTTGCCCTGCTGCCGTCAGCGGCCGGTGTCGTGGACCCGCTGCTCTCGACGGGCTTCCCGCTGACGCTACTCGGCATCGGGCGCCTTGCGCACGCGCTCGAGCACACGTCGCCGGGCGAGGAGCGCGAGGCGGCACTCGGCGCGTACGCCGCCGACACGACGGACGAGTTGCGGGCCACCGAGCGACTCGTCGCGGCGCTGTACGCGAACATGGGCGACTTCCCGCTGTTCAAGCGTCTGGCCTCGCTCTACTTCGCTGCGGCCAGCTTCACGGAAACAGTGCGGCGCCTCGGCCAGTCGGAGCGTGCGCGAGGGTTCCTCCTGAATCGAGACCCGTCGTTCGGCCCCGTCGTCGCCGACGTGACCGCGCGGGCACTCGCACTCCCGACCTGCGCCGACCGCGAGTCGGCTCGTCAACGCCTGCTGGATGACATCACGTCGGCGGTCGCGCCGGTTGACGTCGCCGGCCTGAACGATGCGGCGCGGCGCGACTGGTATCCGGTGCGCGCTGCCGATCTGCACGAGGCCCGCGAGCGCCTGGGCGTGAGCACGGCGGATATCGATCGCCTGCTGGCGCGATGCGGCTTCGATGCCGGACCGGCCCCATCCGACGCCGTCACGGCTGGAGCGTGCGCATGACCACTGACGTACCGGACCTCGCGCCTCGGGCGGCGGCGCCTTCCCCGCAACCGCGCGACAACTGGTCACGGCGGGCCGTCATCAGCCTGCTCCTGGTAGTCGCCGCGTGGGCCGCGTCGTGCTCTTCCTGCCGACGCGCGGCGGACGTACCGCTCGAGGTGCAGCGCGAGGCAACGGTCGCGTTCTTCACGGCACTGGCGGCCATCGACACGAGCCAGGAGGTGCTCGCGCGCGAGAAACTCGATCGCGTCGTCGCCATCGTGCCGCAGGAGCCGGCAGGGTGGGCGAACCTGGGCCTGCTGCTGCTCCGCCAACAGGAGATCGACGCAGCGAGGGAGCAGTTCGCTCGCGCCGCAACGCTGGCCCCGGACGAGGCGGCGATCGTCCGCCTGCAGGCCCTCGCCGAAAGTCGGGAGGGCAACCTCGACGCCGCCACGCAGCTGTGGCGCCGCGCCGTCGACCTCGATCCGGCGAACGCGAGAGCCGCGTACCACCTCGCCCTCGAACTCGAGCGACAGGGTGGCGCGGCACACGAAGCGGACGCCCAACGCGCTCTCGAACAGTTGCTCGGTCGCGACGACAACCTCGCGGCACGTCTCGACTACGCCCGCCTCGCCGCGAAGCGCGGCGATCAGCCGGCGCTGCAGGACGCTCTGGCGCGATTGCTGGACGCGTCGGCTTCCTGGCCCGATGCGGCGCGGGAGCGCCTCGCGGCCGTGCAGTCGGTCGCCGCTGGCGATCCGCGGGCGGCTGCCACTCACGTGGCATTTCTCCGGAACGTGCTCGCGCGCGAGCCGGCATTCCGCCAGGCCCTGTCGCGGCTCACGACGCCGCTCGATGCTGTGGGTGAGCCGATCAGGCGGTTCCTCGTACTCCCCAACCCCGAGCCGAGGCCGGCGCCTGCCGACACGACACTCGCGTTCACCGTGTCGCCCGCGCCTGGCTGGCCCGCGGACGCGACCTGGGCCGGTGCGGTGGCGCTCGACGGCGAGGCGGGGGAAACGGTCGTGGCGCTTGGCGCTGACAGGGTGCGGACGACCCCCGGCAGCAGCGTTGCGCACGCCGCAGGCGCCGACGCCGTCGTGTCGGCTGCCGACCTCGACTACGACTTCCGCACCGACCTGATCGTGGCCGGCCGCGACGGCCTGACCATCCTGCGGCAGACCGACGATGGCGCCCATTTCGACGACATCAGCGTCGCGAGCGGCGTGGCGGAGCAGACGCGCGACGGCGTGCGTGGCGTGTGGCCCGCCGACGTGGACCTCGACGGCGACCTGGATCTCGTGGTCGCCCCGCTGACGGGCGATGCGTTCGTTCTCCGGAACAACGGCGACCGCACATTCGCCCGCCAGCAGCCCTTCGGTCCTTGTCCGGATGTGCGCGCGTTCGTCTGGGCCGACCTCGACGCCGACGGCGTGCCGGACGCCGTGTGTCTCGACGGCGCGGGCGCCGTGCGCGTGTTTCTCAACCTTCGCGGCGGCGCCTTCGAGACCGCAGCGCTGCCCGCCGGTCCGGCCGCGATCGTGGCGATCGAGGCAGGCGACGTCCGCGCAGATGGGCGCGGCGGCGTCATCGGCGTGACGACCGCTGGTGCGCTCGTGACCCTGTCGCTGGCCAGTGAGGGACACTCGGCGGACGCTCCGGGCCGGTGGCAATGGCAGGAGCTTTTGCGCCTGGCGGGCGTGCCGACGCTGACGGCTGGCGACGTGCAGTTGCTCACGGGTGATCTGGACAACAACGCGGCGGCCGATGTCGTGCTCTCGACGGCTGCCGGAACGCACGTCCTGCTTCGCAACGATGACGCGACGTTGACGCCCCTCGATGCGGCCATCCCGCTCGTGACACGCGCCCTGGCGGATCTGGACGCGGATGGGCGGCTCGAGCTCGTGGGTGTCACGACGGACGGCATGGTCGCCACAGGGACGAGCACCGGCGCCCGGACCTATCACTGGCAGCGCCTGCGCCCGCGCGCCGCGACGGCGACGGGGGATCAGCGCGTGAATTCGTTCGGCGTCGGCGGCGAGGTGGAGGTCCGCACGGGCCTGCACGTGCAGACGCAGCGCATCACCAGCCCAATCGTCCATGTCGGCCTCGGCGAATCGACGAGCAGCGACGTCATCAGGATCATCTGGCCCAACGGCGTCCTGCAGTCCGAGTTCGAGGCGACAGCCGACGCGACGATCCGCGCCGATCAGCGCCTCAAAGGATCGTGCCCGTGGCTGTTTGCCTGGAACGGGCAGGAGATGGCCTTCGTCACCGACCTGATCTGGCGGTCGCCGCTCGGCCTCAGGATCAACGCGCAAGCGACAGCTGATGTGTTGGCGACCGAGGATTGGGTGAAGGTCGAGGGTCGGCAGCTCGTGCCGAAGGACGGCATGTACGACATCCGCATCACCGCGGAGCTGTGGGAGACGCACTTCTTCGACATGGTCGGGATCGGGGTGATCGATCACCCGGCCGGCACCGAGGTGTTCGTGGACGAACGGTTCGCCGTGCCCACGCCCGACCTCTCACCGGTGGTGACCTCGCCCCTCCAGGCATTCGCTCACGTGCGCGACGACGCCGGCCGAGACGTCGCCGACATGGTGGCCCGGCGCGACGACGTCCACCTGGACTTCGCGGGCCGCGGCGCCTACCAGGGCGTGACACGTCAGCACTATGTCGAGGTGACGCTGCCCGACGAGGCGCCGCGCACGGGCCCGCTCTACCTCGTCGCCCAGGGATGGGTGCATCCGACCGACAGTTCGATCAACGTCGCGATCTCGCAGGGCAGCCAGGCCCCCCCTCGCGGGCTGGCGCTCGAGGTCGCGGATGCCGACGGGCGCTTCCGGACGGTGCGCGAGCAGCTGGGCTTCCCTTCGGGCAAGGACAAGACGATCCTGTTGGAGATCGGCAGCGTGTTGCCGACCGAAGGGCCGCGGCGGGTCCGGCTCTCGACCAACCTCGAGATCTTCTGGGACCGCCTGGCCTGGGCCGTCGGCCGGCCTGACGTTCCCGTGCAACTGCGCAGGCTTCCACTGATGCAGGCCGAGCTGCGGTACCGCGGCTTCTCGGTGACGACGCGACCCGAGGCGAGCAGGCCGGAACGTCCGCGCTATGCCGTGGAGGGCGTGGCGCCGCGATGGCTCGATCTCGAAGGATTCCACACCCGCTTCGGCGACGTTCGGCCGCTGCTCGGTGACGTTGACGACCGCTACGTGATCATGAATGCCGGCGACGAACTCGCCCTGCGTTTCGCCGAAGCGCCGGCACCGCCGGCCGGCCACGTGCGCGACTTCATCGTGATCGGCGACGGCTGGGTGAAGGACGGCGATTACAACACGACGTTCTCGCGCACGGTGCTCCCGCTGCCGACGCATGCAACCGGCCGGTACGACCAGGCGCCGCGCGGCCTCGAAGCGGATCCGGTCTATCAGCAGCACCATGAGGATTTCGCCACGTACCACACCCGGTACGTGACACCGGCCGCCCGCGACGCACTGCGCACGGGCCGCCCGCACACACAATGACCCGTTACGCACGCCCCCTGCTCGCCGTCCTGTTCGTTGCGATGCTGGCAACGCCCTGGATGATCCGCCGCTTCGGCCATCCGTCCGCCTCCGCCGAGGCCGCCGGCAGTGGACGGTCGCCCTACGGTTTCCAGCTGACCGAATCGGCACGGGCGGCCGGCCTGGATTTCCAACACGAAGCGCCGACGTTCGACGCCAAGCTCGCGCACATCATGCCGCAGGTGGCGTCGATGGGCGCCGCGGTCTCGGTCGTGGACGTGGACGCGGACGGGCACCTCGATCTCTACGTGACCAACAGCCGCGAAGGGTCGTCAAACCGGCTGTACCGCAATCGCGGTGACGGCACGTTCGAGGACGTCGCGGGCGCACTCGGCATCGCCGCTCTGAACGACACGACCACAGGCGTGTCGATGGGTTCGGCGTGGGGCGACTACGACAACGACGGGTTCGACGACCTGCTCCTCTACCGGTGGGGTCGGCCCGAGTTGTTCCACAACGACGGCGGCCAGGGATTCACCCGCGTCAGCGAACTCGCGACGCTGCCGGCATGGGCCAACATCAACTCGGCGACGTGGCTCGACTTCGACGGTGACGGGCGTCTCGACTTCTTCATGGGCGGCTACTACGCCGAGGACGTGGACCTGTGGAAGCTGCCGACGACGAAGATCATGCCGGAGAGCTTCGAGTACGCGCGCAACGGCGGACGCAAGTACCTGTTCCGCAACCTCGGCGACGGTCGATTCGAGGAGGTCAGCGAGCGCGTCGGCCTGACGTCCACACGCTGGGCGCTGGCCGCGGTGGCCGCCGACCTGCGTGGCACGGGCTACCCGGACCTGTTCATCGCCAACGACTACGGCGTGTCCGAGCTGTTCATCAACGAGGGTGGCCGCTTCCGTGAAGCGGGGCGCGAAACGGGCGTGGGCTACGCGCCCAAGAGCGGCATGAACGCGTCGGTCGGCGACGTGTTCAACCAGGGCCGGTTCGCCATCTACGTGTCGAACATCTCGGAGGAAGGCATCCTCATCCAGGGCAACAATCTCTGGGTGCCGACCGGCACCGGGGCCCGCGGGCTGCCGCGCTACGAGAACATGGCCACGGCAATGAACGTGGCGCTCGGCGGTTGGAGCTTCGGCGCGCAGTTCGGCGATCTGAACAACGACGGCGCGCTCGACATCTACCTCGTCAACGGCTATGTGTCGGCCTCTCGCAACGAGAGTTACTGGTACGACTACTCGAAGGTCGCCGGCGGGCACGAGATCGTCATCTCGGACGCGAAGAACTGGCCGGCGATGGGCAGCCGCAGCCTTGCCGGCTACCAGGCCACACGCGTCTGGGTCAACGACGGCGCGGGACGTTTCGTGGACGTGGCGCCGATGGTCGGGGCGGCCGACCGGTATGACGGCCGCTCAGTCGCGCTTGCCGACTTCGGCAATCGCGGCGTGCTCGACGTCGTCGTTGCCAATCAGCGCGGGCCGCTGCTCCTGTACAGGAACGAGGTGGCGCCGGGTCGTCACTGGGTGGCGTTCGATCTCGAGGGCGGCTGCCGGCCCGACACGCCCGCCGGGACGCCATGCACGAACCGCAGCGCGGTCGGAGCCCAGGTCACCATCCACTGGGGAGGCCAGCAGCAGGTGCAGGAGGTGATCGCCAGTTCGGGTTTCTGCGCCCAGAACCAGCGGCGGCTGCATTTCGGCCTTGGCGACGCCACCGGCGTCGAGCGCGTCGTCGTGCGCTGGCCGTCCGGTAAGATGCAGGACATCCCCAATCCGGCCCTCGACCGGGTGCACGAGGTGAAGGAACCCGCATGACTTCGATCGACAAGCGCTACCTGGCGCCGATCCTCGTCACCATCGTGCTGCTCGCCGGCCAGGTGACGTACGGCTTCCTGGAGAGCTGGTCGCGCACGGGGCTGGCCATCGGCACGTCGATCCTGGTGGAATTGGTGCTCGGCCGCGTGTTTCTTGGCCGCTGGCCCCACCTGGCGAGCGCGTACGTCTCGGGCATCAGCATCGGCATGCTGGTGCGGTCGCCCGACTTCTGGCCCTACGCGCTGTGCGCGGCCATCTCGATCACGTCCAAGTACCTGATCCGCGTGGACGGCCGCCACATCTGGAACCCGTCCAACCTCGGTATCGTCGCGATGCTGGTGCTCGCCTCCGACACGGTGGCCAGCCTGAGCGTGCAGTGGGGCAACACGCTGCTGCCGATGGTGGTGGTGTGGGTCTTCGGCGCGGCGATCATCGGGTCACTCGGCCGCTTCCACGTCACGCTCACGTACGTCGTGTCGTTCTTCGGGTTCGCCGCACTACGGTCGGCCATGACCGGGCATCCGTTCCTCGCCGAGGTCGCGCCGATCACGGGCCCGATGTACCAGCTGTTCATCTTCTTCATGATCACGGACCCGAAGACGAGCGTGCATCCACGCTGGGCGCAATGCCTCGTGGCTTTCCTCGTCGCAGCCGTCGAGGCGGTGTTCCGGCTCATGGAGTTCGTGCACGCGCCGTACTACGCTCTGTTCGTGGTCGGCCCCGCCGCCAACCTCGTGGAAATCGCGCTGGCCCGCCGGGCGGCACGCCGCCAGCCGCGGGCGCCTGCAATTCGCGTCGGTGCGGAGATGGACGCCTCAGCGAGGCGTCCCTACCAGCCCCAGGTGTAGACACGTCACCGTCAGGCCGGCGCGACCCTTCGAATGGCCGCGAGCACCTCGTCGAACTCGAACGGGCGCCCGACCACCTCGATCACCTTCTCGCTGCGCTGTGCCAGCTCGCGGGCCGCAGTCGCGTTCGTGCTCGTCAGCACGAACGGCAGCCCGCTGAGTGCCGACGACGTCCGGATGTGGTCGAGGAAGGCCCACTGGCGATCGTACGGAGGGATGAGGTCGTACAGCACCGCCGTCGGCTTGTACTGCTCCACGAACGCGTTGAGATCGAGATCGCCACTCCGCAGGTCGTTGACGTGCCCGGGCACGGTCAGATAGCCATGGCCTTCCAGCAGGATCCTCAGCAGCTCGACCATGTCGTCACTGCTGTTGAAGATCGCGATGACGGGGCGCGGCGTTGGCACGGACATGCCCGCAAGCGTGCAAGCCATGTTCCGTTCGGGGAACGGTACGTGCGGAGATGGACGCCTCGGCGACTCGTCCCTACCAGGGACAGGTGTAAACGACGTCCCGACGTCCCGACGTTCGGCGTTAGACGTTCGACGTTCGACGTTCGGCGTTCACTCGTGCCGCAGCGCGTCTATCGGGCTGAGTGACGCGGCCTTCCGGGCCGGGTAGAACCCGAAGAAGATGCCGACCGCCGCGGCGCACCCGAACGACAACCCGACCGCATCCCAGGTCACGACGGTCGCCCACTGCATGGAGGCCGTCACCAGGCGCGATGCGCCGAAGCCGAGCACGACACCGAGGGCGCCGCCGACGAGCGACAACACCATGGCCTCGACGAGGAACTGCCGCAGCACGTCGCCATCGCTCGCGCCCACAGACAGCCGCAGGCCGATCTCGCGCGTGCGCTCGGTCACCGAGACCAGCATGATGTTCATGATGCCGATGCCGCCCACGAGCAGCGACACCGCCGCGATGCTCGCCAGCAGCGACGTCATCGTCGTGGTGGTGGACGTCAGCATCGTCGCGAACTCCTCGAGCGTCCGGACGGAGAAGTCGTCATCCTGCGCCGCGCCGATGCGGTGGCGATGCCGCAGCACATCCGCGATCGCTGCGGTCATCTGCGGGAGTGAGACGCCGTCCTCGGCCGAGATGGTGATGCTGGACAGGTGCTGCACGCCCATGAGCTTCTTCTGCACCGTGGTGTAGGGGACGAGTACGGTATCGTCCTGGTCCTGCCCCGGCATGGCCGACTGCCCCTTGCTCGTCATGACGCCGACGACGCGGAAGGGCTGGTTCTCGATGCGGATGGTCGCGCCGACCGGGTCGGCGCCTGGTCCGAAGAGCTGATCGCGTGCCACTGAGCCGAGCACGGCCACCTTCGCGGCGCGCCGCACGTCGTCGTGCGTGAAGTAGGCGCCCGACTGCGTGGCCCACGCCCTGATGGCCGGCAGTTCCTCGCTCGTGCCCTGTACCTGCGTGTTCCAGTTGCCAGCGGCTCCGATCACCTGCGTGCGCTGGTTCAGCCCCGGCGACATGTGGACGATGCCGGGCACCTGCGTACGGATTGCCTGCGAGTCGCCGTCGGTCAACGTGCGGGTGGCGCCCTGGCCGCCGCGCACGGGCCCCATGCCCGCCCCGGCGTTCACGGTGACGATGTTGGAGCCGGCGCTCTTGACCTGCGACTCGATGGACGCACGTGCGCCGGTGCCGATCGCGACCATGACGATCACCGCAGCCACGCCGATGACCATGCCCAGCGCGGTGAGCGCCGTACGCAGCGTGTTGCGGCGCAAGACGCGCACCGCGACGAGGAATGTGTTCAGGACGGACATGATGGCCCCCTCACGCAATCAAGACATCGACGTCGGGCTGCGCCGCGAGCGCCGCAAGTTCGGCGTCGGCGCGTCGGCGCACGGCCACGGGCCGATCGGCGCGCACGCGTCCGTCGCGGAAGGCGACGATGCGGGTGGCGTACTCCGCGATGTCGGGTTCGTGGGTGACCAGCACGATGGTCAGTCCCTCGGCGTTGAAGCGCTGGAAGATGCCCATCACTTCGATGCTCGTCCGCGTGTCGAGGTTACCCGTCGGTTCGTCGGCGAGCAGGACGGACGGGCGGTTCACCAGCGCGCGCGCGATGGCGACGCGCTGCTGCTGCCCCCCGGACAGCTGGTTCGGATGGTGGCCCAGTCGCTCGCCGAGCCCGACGGCCTCCAGTGCCGCCTCGGCGCGCTCACGACGCTCGCGCCCCGGCACCGGCGTGCCGTACAGCATCGGCAGTTCCACGTTCTCGAGCGCCGACGTGCGCGGCAGCAGGTTGAACCCCTGGAAGACGAAGCCGATCTCGCGGTTGCGCACGGCTGCGAGCGCCCGAGCGTCCAGCGCTGCGACGTCGCGGCCATTGAGCCGGTACTCGCCAGCCGTCGGGCGATCGAGGCAGCCGAGCAGGTGCATGAACGTGGACTTGCCGGACCCGGACGGCCCGGTAAGGGCCACGAACTCACCGGGGGCGATGTCGAGCGTGACGCCGCGCAGCGCGTGCACCGGGCTTTCACCTACCGTGTACGACTTGACGAGCTGCTCGACCGAGATTGCGGGTGTCATCGCGCACCTCCACTGGCCGCGCTTGCCTGAGACGAGCGGCTGCGGCCCGGACGCTGCGGGATGAGCGGCGAGTTCGCCGCGGCGCCCGAGGACGTCGCAGCGACGTGCGTGCCGGTCACCACGCGCGCGCCGTCCATCAGGGCGTCGCTGCTCACTGCTGTCGTCGTGCCGTCCGTGACGCCGATCTCGACCGGCACGCGAGACAACCCGTGCGGCTGCTGCACCCACACCGCAGGTCCGCCTCTCACGCTGGAGCTGCTGGCGCCGGAGCCCTCCGGGCCGCGGAAGCGAAGCGCCGCCGTCGGCACGCGCAACACGTCGTCGGCGCGGTCCACTTCGATCGACACGCTCGCCGTCATCCCCGGCTTCAGCTTCCGCTCCGGGTTCCCGACGTCAATCACCGTCACGTAGCTGACGACGTTCTGCGTCACGACGGGCTCGAGCCGCACTTGCCGCACCGTGCCCGCGAACGTGTCGCCCTGGTGCGCGTCCACGGTGAACGTCACGGGCAGTCCCGGCGTGATGCGGCCGATGTCGGACTCGTCCACACTCGCATTCACCTGCATGCGTGTGAGGTCGCCGGCGAGCACGAACAGCGTCGGCGCCTGCATGCTGGCAGCCACGGTCTGCCCCACGTCCACGCTGCGGGAGACGACGATGCCGTCGATGGGCGCGGTGATCGTCGTGTGTCCGAGGTTCACCTGGGCCTGGTGCAGGGAGGCCTGCGCCTGCACCACCTGCGCCTGGGCCGACTTCACTGCGGCTTCGGCCTGCAGCACCGTGGTGCGCGCGACGTCGAGGTCGCTCGAGGCAATCAACTGTTCACGGGCCAGCGTCTCGGCCCGCGCGAGCTTCTGCCGTGCGTCGGTCAGTTCGACACGCACGCGTTCGACGTCGGCCTGCAGCCGCAGGACGGTGGCGCGCGCCTGTTCCACCTGCGTCAGGAACAACGACGGGTCCAGCCTGGCAATGACCTGGCCCTTGCGGACGCGGTCGTTGTAGTCGGCGTGCAGCGAGGCGATCGCGCCGGACACCTGGCTGCCCACCGCAACGGTGGTCACTGGCTGCAGCGTGCCCGTCGCCTGCACCACGTTGACCACCGCGCCACGGGTGACCATCGCCGTCGCGAAGTCGGGCGCCGCGGCGTCGGGGCTGCCACTCCAGTAGGCGGCCGCCGCGGCCGTGACGCCTGCCAGGGTCACCGTCGTCCAGATCGTTCGCGTGTTCACGGGGCCTCCCTCAGCCTGTCCTGCTGCAGCGCGCTTTCGGGGCGCGTCTGGCAAGCAGGCTCACTTCCTTCGACGACGGGCGCGTGGACGGCCTGTGACGCGAATGTGACTATTCAGTGACAGGCGGTACTCTCTTGCCATGCCCAGGTCGATCCTCGTGGTCGCCAGCGCGGTGTGGCTGGCGACGGCCCTGGTCCGGGCGCAGCCCGGCGTCCGAGCACCCACGCCCGCAGACGAACCGCGGACCGGCGCACCAACCGCGGCCGGCCGCATTGATTTCGCGTCGCAGATCCGACCGATCCTTGCCGAGTTCTGCGACGACTGCCACGACGGGGAGACGCGGAAGGGCGGCCTCTCGGTGGCCACCTACGCCGACCTGCTCGAGGGCGGGCGCAGCGGCGCGGTCGTCCGACCAGGCGTCAGCGGCGCCAGCCTGCTGGTGGACCGGCTGACGGGAGCGGTGGAGCCGTCGATGCCGAAGGACGACGACCTCCTCGAGCCCTCGAAGCTGGCGCTGATCCGCACCTGGGTCGACGAGGGCGCACGCGCCACGCCGACGTCGCCTCCGGCCCCGCAGCCATGGGACGCGCCACTGACGCTCCTCGAGCCTGCTCTCCCGGCGACGCTCTGGCCCGCCTGGACGCGGCCAGTGGATCGCATCGTCGCGCAGTACCTCACGCGGACGGCACGGCTGGACGCGCCGCCATCAGCCGTATCCGATGCCGTGTTCGCCCGCCGCGTGTTGCTGGACGTCACGGGCCTCCTTCCCCAGCCTTCAGCGCTCGAAGCGTTCGTCGCCGACCGTGCGGCCAACAAGCGGGAGCGGCTCGTGGACGCACTGCTGCGCGACGACGACGCGTATGCCCAGCATTGGATGACGTTCTGGAACGACCTGCTCCGCAACGAGGACGGCGTGTCCTACTTCGCCGAGCGCGACGGGCGCAAGAGCATCACGCCGTGGCTGCTCGACGCGCTGCGCCGCAACCAGCGCTACGACGATTTCGTGCGGGCCCTGCTGAACCCGCGGCGCGATGGGCCGGAAGGCTTCTTGATCGGCGTCAACTGGCGGGGCGAGACGAGCGCGGCCGTGACGCCGTGGATGCAGGCCTCCCAGAACAGCGCACAGGTGTTCCTCGGCGTGAACATGAAGTGCAATGCCTGTCACGACAGCTTCGTGAGTCGCTGGAAGCTGAAGGACGCCTATGGGCTCGCCGCGTACTTCTCGCCGGAGCCGAAGCTGCAGCTGTACCGCTGCGACGTCGCGCGCGACGAGTACGCCGCGCCCTCGTTCCCGTTCGCGCAGTTGCAGGCAACCCCGCGCAGCGATCGGCTGGAAGACCGCCGCGCGGCGGCCGCGCGCCTGTTCACCGATCAGCGGAACGGGCGCATGCCGCGCACGATCGTGAACCGCATATGGGAACGCCTCCTCGGCTACGGCATCGTCGCCAACTCCGACGAGATGGACACGCGACCCTGGAGCCCGGAGCTGCTCGACTGGCTGGCGAGCGACTTCGTGGACAGCGGCTACGACCTCAAGCACCTGATCCGGACCATCCTGACGTCGCAGGCCTACCAGCTCGCGGCCGTGCCGCGCGCCGCTGAACCGTCGCCTCGCGACTATGTGTTCCGGGGGCCCGAAGTCCGGAGGCTCACCGCCGAGCAGTTCGCCGACGCCATCGGCGTACTGACCGGCGAGTGGAGCACGTGGCCGGGACAGCCGGCACCTCCCCAGCGGAACGGGGCGCCGCGGAGTGCCGCTGCCGCGATCGCACTGCGCACCGACTCGGACCCGGTGACCGGCGGCGAGTACGCTCGGGAGTGGCGTGCGGCATCGAACTCGCTGACCCGCGCGCTGGGGCGCCCCATTCGCGACCAGGTGACCTCCGTGCGTCCCGACGATGCGACGACGCCGCAGGCGCTGGAACTCGTGAACGGCGAGCGCCTGACGGCGTGGCTGGAGCGCGGTGCTCGGCGCCTGACCGGCGATCTGGCCGCCGACACCTACAGCCGGTTCACGGCGTCGGTGGCAGGGCGCAACCCGAAGGCTCGCCACTTCGACATCGACATCACCGGCGCCCGGGCACTCTGGCTCGTCGTGCGCGACACGGGGTCGAACGCGCCGGAACGGGTACGACCCGTGTGGGTGGACGCGGTACTCACGGACGCGCAGGGGTCGGAGACGCGCCTGTCGTCGCTTGCCGCGAGCGGCGACAATCCGACGCGACGTGGCAGCGATGACGCGGTGCACGTACAGGCCCCGTCGCTGCTTCGCTACGACGTCGCGGACCGCCGGTTCGTCAGGTTCCGCGGCGCGGTGGACGTCGCGAACCCGCGAACCGAGATCGGGGGCACGCTGAACCCCGCTGTCCGCTTCTTCGTGTTCGATGCCGAGCCCGACCTGGACCGCCTCCAGCCGCCGCGCCCGACGCCCCCGCTGCCTGCGGCGCCGGGCACCAACGACGCCGGAGCGGTGGTGGACCGGTTGTTCCTGCAGGCTCTCGGCCGCGCCCCGACGGCGGGTGAACGCGATACCGCCATGGCGGCCATCGCCGACGACGATCGTCCCGGACGGCTGGCTCCCACCGGTGTCGCCGATCTGCTGTGGGCGCTGCTCATGAAACCCGAGTTCCAGCTGATCTACTGAGACCGTGATGGAAGAGCCCGAGCACACGCTGACGTCCCTCTCGCGCGAGGAGCGCCGCATCTACGAGCGGCTGAATCGCCGGCAGTTCCTCGGCGCCACGGCGGCAGGCACGCTTGCTGCGCTCGGCGGCGCCGAGCCCGCAGTCCTCCATGCACAGGACGCCTTCCGTCGTCGTCGCGCGACGGCCGACGCCGTGATCGTGCTGTGGATGGCGGGCGGCATGGCACAGACCGAGACGTTCGATCCGAAGCGCTATACACCGTACGCGCCGGGGGTGCCGATCGGCGACGTCCTCAGCACGTTCCCGACGATCGACACCGCGGTGGACGACATCAAGTTCACGCAGGGTCTCGAGCGGATCGCCGGCGTGATCGACCGCGGCACCGTCATCCGCACGTTCCAGGCCGCCGATCTCGGCTTCATCCTGCACTCGCGGCACCAGTACCACTGGCACACGGGCTACGTGCCGCCGCAGCCGATGGCCATGCCGCACATCGGCGCCACCATCTCGCGGACGCTCGGTCCGCGGGAGCCCGACATGCCGCCGTTCATCACCATCGGGCAGACGGTCGAGGGCGCGGGCGAGATTGGCACGCTCAAGGCTTTCCACACGGCAGGATTCCTCGGCACCGAGCACGGCCCGTTCCTGATCGTGGACCCGCAGGATGCGGCATCGGCGGTGCGTCCGCCAAAGGCGCTCGGCGCGTCACGGTTCCAGAGCCGCCGTCAACTGTTCGAGCGCCTGCTCGCCGAAGAACCTGTCTACGAGTACGGCAGCGACTACCAGCGGCAATCGCTCGTGCGCGCGCTCGACGGCGCCGACCGGCTGCTGCGTTCACCTGCGGCGGCGGCCTTCGACCTGTCGCTGGAACCCGAGGCGTCCTTCAAGGCCTACGACACCGGGCGGTTCGGCCAGGGATGCCTCCTCGCACGGCGCCTGGTGGAAGCCGGCGCGCGCTACGTGGAGGTCACGTCCGAGTACATCCCGTTTCTCTACTGGGACACGCACGAGCACGGGCACTCGCGCGCCGAGGCGATGAAGAAGGTCATCGACGCGCCCATCGCGCAACTCGTGCGCGATCTCGAGGCGCGCGGCCTGCTCGACCGCACACTGGTCATCCTCGCCAGCGAGTTCGGACGCGACGCCGTCACCGAGGGCAAGGTCGGCAAGGAAGTCAAGGACCAGGCGATCGACATCCCGGACGTGATGCGCGATCCGCGTCACTACGGCATGCACCGGCACTTCACGGCGGCAGGCTCGATCCTGATGTTCGGCGGTGGCATCCGCAAGGGCGCCGTGTACGGCAGGACCGCCGACGAGCGGCCCTGCACGACGATCGAGCACCCGGTCCCGGTCGAAGACCTGCACGCGACGATCTTCCACGCGCTCGGCATTCCGCCCGACACCTCGTACACCGTCGAGCGACGGCCCGTGTACGTCACCAGGGACGGCATCGGCAAACCGATTACACAACTGTTCGCGTAGCGCCTGCCGCGATGCTCGCGACGTGCTCCCGGAGGCACGCTCTCCACTCACGACCCGGTGTTCGTCGGGGCAGGCGCCAGCGTTGACGTGCAGAGAGCTGCAATTTCCCAAGAGGCGCGCAGCGCCGCTTGTTGGCAGGTATTTTCCTGCCAAGCGTAAGCTTGCGTGAACATTCGAGTCGGATTGTCTGACTGGACGCCGACTTTAGTTGTTCGCCTGGCAACTCGCACTTGGCTGACTTCCGGCGGAGGCCTACGCCTCTCGCATGTCCATCGAGTGGTAGGCGAGGCGCAGGACTTGCAGCTCGAAGTGGCACCCGGATCCACAGGCGCCACGTGGTCGCGGATGTGGTCGGGGTTTCGTTTTTTTGGCGGGGAGGACCGCATGAAGAATAAGTTCGTAATGACAACAGCCCTTCACGGGCTCGCGGCGCTCGTTCTCGGGGCGACGACGGCAAGCGCGGCACCGATCATCACCACGCTGACGACCGACCAGGCCGACATCCTGATCCCGGCGGTCCAGGCGAGCAGCAGCGGCCTGAGCAACATCGGCAACCAGACGTTCGTGGGCGCTCCGAACCAGTCGGGCACCTACACGAACTTCGTGCTGTCGCCGAGTTCCGGTTCGTCGCCCACGCTCGAGCTGCCGGACGGCATTCTGCTGACGTCCGGGCGCGCGGATCTGCCGTTGACCAACACGGTCAACCAGTTCGACGGCAGCCTGGGCACGGCAGGCGACTCCGACCTCACGACGCTGAGCGGCACCGGCACCCGCGACGCCAACTCCATCAGCTTCACGTTCGAGGTCGCGGCCGGCCAGAACGCGGTGCAGGCGTTCTTCGTGTTCGGCACCGACGAGTTCCCGACGCAGTCGGTGACCGACATCTTCGGGTTCTTCGTCGATGGCGTGAACTATGCGCGCTTCCCGAACGGCGACCTGATCTCCAACACGCCGGGTAATCCGACCAACTTCATCAGCAACCCGGTCGGCGGCGGCCTGTACGACATCGAGTACAACGGGTTGACCCGCGTGTTCAAGGTCGTCGGGTTGCTCGACACCGACCTGACCACGCACACCATCAAGATCGCGGTCGCGGACACGTCCGACACGATCTTCGACAGCGGTGTGTTCATCGCGGGCCTCTCCTCGACGATTGCCGAGGACGATGGCGGCATCGTCGATCCGGAAGATCCCGACGTGCCCGAGCCGGCGAGCCTCACGCTGCTCGGTCTCGCGCTCGCCGGCGGGTGTGTTCGCCTGCGGCGTCGTCTGCAGTAGCTGACCACTGGTCCCGAACACCGGGCGATTGCGGTCCGCCGCGCGCCCGGGCGTTCCATCAGGAGCGGGGGCACAGGAGCCCGTCGGTTGATCGCCGGCGGGCTCTTGTCGTCGGTAGCTACCCGCGCGCCAGGCGTCGCCGCGCGCCGGGCAAGGCTGGACGCCTCCGTACTTGCGCACAGCATTCGCAGCCCGCGAGGCCCGGGCCGGCGCCCCGATGCTACGATGCCGACCCGTGTTCGAGCTCGCCGGTCCCATCGTCCGCTCTCGCCTCGAGCCAGACTTCTACAAGTTCACGATGGGGCAGCTGATCTGGCGCAAGTACCGCCAGGTCGATGTCACGTTCTCGTTCCGGAATCGCACGCCCGCCGCTCGGCTGGGCGCCGTGATCGACCTCGGCGAACTGCGCGAGCACCTCGATCACGCCCGCTCGCTGCTGTTCACCAACAGCGAACTGCACTACCTGCGCGGCACCAACGAGTACCAGGAGCGGATGTTCGACGAGGGGTACCTCGAGTACCTCAGGACGCTCAGGCTCCCCGATTACCACCTCGTCCGGCGCGGCGACCAGCTCGAACTGGAGTTCTCCGGACCCTGGGCCGAGGTGACGTACTGGGAGACGATCGCGCTGTCGGTCGTCAACGAAACGTACTACCGCACCCTGCTTCGCGGATTGTCACGGTTCGAGCGCGAGGCGATCTTCGCCGAAGGCATTCGTCGGCTGCGTGCGAAGCTTCTCGTGCTGAAAGAGCGTCGCGACATCGCCTTCTCCGACTTCGGCACGCGGCGTCGATTCGCCGGCACCTGGCAGATCTACGTTGACGAGACGTTGCGCGACGAACTCAACGACGGTGCCTTCGAGGGACAGTTCCTCGGTTCGTCCAACACATACGCGGCGATGGCGGCCGGGCTCGTGCCGATGGGCACGGCCGCACACGAACTGCCCATGGTGATCGCCGGCACGCTCGACGCCGGCGATGCGGATGCCGCCTGGCTGGCCCGCGCGCAGCGCCAGGTAATCGACGACTGGTGGGAACAGTACGGCTGGGGCCTTTCGATCTTCCTGCCCGACACCTTCGGCACCGAGTTCTTCTTTCAGGTGGTCGGCGACGAGGACCTGCGTCAGTGGAAGGGATTCCGCTGGGACTCGGGATCGCTCGATGTGTTTGGCGAGCGCGTCATCCGCGCCTACGAGGACGTCGGCACGGACCCTCGCGAGAAGATGCTGGTGGCCAGCGACGCGCTGGACCTGCCGGCCATGCTGGCGGGCCAGGAGCGATTCGGCACACGCATCCGCATGAGTTATGGCTGGGGCACCGGACTCACGAACGACCTGCTCGACAACGCGGTCGTGGGGGATCGATGGTTCGGACCGATGTCGCTGGTCGTCAAGCCGACGAGGGCCAACGGCCGCGGCCTCGTGAAGCTGTCGGACAATCCCGCAAAGGCCGTCGGCGCTCCCGAGGACGTGGCCCGCTACAAGAAGGCCGTCGGCTACGTCGAACGCGACGCCATCTCCCTGAAGTACTGACGTCGGCCACGGCTGCCTCGACCGAGGCGGCCGCGTTACGTGGTCCAGCCGCCGTCGACGACGTACACCGCGCCTGTGGTGAAGGACGACTCGTCCGACGCGAGGTATACGGCAAGCATCGCGATCTCCTCGGGCTTGCCGAGGCGACCCATCGGTTGCCGCTTCTGGAACGCCGCGAGCACGTCGGCCTCGTCCTGGCCGCCTGCGGCTGCTTGCGCCCGGATGCGTGCGCGCAGCGACGGCGACTCGACGGTGCCGGGGCATATCGCATTGCAGCGCACGCCGGACGCGACGAAGTCAGCCGCAATCGACTTCGTGAGCCCGATCACCGCGGCCTTGCTCGCGCCGTAAGCGAAGCGGTTCGGTACCCCGGTCACGCTGGACGCGACCGACGACATGTTGATGATCGAGCCGCGCCCCGCTGCGAGCATGCCCGGCAGGAACGCGCGAGCGAGCCGGAACTGCGCCGTGACGTTCATCGCGAAGGCGCGTTCCCAATCGGCATCCGTACACTCGAGGATGGTGCCAGCGTGCACGGTGCCAGCACAGTTGAAGAGCACGTCCGCCGCGCCGAGCTCTGCGGCTAGCGCCGATATCGCCGCAGCGTCGGTGACGTCGAGCGTGCGGTGCTCACACCCGCCCAGCGACGCGAGCGCGTCTGCATCCACGTCGGTGGCGATCACGTGCGCGCCTTCGCGGATGAACGCCTCCGCGCTGGCACGGCCAATCCCCTGTGCAGCCGCCGTGATGAGTGCCCGTTTACCAGCCAATCGTCCTGCCACGATCCTCCTTCAGCCTGCGCGCCAGATCGCGCGCCAGAGAATTATCCATGCAGCAACGCCGCGCCGGACGCGTCGTCACGCCGCGGTCGCCGTTCACGCGCTCCCAAGTCCGTGTCGTCCCCGGGAATAGCCGATTCGGCCGTTGGTGAGCGTACGATGGAAGGCACGCATCGGCGGCACAGCCGCTTCAACTCCAGCTCAGGTGAATCGATGAATCGTGCTCTTCCGCTGGCCGCGTCCCTGATGGCGCTGTCGGCCTGTTCCAGCAATGCCCCCGCTCCGGCCGCGTCCGCTGCGGAGCCCCGCCCGGCTCTCGGCAGCTTCGGCGTGGACACCGCCAACATGGACACCGGCGTCAAGCCGGGCGACGACTTCTTCCGCTACGCCAACGGCAAGTGGCTGGCGACGTTCCAGATACCCGACGACAAGGGGCGGTATGGCGCCTTCGACGCGCTGGCCGAGAAGTCCGAGCGCGACGTGCGCACGGTGCTCGAGGAACTAGCCGCAGCATCGCCCGCATCCGGAACCACTCCGGCAAAGGTCGGCGACATGTATGCGAGCTGGATGGACGAGGCCGCCATCGAGTCGCGCGGCATCTCACCACTGCAGCCGTACCTCGATCGCATAGACGCCGTGACGGACACGAAGGACGTGCTCGCACTGATGGCGACGACCGATTTCGCGGCGCCCTTCGGCGTGGACATCGAAGCCGACCCTGAGGACCCGACGCAGTACGCCGTGTGGATCGCGCAAGGCGGCCTCGGCATGCCCGACCGCGACTACTACCTGAAGGACGGCGCTGAGTTCGACAAGTATCGCGCCGCGTATCGCACGTACGTCACGCGGGTGTTCGAGTTGCTCGGCGACACGTCTCCCGCAGCCTCGGCCGACGAGGTGATCGCGCTCGAGACCCGGATCGCCAGGGCCCACTGGCCCCAGGCCGACCTGCGGGACGTGCCGAAGGCGATCAAGGCAATGCCGTACGCGCAGTTCAAGACGTTCGCGCGCGCCATCGACTGGGACGCCATGCTGCCCGGCCTCGGCCTGCCCGCTTCACTCGGGAAGGTGGTGGCCTACGGCGACACCGCGGTGCGCGACGGCGCGGCACTCGTGCCCCGCGAGGCGGTCGCCACGTGGAAGAAATACCTCAGGTTCCACATCGCCTCCGACAACGCGATGCACCTGCCGAAGGCGTTCGACGACGCCAACTTCGACTTCTACGGCCGGACGTTGCGCGGCGTGCAGGCCAAGCGCGACAGGTGGAAGCGCGGCGTGACGCTGCTCGACCAGAACATCGGCGAGGGGCTCGGCGAGGCCTACGTCGCGAAGTTCTTCCCGCCCGAGCACAAGGCGAAGATGGACGCGCTCGTCGCCAACCTCCGCACGGCACTGCGCGGCCGCCTGGAGAAGCTGCCGTGGATGGACGAACCCACGCGGGCCGAGGCCCTGAAGAAGCTCGGCACGTTCGAGTCGCGCGTCGGCTACCCCACGAAGTGGCGCGACTATTCGGCGCTCGAGGTCGAGAAGGGCCGTCATTTCGAGAACGTCGCCAACGCGCGCCGGTTCGAGTGGAACCGGCAGGTGTCTCGCCTCGGGCAGCCGGTGGATCGCGACGAGTGGGGGATGAACCCGCAGGAGGTCAATGCGTACTACCACCCGCTGATGAACCAGATCACGTTCCCGGCCGCCATCCTGCAGCCGCCGTTCTTCGACGTGCACGCCGATCCGGCGGTCAACTACGGCGCGATTGGCGCAGTGATCGGCCATGAGATCGGCCACGGGTTCGACGATCAGGGCCGCGCCTTCGACGAGGCGGGACGCACCCGCAACTGGTGGACGCCCGACACCGACGCGAAGTTCACGGCGGCAACCAGCAGACTCGGCGCGCAGTACAGCGCGTACTGCCCGGTTCCGGGCGGCTGCATCAACGGGCAGCTGACGATGGGCGAGAACATCGGTGATCTCGGCGGCCTGACGATGGCCTACACGGCCTACAAGCTGTCATTGGCAGGCCAGGATGCGCCCGTGATCGACGGGTTCACGGGCGACCAGCGATTCTTCCTCGCGTGGGCGCAGGTGTGGCGTGCGCTCGCGCGCGAGGACGACACGCGTCAGCGGCTGGTAACCGATCCGCACTCGATGCCCGAGTTCCGCACCAACGGCGTCGTCCGCAACATGGACGAGTGGTACGCCGCGTTCGGCGTCACGCCGGACGACAAGCTGTACCTGGCGCCAGAGGCGCGCGTGAAGATCTGGTAGCGGCACGGCTGACTTGCGTCGGTCGTCATCGCCCTGCTTGGATGGGTGGGTGATGACCGGCGCCGTCGGCTCCCGTGCTGAACTCGAGCGCCTGAACTCGGCCGACGCCGACGCGTGGCTGCGATGCGCGCGCGCCGGCGACTTCGAAGCCGCCTGGCGCGTCAGCGACCGGATCCTCGCCCGCGGCCGCCTTCGCGACCACACCGCGGCGCGCCACCATCAACAAGTCTGGGACGGCTCTCCGCTCGAGGGGCGGCGCGTGCTGATCCGCTGCTATCACGGGCTCGGCGACACCGTGCAGTTCATCCGGTTCGCGCCACTGGTGAAGCGCGTCGCACGCGAGGTGATCGTGTGGGCACAACCCGCGCTGCTCGACCTGCTGGCCGGCGTTGCGGGGATCGACCGGCTGCTGCCCCTCCACGACGGCACTCCTGAGGCCGCCTGGGACGTGGACGTCGAAGTCATGGAGCTGCCGCACGTATTCCGCACGACGCTCGCGACGGTCCCCGTCCCGCCGCAGCTGCGCGCACCGGCGTGCGCGCTGCCTGGCACGCGCCCGCGCATCGGAATCACGTGGCGTGCCGGGAGCTGGAACTCGCACCGCTCCATCCCGTTCGGCCACCTCGCGCGGCTCATCGACGCCGTGCCTGCAGCCTCATGGTTCGCGCTGCAGCACGAGCCGCGGCCGGAGGAACGACACAACCGGTTGCACGAGCTGGAGACGCGCGGTATCGCCCGCACGGCAAGCCTGATGCGGTCACTGGATCTGGTCATTTCGATCGACAGCCTGCCAGCGCACCTCGCGGGCGCGCTGGGACGCCCCGTGTGGACGCTGCTGTCGGTGGATGCGGACTGGCGGTGGCTGGAGAGCCGCGCCGATTCGCCGTGGTATCCCACGATGCGATTGTTCCGACAGTGCGAATCCGGACGGTGGGACGACGTGATCGACGACATCGTCGCCGCGCTGCTCAGTCGAGCCGGATGAGTCCCCGTCGCGTGCCGACCTTCACGGCCTCCGTGCGGCTGGTCACGCCGAGCTTCTCGAACAGATGGCCCAGGTGCGCCTTTACCGTCCGCTCGCTGATACCGAGCTCGACGGCGATCTCCTTGTTGCTCCGCCCCTCGGCCATGGACCGCAGCGTGGCGAGTTCACGCGGTGTCAGCTGGACGCGGGTCACCCGCTCGGCGAGCTTGGCCGCGGCGGCCGGCGCCAGGTAGGTGCGGCCTCCCAGCACCTGATGGATGCAGTCGATGAGCGCGTCGGCGGCGATGTCCTTCAGCACGTAGGCCTTCGCTCCGGCCGTCAGGGCGCGGGCGATGTCCTCGTCCGAATCGTACGTCGTGAGGATGATGACGCGCGCCTGCCCATCGAGCTCGCGGATGCGCCGGATGGCCTCGACGCCTTCCATGACGGGCATGCGCAGGTCGAGGAGCACGACGTCGGGCCGATGCCGCGCGAAGGCCTCGACGCCTTCGAGTCCGTTGGCCGCCTCGGCCACGACTTCGAGGTCCGGCTCCTGGTCGATGATGTTGGCCACCCCGGTGCGGAGCAGCGCGTGATCATCGACGATGAGCACGCGTTTGCGCGCCATCGCCACCGGGCTGGCCATCGCCGGCAGGGCCGCTTCACTCGGCGGCATGCAAGGCTCCCGGAATCGAGAACGATGGCGGGTCCCAGGCCAGCACCACGTCGGTGCCGGCGCGGGGCGCCGTGACGATGGTCAGCGCCGCACCCATCCGGTCGGCTCGTTCCTGCATGCTCGTGAGGCCGAAGCCGCGCGAGTCCCGGTCTTCCGAGATGCCGCGGCCGTCGTCGGCCACCGAGAGCCGCAGCCCGACGCCGCGCACCGACGAGGCACGCACCGTGATGCGGCGGGCGCGCGCATGACGCACGGCGTTGGTCAGCGCCTCCTGCGCGATGCCGAGCGCCTCGCGTTCCAGACCGCCCATGCAGGGCAACTCCTCCACGTCCAGCTCGATGGGAATCTCGGTCGTCCGACGCAGCAGCGCCACCGTCTGCGTCAGCATGCCTGCCAGGTCGGCATCACCGGCGGTGCGCGGCCGCAACGTGCCCACGGACCGACGGGCTTCGACCATGTGGGAACGGGCGAGATCGACCGCGGTGTCGATGCTGCGGGCCACCTGCGAGGGCAGGTCGGGCGTGGAACGCTGGGCCGCCTGCAGCTGCATCAGGATGGCGGCAAAGCCCTGCGTCAGCGTGTCGTGGATGTCGCGCGCTATGCGATTGCGCTCCTCGAGCATCGCCTGGCGCCGCGCCTCGACGCGGCTGCGCTCGGCCTGCCGGCTGTGGTGCAACGCCAGCGTCGCCTGACGCGCGGTCGCATCGATCACCGCGTGCCGCCAGGCGGCACAGTCCTCTCCGGACGTCGTGGCCAGGGCGATCCAGCCGAGCGTGGCCCGCCCGAGCACGAGAGGGGCCGCCAGCAGCGACGCCACGCCCGAGTCCGTGTTGAAGCGCCGCACGGCAAGCGGAAGCCGCGGATCGTCGCCGCCGTACTCGATGGTCGTCGTCCAGCCCGGCGCGAAGTCACGCAGGTGGGTGGCCATGGCGACGCGCGGCATCGCGAGCGCTTCCCAGCCGCCGCTGTCGGGCGTGTGGAACCGCCCGTCGATGTACGCCATCCACATGTCGCAGCACCCGCCGTCATCGTCGAGCAGCCAGACACCGCAGGCATCACTCTCGCCGTTCTCGACCAGTGACTTGATGAAGGCCTTGAAGTAGCCCTGTATGTCCTTGCCCGTGACGAGCAGGTCGAGCGCGAGCTGCACCGCGTCGTTCTGGATGGTGGCCATGCACTCGGCACGGCGGCGGCCGTCGATGGCACGGTCCAGTGCCCGGGTCAGCGCCTCGACACGATCATGCGGAGGGGCGTGGGAGCCGGGGTCGAACTCGCGAGTGGTCGGGCTGGCGTCGGTGAGTGCATCCATCGGTTCACGTCCTGCGTTGCCCCGATTATGCGGGAGCCGGGCGCCCGATGACGATGGGCTGTCGGGACGAGTCCGGCATTGGCCGAAAGTCCAGCAGCCCGATCGGCTCGATGGCCGGGCGTGGGCCGCGACCTTCGGCCGGGCTGCGCATGCGCCATCTGCCCGATTGTTCGCAATGCCCGCGGACGCGATGCTTGTCAGGCCATGTCCCCGCATCGACAGCCCTCATACGTAACCACTTCCCTTCATGATCCGGACCCGGCCCTCTTCCGGATCGGTCGCCGCGTCATTGCTCTCGCGCTCGCCCTGGCAGCGGCCATGGCGTTGGCGGCCTGCACGAGCACGTCGGCACAGCCAGCGACGCCGATGCCGCCGACCGTCACGGTGGCTCGGGCCATCGCCCGCGAGATCACCGAATGGGACGAGTTCACGGGCCGGCTCGAGGCCGTGAACACCGTCGAGGTGCGCCCCCGGGTCTCGGGGTACGTGTCTGGCGTGCGCTTCCGCGAAGGCGCCCTGGTCCGCAAGGGTGACCTGCTGTTCCAGATCGACCCACGGCCCTTCCAGGCCGAAGTCGACCGGCTGCGTGCCGAACTCGAGCGCGCACGCTCCACCCAGGAACGCGCCCGGTCCGAGTTCGCGCGGGCGGAGCGGCTGACCACCGAGAACGCCATGGCCGGCGAGGAGTTCGAACGGCGCGCATCGCTTGCCGACGAGTCCGCCGCCCAGGTCGCGGCCATGGAGGCGGCGGTGCGGGCCGCGGAGCTGAACCTGGAGTTCACGCGCGTCGTGGCCCCGATCGGCGGGCGCGTCGGACGCGCCATCGTCACGGAGGGCAACCTCGTGTCGAGCGGACCCGGCGAGGCCACGCTGCTCACCACGGTGGTGTCGCTCGATCCGATCTACGCCGCGTTCGACGCAGACGAGCGTACGTTCCTGGCGCATGCGGCGGAAGCCAGAAGCCGGGGCCGTGCCCGCCCGAGCCAACTGCCGATCCGCCTGGCCGTGGCGGGCGACGAGGAGTTCGGCCGCGACGGCCGCCTGCACTTCCTCGACAACCAGCTCGATCCCACGACCGGCACGATTCGCGTCCGGGCACTGTTCGACAACGCGGACGGCGCGCTCCTGCCCGGGCTGTTCGTGCGGCTGAGGATGCCGGGACGCCGGGCGTACACCGCGACGCTCGTCGAGGACCGCGCCGTGGGCACCGACCTCGACAAGCGCTTCGTGTACACGCTTGACGGCGACGGCGTGGTTGCGGCGCGCCCCGTCGAACTCGGACCGCTCGTCGACGGTCTGCGCGTCGTGCGGAGCGGGCTGGACGCCGGCGCCGTGGTCGTCGTCGCCGGGCAGCAGCGCGTGCGTCCGGGCGTCAGGGCTCGCGGGGAGCAGGCGGTCGAGGTGTCGCAGTGAACGTCTCGCGCTTCTTCATCGACCGTCCCATCTTCGCGGCCGTTCTCTCGTTGTTGATCACCCTCGCGGGGGCGCTCGCGCTGTTCGTGTTGCCGGTGAGCGAGTACCCGAGCGTCGTGCCGCCGACCGTCGTCGTGCGCGGCACGTACCCGGGGGCCAACCCGCGGACGATCGCCGAGACCGTGGCCGCGCCGCTCGAGCAGCAGATCAACGGCGTGGAGGGCATGCTGTACATGTTCTCGCAGGCGACCTCGGACGGCCTGCTGACGCTGACGGTCACGTTCGCGCTCGGCACCGACCTGGATACCGCGCAGGTGCAGGTGCAGAACCGTGTCGCGCAGGCGATTCCGCGCCTGCCGCCGGAAGTCCAGCGCATCGGTGTCACCACCGAGAAGGCGTCGCCGGACCTGGTGATGGTCGTGCACATGGTCTCACCGGACCAGCGCTACGACATGCTGTACCTGTCGAACCTGGCGCACCTGCAGGTCAAGGATGAACTCGCCCGCATCGAGGGCGTGGGCAGCGTGCAGATCTTCGGCGCCGGTGAGTACAGCATGCGGGTCTGGCTGGATCCGGATCGGCTCGCGGCGCGCGAGCTCACGGCCAGCGACGTCGTGCGGGCCATCCGCGAACAGAACGTGCAGGTCGCGGCTGGCGTGCTGGGTGCGCCGCCGGCACCGAACGACGCCACGTTCCAGCTCCTGGTCAACGCGCAGGGCCGGCTGAGCACGGAGGAGGAGTTCTCCGACATCGTCGTGCGGGCCACCCCGGAGGGACAGATCACGCGTGTCAGCGACGTGGGACGGGTGGAGCTCGGCTCGAGCCGGTACGCACTCCGCAGCCTGCTGGACAACAAGCCTGCCGTGGCCATCGGCATCGCGCAACGCCCCGGCACCAATGCGCTTCAAGCCTCGGCCGACGTGCGCGAGAGGATGGCCGCGCTCCAGGAGTCCTTCCCTCAGGGGGTCGAGTACCGCATCGAGTACGACCCGACCGTGTACGTCCGCAAGTCGATCCATGCGGTGGTCGAGACGCTCTTCGAAGCGATCGTGCTCGTCGTGATCGTCGTGCTGGTGTTCCTGCAGACGTGGCGGGCCTCGATCATCCCGTTGGTCGCCGTTCCGGTGTCCCTCGTCGGCACGTTCGCCGTGATGCTGGCTCTCGGCTTCTCGCTGAACACCCTGTCGCTCTTCGGTCTCGTGCTCGCCATCGGCATCGTCGTGGACGACGCGATCGTCGTGGTGGAGAACGTGGAGCGGCACATCGAACTGGGGCTCTCGCCGCGAGACGCGACCCACAAGGCGATGGAGGAGGTGTCGGGACCGATCATCGCGATCGCGCTGGTGCTCTGCGCCGTGTTCGTGCCGACGGCGTTCGTGAGCGGGCTCACTGGGCAGTTCTACCGGCAGTTCGCGCTGACGATCGCCATCTCCACGGTCATTTCGGCGTTCAACTCGCTGACGCTGAGCCCGGCGCTCGCGTCGCGGCTGTTGCGCCCGCACGGCGCGCCGCGCGATGTGGTGCAGCGCGTCGCCGACCGGCTGTTCGGGTGGTTCTTCGTGCGCTTCAACCGCGCATTCGCCCGCGCCGCGAACGGGTACACGAATGGCGTCGCGCGGGTGCTGCGCGTCGGCGTGGCGGTCATGGTGCTGTACGTAGGCCTGCTGGGACTGACGGCCCTCGGCTTCTCGCGCGTACCGGCGGGCTTCGTGCCGCCCCAGGACAAGGACTACCTCGTGGCGTTCGCGCAGCTGCCCGACGCGGCAACGCTCGACCGCACCGACGCGGTGATCGCCCGCATGTCGGCGCTGTCGCTCGAGCATCGCGGCGTCAAGAGCGTGATCTCGTTCCCCGGCTTGTCCATCAACGGCTTCGTGAACGCGCCGAACGCCGGGATCGCCTTCGTGATGCTCGAGGACGCCGACGAACGCGCCGGTGAGGGACTCACCGCCAATCGCATCGTGCAGGACCTGAACCAGCAGTTCGGCGGCATCCAGGATGCCTTCGTCGCGATCTTCCCGCCGCCGCCCGTCGCGGGCCTCGGCGCCGTCGGCGGGTTCAAGCTGTACGTCGAGGATCGCGCCGGTGCCGGCTTCGAAGAGCTGTACACGCAGGTGCAGGCGAGCCTCGATCAGGCGCGGAGCCGACCGGAGCTGGCGGGACTGCTCTCCAGCTTCCAGGTGAACGTGCCGCAGATCGACGCCCAGGTGGACCGCGAGCGTGCCAAGACCTACGGAGTGCCGCTCACCGACGTGTTCGAGACGCTGCAGGCATATCTCGGATCGGTGTACGTCAACGACTTCAACAGGTTCGGCCGGACGTACCAGGTGAACGTGCAGGCCGAGCAGCAGTTCCGGCTGCAACCGGAGCAGATCGCCCGCCTCGAGACCCGCTCGGCGCGCGGCCAGATGGTGCCGCTGGGTTCCCTCGTCACCGTGTCGCAGGGACACGGCCCGGATCAGGTGATGCACTACAACGGCTTCCCGGCTGCCGAAATCAACGGGGCACCCGCGCTCGGCTTCAGCTCGGGTCAGGCGCAGGACGCCATCGCACGAGTGCTGCAGCAGCAGCTGCCGCGCGGCTTCACGTTCGAGTGGACCGAACTCGCGTACCAGGAAGCGGTCGCGGGCAACACGATGGTGTGGATCTTCCCGTTGTGCGTGCTGCTGGTATACGTCGTGCTCGCGGCGCAGTACGAGAGCTGGACGCTGCCCCTCAGCGTGATCCTCATCGTGCCGATGACGCTGTCGTCGGCCATCGCCGGCGTGTGGGTGTCGGGGGGCGACACGAACGTGTTCACCCAGATCAGCTTCCTCGTCCTCGCGGCACTCGCCTGCAAGAACGCGATCCTCATCGTCGAGTTCGCGCGGCAGCGTCAGGACGAGGGCGAGTCGGCACTGCAGGCCATCCTCGACGCGTGCCGCGTGCGGCTGCGCCCGGTGCTGATGACCTCGGTCGCCTTCATCATGGGTGTCGTGCCGCTCGTGCTCTCGGCCGGGGCCGGAGCCGAGATCCGGCGCGCGATGGGCGTGACCGTGTTCGCGGGCATGCTCGGCGTGACGATCTTCGGGCTGGTACTGACCCCGGTGTTCTTCTTCTACATCGGTCGCGTCGTGTCCTGGTTCGACCGACGCTCGTCCGCATCGAAGACGGACGCACCGGCGGCGGGCTCTGGCGCCACGTCACCAGCGGAGGGACTGTGATGCGCGCCCGTTCGACGACAGCTCTGATGGCCCTGCTGCTGGCCGCCGCAACCGCGGCCTGCGGCGCGAGGGTGGTCCACGTGACCCCCGACCCGGCACCGGTGGCCTTGAAGCAGGCGACACCGGACGCCTTCAGCACTGCCGGCTACGAGCGCCGGTGGTGGCAGCAGTTCGACGACCCGGTGCTCGATGCATTGCAGGACGCCGCCCTTGCCGGCAATCTCGACGTGCGCGCTGCGGTGGCGCGCGTGGACCAGGCTCGTGCCCTGTTCGACGACGTGCGTCGAGACCGCTTTCCCACCGGCGCCGTCAATGCCTCGGTGGACCTACGGGAGCAGGCCGTACCCGGCTTCGTGGAGGAGCCGATCCGCACGACCACCTACAGGGCATCGGTCGACGCGTTCTGGGAAGTGGACCTGTTCGGACGGGTGCGTTCGGCGGTGCGCGCCGCTGCGGCCGGTGCGCAGGCGCTCGAGGCGTCCGTCGAGGACGCACGCGTGATTGTCGCCGCGGAGGTCGCGCGTGAGTACTTCACGCTGCGGGGGCTGCAGCAGCAGCTCGCGGTGGCGGAACGAAGCCTCGTGAACCAGCGCGAGACGCTGCGTCTCACGCAGGTGCGCCGTGACGCCGGCTTCGGCGAGGAACAGGACCTCGCGAGTGCAGCCGCTCGCGTCGCAGCGATCGAGGCCAGCGTGCCACCGCTCCGCGCCGCCGCCATCACGCGCGTGCACCGGCTCGCCGTCCTGACCGGGGTGCGGCCGGGAACGCTCGCCCTCGATCTCGCCCCGAGGCCGTATCCGGTGCTGGCCACGTCGCTGCCAATCGGCGACGTGTCGCAATTGCTCCGGCGACGGCCTGACGTGCGCGCGGCCGAGCGCCGCCTGGCCGCCGCAGCGGCGCGGGAGGGCGTCGCGTCGGCCGAGCTGTATCCGCGCATCTCGATCTCCGGAGCGATCGGGCTTCTCGCCGGGCGCGGCAACCTGTTCGGGCGGAGTGAGTCCCGCGCCTGGTCGGTGACGCCGGCGCTCCAGTGGTCAGGATTCGACCTGGGCAGCGCGCGGGCACGGCTTCGCGGCGCCGAAGCCGCGACCCGCGAGTCGCTCGCTACCTATGAGCAGGCCGTCCTGCTGGCGATCGAGGAGGCGGAGAACGCGCTGGTCGCCTACCGCGAGGAGCAGACGCGCCTGCTCAGCCTCGCCGACCAGGCGCGCGAGAGTGCCAGGGCCGCGCAGATCGCCCGCGTGCGATTCCGCGAAGGGCTCTCGGACTTCCTGACGCTGCTCGACGCCGAGCGCACGCAGCTGGCAGCCGAGGACGCCGTGGCGCGAGCGGAGGCCGACGTGTTCGTGCGTGTGGTGCAGGTCTACAAGAGCCTCGGGGGCATCACAGGGTAGGGGGCGCATGGGGGGCGGGCATACCGCCCGCCCACGCTAGAGCACGCCGCGGGCAACGAGCACGACAACGACTACGGCCGCGGCCAGCCGCCACCAGCCGAAGACGGCGAGCCCGCGACTCTGCAGCCAGGTCACCATCCACCGCACCGAGACCATGGCCGACACCCATGCCGCGACGAACCCGATGAGCACCGTCAACGGCCCGTAGGCCTCGAGCATCACGGCGCCGCTGTCGAGCGCCTTGTAGGCGGTGGCGGCCCCGAGCGTGATCAACCCGAGCAGGAACGAAAACTCGACGGCCGCCACGAGCGACAACCCGGCAGCCAGTCCGCCCACGATCGTCGCCAGGCTGCGACTCACGCCCGGCCACAACGCCGCGCACTGACACACCCCGATCAGCAGGGCGCCGCGCCACGTGAGCGCCTCGAGCAGCGTGCCGTCCCGTCGCATGCGCGAGGAGACGAGCAGAATCCCCACGCCGCCCACTGCCCACGCGAATGCGATCGGCAACGGACCGAACAGGCGCTGCTCGATCGCGTCCTCGAACGCCAGGCCGACGATCGCCGCCGGCAGAAACGCAAGGACCAGCGCGTACGCCAGCCGGCGCCCCGCTTCGTCGCGTCCCAGCAACCCACTCGCCATCTGCATCAGCCGTCGCCGGTAGAGCACCATGACGGCGGCGATGGCGCCGCCCTGGATGGCGATGGCGTAGGCATTGGCCGCCTCACCGCCGTCGATGCCCAGGAGGCGTTGTGCCACGAGCAGGTGGCCGGTGGAGCTGACGGGAAGGTACTCGGTGAGGCCTTCGACGAGGCCCAGGACGACGGCTTGCCAGTAGGTCACGCACCGCTATGGTACGGGAGACCGAGGCGCGGGTTCGTTATAGTGACGCCGGCCCGCGCCGCGGCGCACCGCCATTGTTCACCCCGCAAGGAGCCCAGTGAAACCACCACGCGTCGCCCTGCCCCTGATCATGCTGCTGCACGCCGCGTGTGCCGCCACGCCGCCGCAGTCATCGACTGGCGCCGGGCGCGACTGGGCCTCGTACCTCGGTGACAAGGGCACGACGCACTACTCGACCCTCGACGAGATCACGTCGGCCAACGTCGCGCAACTCCAGGTGGCATGGACGTTCGACACGAACGACCCGGCGCCGGCCGGAGCCGCCGGCGGCCGCGAGTTCCAGACGAACAACCTCATCGTGGACGGCGTGCTGTACACCGCCTCCCCGTCGCGCCACCTGATCGCGCTCGATGCCGCCACCGGCACCCAACTGTGGCGCTTCGACCCTCGCAGCGAGCGCGACGACGCGCCCGGCAACCGGCAGCGCGGTCTGGCCTACTGGCAGGACGGCGAGGATAGACGCGTCTTCACGTCGGCAGGCACCTATCTCTACGCCATCGACGCGCGCACCGGCACGCCGGTGCGGACGTTCGGCGACAACGGCTCCATCCATCTGGGCCGCGGGCTCGGACTCCGCGGACTCCCGTCGGTCCGACTCAACACGCCCGGAGTGGTCTACAAGGACCTGCTGATCGTCGGCGGCCTGATTCCGGAGAACGTGGCGGGCGCCATCCGCGCGTTCGACGTCCGGACCGGAGAGTTGCGGTGGACCTTCCGCACGATCCCCCGGCCCGGTGAGGACGGGCACGACACGTGGCCGGCCGATGCGTGGAAGACGGCAGGTGGCGCGTCCGACTGGTCTGGTCATTCGGTGGACGAGGCCCGGGGCATCGTCTACGTGTCCACCGAAACCGCGGGTCCGGACTTCTGGGGCGGCGACCGCCAGGGCTCCAACCTGTTTGCCAACTCCGTCATCGCGCTGGATGCCAACACCGGCAAGAGGCTGTGGCACTTCCAGATCGTCCATCACGACCTCTGGGACCTCGATCTGCCGGCCCCGCCCACGCTGCTGACGGTCACCCACGACGGGCAGCGCATCGACGCGGTCGCGCAGGGCACCAAGCATGGGCTCCTGTTCGCGTTCGATAGGGTGACGGGCCGCCCGCTGTGGCCGATTCACGAGCGGCCGACCACCCCGTCGCGACTGCCGGGCGTGAAGGTGTGGCCGACCCAGCCCGTTCCCGAGAAGCCCGCGCCGCTCATGCGCCAGCGCTACACGGAGGATGACGTCTCCACGATCTCGCCGATGGCGCAGTTGCTGACGACGGAACGACTCGCGCGCAGCGGCAATTTCGGCGCGATGCCGCCGCCGAGCGTGGACGAGACCATCCTGTTCCCGGGCTTCGACGGTGGATTCGAGTGGGGCGGTGCCGCGGCCGACCCCGACGGCATCCTCTACGCGAACATCAACGAGATTCCTTGGCTGTACAGCATGATCCCGACGCGCGGTCCGGACGGGGCGCGCCTGTCGATGGGTGAACGCCAGTACCTGACGCACTGCGCCGCCTGTCACGGCGCCGACAAGCGCGGCGACCCGAACGGCGGCATGCCGCCGCTCGACGCGCTGAACGGACGACGTACGCCCGAGCACGTGTCGAAGGTGATCATGCAGGGTGGCGGGCGCATGCCGCCCTTCGACACGCTGCCCGAGCGGCAGCGCGACGCCATCGTCGCCTATCTGTTCGGCACGGAACCGGCGCGTGCGCCATCGACGCGGGCAGCCGAGGACGAAGCGGCGACCGAGGAACCGCCGTACGTCTTCGCCGGGTTTCGGCGCTGGTTCGACCGCGAGGGGTATCCGGCCATCGCACCACCGTGGGGCACCTTGAACGCGGTGGACATGAACACGGGCGAACTGCTGTGGAAGGTGCCGCTTGGCGAGTATCCGGAGCTGACCGCGCGCGGCATCCCACCGACCGGCACGGAGAACTACGGCGGCCCGGTGGTGACCGCCGGCGGGCTGATCTTCATCGGGGCCACAGCCGACGAGACGTTTCGCGCGTTCGACAAGAAGACCGGCGCGCTGCTGTGGAAAGCGTCGCTGCCCTTCAGCGGCGCCGCGACGCCGAGCACGTACATGGCAGGCGGGCGGCAGTTCGTCGTGATCTCGGCCGGCGGGGGCAAGTCGGGGCGCCCGTCGGGCAGCACCATCGTCGCGTTCGCGCTGCCGCAGTGAGATCGATGCGGTCAGGCGTGCGCGCGACGTCGGCTCCAACGGGTCGAAACCCAGGCCGCCGTCGCACAGCGCAGACGGTCCGCTGCGGCAGTGAGCCCTACCTGACCTACGGCTTGGGAATCCGCAAGGTCGCGCTGATCATCGCGCTGCCACTGGCGGCGTAGACGAGCACCAGCGGATGCAGCGTCGCCGGCCCGAGGCGGAACGAGCCGAGCCAGACGTCGTCGTGCGTGTGGCCGAGCCACATGGCGACGGCGAGCAGCACGACGATGGTGATGCTCGTCGGGATCGGCGTGCCCTCGAAGTACCGCACCTTCCCCGTACTCGCATCGGCCAGCGCCGCGGCCGTGACGTTGAAGCGCGCCAGCCGGCTCACGCCACAGACGACGAAGTACGTCAGGACGAGCATGTCCCACCCGCCCCGCAGCCCCAGCGTGTAGCCGAGCACCGCCGGGGCCACTCCGAACGAGATCACGTCGGCGAGCGAGTCCAGGTCGGCGCCGAGCAACGACTGACGCCGCGTGCCCCTGCGGGCGACGTAGCCGTCGAGCACGTCGCAGACCAGCGCCAGCGGCAAGAGCGCGAGCGCACTCCACACGTAGCGCGCCTGCCGTTCGAGGAGATACTCCAGACACAGGAGGATCGCCACGGTGCCGCAGGCCGCGTTGGCGATGGTCAGCGCGTCGGCTGGCGTGTACGACCGCAGCAGGGACAGGTGGCGATGCGGCTCGGCGGACATCACCGCATCCTACACGCGCGGACGAAGCGAAGGGATGCCGGCGCCGTCGGTGACGGGTCGAGGCGTGGCCCTTGACCGGGCGTGTCACATCGGGTCCACTGCCGGCATGCAGCCGGACATGTCGCGCCGCTCGTTCATCGCTGGCGTCGCTGGCGCGATCGCCTTGCTCGCCTGCGGGAAGAAGGCCCACGGCCATTCGCCGTCGGGCAGAGGCCGTCTCGATCGACTCGACCTGCTGCAATACCGGGACGCGGACGGCGCCGTACGACGCGCCGCGTCGCCGCGCGACTGGCTTCGACGTCGTGCCGAGATCCTGCGCGGGATGGAAGCGATCATGGGTCCGCTGCCTGCCGGCAGCAACGGCCCGCCCCGCTTCGAGGTGTCGGGTGAGGTGGACTGCGGCACCTACGTCCGCCGCGCACTCACGTATGAAGCCGACCCTGGAGTTGGCACGCCCGCGTACCTGCTGGTGCCCAAGCGCGTGCTGGCAGCGGGCGGGAGAGCCCCGGCGGTGCTGTGCCTGCATCCCACCGACGACCGTATCGGCCCGGACGTCGCGGTGGGCCTCGGCGGGCGGCCGAACCGCGCGTACGCGGCCGAACTGGCCGAGCGCGGGCTGGTCACCTTCGCGCCGGCATATCCGCTGCTCGCGAGGTACCAGCCCGACGTCCGTGGTCTCGGCTACGCGAGCGGGACGATGAAGGCCATCCACGACAACAGGCGCGGCATCGACCTGCTCGAGTCACTGCCGTTCGTCGCAGCGGGCGGCGTGGGCGCGATCGGACATTCGCTCGGAGGCCACAACGCGGTGTTCACGGCCGCCTTCGACCAACGCATCCGTGTTGTCGTCTCGAGCTGCGGCCTGGACCTGTTCTCCGACTACTACGGCGGCGATCCCGGAGTGTGGCAACCGGAGAAGGGCTGGTGCCAGTTGCGCTACATGCCTCGCCTGCTCGAGTACGCAGGCCGACTCGAGCAGATCCCGTTCGACTTCGCCGAGGTCGTCGGCGCACTCGCACCGCGTGTCTGCTTCCTCAGTGCACCGACGGGCGACGCGAACTTCCGCTGGCAGAGCGTGGACCGCATCGCTGAAGCCGCGCGCCGCGTCTACGCACTGCACGGCAGTTCGGACCGGCTGTTCGTCGAGCATCCCGACAGTGACCACGATTTCCCCGAGCCCATGCGCCTCGAGGCCTACGAACTGCTGACGCAAGCTCTGGTCGCCGACTGACACGATGTCACTCGCTTACGCGAACGAATGCGCCGCGCGGCCGCAGGAACCTCCGGCTGCCGCGGTCGGCGCTGGCCGCCGCTCGCGGCTGTACCGCACGCGCAGCGGCGCCGCCTGGTTCGAGCGGCTGGGTCGTTGACAGGCGTGAGTCGTCATCGAACACGAGCTGCACGGCCTGGAGGGCAAAGGCCACCGGTGTGTCGCCGACGAAGCGCACCGTCGAGGAGACCGCGCCGTCGGCCTCGGCCTTGACGGAGCCGCCGATGGCGTTGCGGATGATCGGCACCTCGAGACCGACGGTGCTGCCGGCCTCACCCTGCGCGGACACGACGATGCTCCTCGTCTTCAACACCGCCGTCGTGACGTAGACCTCATCGTCGATGAGTTTGTCGAGCGTGCCGCTCGGAATGAAGGGCCTGATGGTCCCGGCGTGGACATAGGACTCGAGTGCGAGCACGTCCACGCGATCCTCCATCACGCCCGTGTAGGTGAACGTCACCGTGCGGGCCTTGCTGAAGCCGACAGACAGCCCCAGGTTCCCGCCGCCGAGGGCGCTGATGAACGAGCCGAGGATGTTCACGCCGATGGCGACGTTGATCCGACTCGTCTCCTTGCCTTCGAGGTCCACTCCGGGCGAGGCGTCGCGGTGCACGGTAGGCAGCGGCGCCGGACCGGCGTCGATGAGCTGGTCGAGTGCGCCGAGGCGCGAGAGGTCCTTGCCGGCGCGGTGCATCACCTCCAGCGGCTGGGCACTGGCACGCGGCAGGCGGAAGACGCTGTAGCCGAACTCCTGCAGGAACGTGATCGACTGGTCGGGTCGCGACATGGGCACCTCCGTGGGCGGCACACACCTGAACGCTGGCGGTGCCTCGATCGCACAGCGACGCGCACCTGTACGGTCGCGTGGCGGCTCTCGTTGTTGTACGCAGGAGTTGCCATGAGCGTGCTGCACGTGCGGATGTTCGATGCCGAGCGCAGACCCCTGTCCGGCCTCGTGGACGTGACGGTCGTGGACGCACGCAGCGAACCCGTCGCGGAGGTGCAGGATGCACGCGCCAACGCGGTGATCAAGCTGCCCGATCTGCCAGCCGGCGTGCGATACCACGTCAGGGCCTTCCCGGCCCGGCATCATCCCGTGAGCCAGCTGGTCGTGCCGGCCGAGGGACCGCCGACGAACGTCCACCTGTTCTGCCCGGTGGATGCGGACCGCGCCAGGGCCGCTTTTCCCGCCTTCGAGGAACTGCCCGCCTCCTTGAAGGCCGTGCTCGACCAGAGCACGCTCGAGGTCGAGGTGACGCGCGGCGGGCCGGCACTCCCCGTCACCGTCGCGGGCGAGACGCAATGGGCGAGCCTCACGGACCTGCAGAAGGCGGGCCTGTTGAACCTCTTCTGCAAGATGAGCGCGACGCCGGTAGGCCCGGCAACGGCCTGGGATTTCGTGCAGGACATCTACCGGGCGCGTGGGGACCGCATCTTCGCCAACGTGACCCTCGACTTCCGCGACCACGTGAAGACCGCCGTGCCCTCGGGGCTGTTCGACGAGGTCTCGGGCTCGCTGCACGACCCCGGCCTGGGCTTCACGCACGCCGGGTCGTTCAAGACCGGCGAGTCGTTCGGCAACCTCCAGCTCACGTTCTTCGCCTCGCGCGACACACCGCTGCGCTTCAGGCTGGATGCCGACATCGACGATGCCAACGGCCTCGCACACGTGTTCCAGGTGCTGCGCAACAGGTTGAAGGACCGCGCGACGCATCCGTTCGACATCCACCAGGTGCTGACGTTTCACCACCTGCTGCGTCCGCCCTACGCACTCCTGGTCTGAGCGGACGAATGGGTGTGCTGCTCCAATCCGTACGAATGGGGGAGTTCTTCGATCGGTACGAAGAAGCCTCTTCCATCCGTAGGTAGGCGGCGCAGCCCGCCGGGCAGGGCCCGGCGGGTACGAATGGATGTACGTAGGGGTGGGGCCTTGCCCGACGCGCGGCGTGGCCGACCCGTCATTCTGGGCCGCCAGCTACAGGACTGGGCGCCCTCGATAGCCGTTCGCGGTTCAGGCGCGCTCGATGCGCGCGGCGTAGCAGCCGCGGTTGGCGTAGTGCGCCTGAATGTACGCGACCTCGCCCCGCGCGAGCAGTTGATGCACCGCGTCCTCCACGTCGTCGCCCTCGACGACGCGGCCGTCGACCATCAAGTGGCCAGCGTCGAACGACCGCAGCGACATCGGCACTCGCCGTAGCATGGGCGGCAGTTCTCCGACGAACGTCGCGGCGCGCTCCGCCCCCTCGAGCACGAAGATGGCGTGGCTGGCGCGATACGGCGTCTCCGCCGGCTGGTGCGTGTAGTTGACGAGCAGCACCGAGTCGCCAGGTTCCAGATCGCGCAACTCCACGCGGTCGGGGTACCCGGGGTGTGCATCAACGGTGTAGCGGATGGCGCCGTGCGAGCGCAGGGCATCGTCGCTCATGCCGTATAGATGACGAAACGGCGCAGGATCGATCCCGGTAACGCGGTAGGACATCGGCAAGCTCCCTGAAGTGACCATGCGTGCACTCTAGGGAAGTCTGCCCGGCCCTCGCACTCCGCTTTGTTCGCGCAATTCGTAGGGCCCGCCCGG
>JAEZCY010000271.1 GCA_023429845.1 Acidobacteriota bacterium
GTGCTGACCTGGACCGGGCCGGTGGACGACGTCCTCCGACGCTACGCCGACGTCGTCTGCGCCCATCCCGATACGCACTACGTCATTCGCGCCACCGCCGACAATCCGTTCGTGGACATCGACGCACCGCGGCGCGTACTCAAGACATTGGGAGACGGTGCCGATTACGTGGTCGAGGAAGCCCTGCCACTCGGCGCGGCGGTCGAAGGCGTGCGCCGCGGCGTGCTGCTGCAGGCGCAGCGGGCAGCGACAACGTCATACGACCGCGAACACGTGACGCCCTGGGTCCGGCGCGCCAACGGAATCGTCCGTGCGCTGCCGATGGCACCAGACCAGGTGCAGGCTCCAGACTTGCGACTGACCGTGGACACCCCCTCCGATCTCGCTCACGTCCAGCATCTTGCCGACGCCCTGCTCGCCAGGGGCGTGGACCCGCGCCTCGCGCCACTGCCCGACGTGATCGCCTGCGCCCGGCAGCTGCAGGGGGACGCATGATCCGCGTGACGCGGCTCGACGGGACCGGCGTGCTCGTCAACATCGACCAGATCACCTGGATCGAGTTCAATCCGGACACCGTCATCAGCCTGGCCAACGGAGAGAAGCTGCTCGTCCGCGACGCGCCCGACGACATCGTCGCTCGCGTCCAGCAGTACAAGCGAGGCCTCTTCGCGCCTCGACTGCGCGACCGGCGCGCGGAGATCACGGCGCTGCGCGCCGTGGAGTAGGCGTGGCTGCCCGCCCGGGTCCCCGGTACGACGCGCTCTCGCTGATCGGCCTGCCGCTCGCGATTGCGGCGATCGTCGGTGGTCACATCCTCGAGGACGGCAGCCTCACGTCGCTCTTCCAGGGGGCGGCGGCACTGATCGTCTTCGGCGGCACGCTCGGCGCGGTGCTCCTCAGCCATCCGCTGAGCGACGTGAAGGAAGCCGTTCGGAGTGTGCGACACGTGTTCGTGGACGACCTGCCGCCGGCGGCCAGCGTCATCGACGCGATCGGCCGGTTGGCGATCAAGGCGCGCAAGGACGGCATCCTGTCGCTCGAGGACGAGATCGACGGCCTTGCCGATCCGTTCATGCGTCGCGGTTTGCGGCTCGCCGTGGATGGCACGAACCCGACGACGCTTCGCGGCATGCTGGAAGCCGAGAACGACGGTCGTGAGGAGTTCGAGCAGGCGCCGGCCCGCGTCTACGAGGCTGCGGGCGGCTATGCGCCGACCGTCGGCATCCTCGGCGCGGTGCTGGGACTGATCCACGTGATGGAGAACCTCAGCGACCCGAGTCGTCTCGGCGCCGGCATCGCGGTGGCGTTCGTAGCCACGGTTTATGGCGTCGGCTCGGCGAACCTGGTGCTGCTGCCGGTCGCGGCCAAGCTCCGGGCGCGGGCGGTGCGCCGCGCGCGCCGGCGCGAGATCATCCTCGAAGGCGTGCTGGCCATCCAGGAAGGGCAGAATCCCCGGCTGATCGAGCAGAAGCTGCGCGGCCTCCTGACGGCGGACGAGCCCGCGGCCCCGTCCAGCGTGCGGCGGAGGGCCGCATGAGCGAGCGGCGTCGCCGACGCCGTCGCCATGAGCCGACGCATGGCAGCCACGAGCGCTGGCTGGTGTCCTACGCCGACTTCATCACGCTGCTGTTCGCCTTCTTCACCACGATGTACGCGATCTCGACCGTCGATGCGCGGAAGCTGTCGGACATGGTGGATTCGATGCAGGTCGCGTTCGACTCGGGCCAGCCGTCGCGGCAGCCGCCGGGCGGAGGCGGCGCACCGTCCCGGGAGCCCGTCACCGATGGCGCGCGCCCGAAGAGTGGCCGCGAGAGCGCGCTCGCGCAGCGGTTACGTGAACGGCTCAACAGCAGCGCCGTGGACATCGAGATCGACGCCCGCGGCATTGTCGTGTCGATCCGTGAGGCGGGCAGCTTCGCAACTGCCAGCGCCGACCTGTCCGGCGTGGCCAAAGGGGTGCTGCGGGAACTGGCCGCGACGCTCGCCGATGAGCCGACGGCCAAGGTGCGCGTCGAAGGGCATACCGACGACGTGCCCATTCAGACTGGCCGCTTCTCCTCCAACTGGGAGTTGTCCACCGCGCGCGCCACGTCGGTGGTCACGTTCCTCGTCCACGAGATCGGCATGGCACCGCCACGGCTCTCGGCGGCCGGCTACGGCGAGTTCCACCCGCGCGTCGCGAATGCCAGCGCGGAGGATCGCGCCCGCAACCGTCGCGTGGACATCGTGATTCTCAACGAGACCGCAGCCGCGGAGGAACCGCCGCTGCGCGCCGGTCCGCCCCCGACGCGCGGCTCCGGCACTGCGCGTTCACTCGGCGCGTCCTGAGCGTCGCCGCGGGCTCGACCGCACCCGACACCACGTCCCCGGCTATGATCGCGGTGCCTGCATGCGCATCGCGCTACTCCAACTGAACCCGACGGTGGGCGCCCTCGCGGCCAACGCCGCGCGAATCGAATCGGCCGTGAAGGCCATCGGCTCGCACGTGGACCTCTGCGTCACGCCCGAAATGGCGCTCACCGGCTATCCGCCGCGCGACCTCCTCCTGATGCCCGGCTTCATTGCCCAGGGGCAGGAAGTCGTCGCGAGGCTTGCCGACGCCTTGCGGGACGCCCCGGACGTGCTCGTCGGGCTGCCGCTGCCCTCGGGTGCCGGCGCGGGCCGGCCGTTGGTGAACGCCGCCGTGCATCTCCGGGATGGCACGGTCGGTCAGGTGTTCACCAAGACCCTGCTGCCCACGTACGACGTGTTCGACGAAGATCGCTACTTCGAGCCGGGCCCGTCCATGGCGGCGCTGTCGGTCGCCGACGGGCGAGTCGCCGTCAGCATCTGCGAGGACGTCTGGAACGACCCTGACGTCTGGAGTACGCGACGGTATGGTGGCGACCCGGTGGCTGCGCTGCGGGAGTTGCAGGCGCCGGTGATGATCAACATGTCGGCCTCGCCGTATGCGCAGGGCAAGCTGGAGCAGCGGGAGCGACTGCTGGCGCACCTCGCGCGCAAGTACGGCGTCTGGGCGCTGTATGCCAACCAGGTCGGCGCCAACGACGACCTGGTTTTCGACGGCCGGAGCCTCGCGTTCACGCCAGACGGCACCTGCGTGGCGCGCGGCGCCGCCTTCGGCGAGGACACCGTGGTCGTGGACACGGCGGTGCGGGGCGCGGCGGCGCCGGCGCCCGACCTGCCGCTCGAGGCGGAAGTGTTCGCGGCGCTCGTGCTCGGCGTGCGTGACTACGCCCACAAGTCCGGCTTCTCGCGTGCGCTGCTCGGTCTTTCGGGCGGCCTCGATTCGGCGCTCACGGCGGTGATTGCGGCAGAAGCGCTGGGCCGCGAGAACGTGGCGGGCGTGCTCATGCCGTCACCGTTCTCCAGCCACGGCAGCATCACCGACGCCGAGGCGCTGGCGTCCGCGCTCGGCATCGGCACGCACACGCTGCCGATTGCCCCCGTCATGCGTGCCTTCGACGACCTGCTCGCGGGCCCCTTCGCAGGTCGGGACGCCGACGTCACCGAGGAGAACCTGCAGGCCCGCATCCGCGGCGTGCTGCTGATGGCGCTCTCCAACAAGACCGGAGCGCTGCTGCTGACGACGGGGAACAAGTCGGAACTGGCGACCGGCTACTGCACGCTGTATGGCGACATGAACGGCGCGCTTGCCGTGATCGCCGACGTCTACAAGACGCTCGTCTATCGCATCGCCCGCTGGGTCAACCGCGCCGGCGTGGTCATCCCCGAGAGCACCCTCACCAAGCCCCCCTCAGCGGAACTTCGTCCCGACCAGACCGATCAGGACAGTCTTCCCCCCTACGACGAGCTCGACGCGCTGCTCGCACGGCACATCGAAGGCTATGCCGACGCCCGCGACCTCGAGGCCGCCGGTTTCGACCCGGCCGTCGTCCGCAGGGTCCTGCACCTCGTGCGCATCTCGGAGTTCAAGCGCAAACAGGCGGCGCCCGTGCTCAAAGTGACGTCCCGCGCGTTCGGCACCGGGTGGCGGATGCCGATCGCACAACGACCGTGGGCCTGAGGCCGCGGCGTTCGCGTCCCGGGCGGTGGCTGCCCGGTTGAAGCCTGCCACGCGTGTGGCCGATTGGCTTCACGGAGGGGTAGTCCCGTGACTCCTCCCTTTCGGAGCCTTCATGCACGGCTGTCTCGACGCGCCTTCGCTGTTCTCACTCGTTTGTCCGCCCTCGTCGCCCGTCCACGTCTCGACCGACGTTGACCCGGCTGGTGCACTCGGCTCGCTGCACGGCCTGCTTGCCGCTGCCGAGGATGCGGGCGTGCCGGCATCCTCGCTGCTGCTCTCGGCCCTGGCCCGACGCGAGCGCGCCGTTGCCGCGCGTGCCCGCCGCACGGCTGAATGGGCGCGCCTGCTCGCCGAGCACCTCGACCGTCACGACCTCGCGGAGGAGGCACACGACGTCGCGCTGCTGGCCGACATCGGACAACTCGCGCTGGGCCCCGGGCATCCGCACAACCCCTGGCGTGAATGGCAATGCCGTCGCGCCGCACACGACCTGCTGCAGGCCGTGCCCTCGCTCGCACGCCTTGCATCGCCGGTCCTGTCCATCGCCGAACGGTTCGACGGCGACGGTCTGCCCGTCGGGCTGCAGGGCGACGAGATCCCCCTGGCCGCGCGCATCGCGCGGCTCGTCCGCGATTTCGACCTGGCCAGCCAGGGCTGGTGGCCGGGTCAGCCGACGTCCAGCAGCGCACGCGCGTGCATGGAGCTCGTCTCGCTCGCCGGCCAGACCGTCGACCCCGCCCTCGTCCACACCTGGCTTCGCGTGCTCGATCGCGAAGTCGCCGCCCACGTGGCGTAGGAGAGGTCTTCGCTCATGCTCCTCATCGTCGGTGCGCTCATCGTGCTCGGCTCGGTAGCCGGCGGCTACCTGATGCACGGTGGCTCCCTGCTCGCACTGAACCAGCCGTCCGAATTCATCATCATCGGCGGCGCGGCTCTCGGGTCGCTGCTCATCGCCACTCCGATCTCGCTCATGAAGCAGCTGCTGGGGCAGATGGGCAACTTCTTCAAGTCACCGCCGAGCAAGGACGTGTACCTGGACCTGCTGGCGTTGCAGTACCAGCTCTATCGCCTGACGCAGCAGTCAGGCGTGATGGCGCTCGAGGCGCACGTCGAGGAGCCCGAGAAGAGCAGCGTCTTCAGCAGGTTCCCGACATTCCTCGCCAACCACCATGCGGTGTCCTTTCTCTCGGATTCGGTGCGCGTCATCATCCTCGGTGGCGTGACGCCGCACGACCTCGAGACGCTCATGGAGGAGGACATCGAGGTGCACCATCACCAGAACCTGAAGCCGGCGCAGACGCTCGGCCGGGTGGCCGACGCGCTGCCGGGGCTGGGCATCGTTGCGGCGGTGCTCGGGGTGGTGATCACCATGCAGAGCATCGGGGGACCGCCCGAGGAGATCGGCCACAAGGTCGCTGCCGCGCTCGTCGGCACGTTCCTCGGCATTCTCGCGTCGTACGGGTTCGTGCAGCCGATGGCCACGAGCATGGAGCACATGGTGGAGGCCGAGGGGCGCTACCTGGTGTGCATCAAGGCCGGGTTGCTCGCCGTGTACAAGGGCTTCCCGCCAGCGATCGCCGTGGAGTTCGCGCGCCGGACGCTGCCGGAAGACGTGCGCCCCACGTTCACGGAGACCGAGCAGGCGTGCAAGGGCCAGAAGGCCGACATGGCGGCAGCCGCCTAGGACCTCGGCATGTCAGCGCATCATCAGCCGGTCATCATCGTCAAGAAGAAGAAGGGCGGCCACGGCGGCCACCACGGAGGCGCATGGAAGGTGGCCTACGCGGACTTCGTCACCGCGATGATGGCCTTCTTCCTGGTGATGTGGCTCGTCAACCAGAGCCAGGACGTCAAGGACGCCGTCGCCGGCTACTTCAAGGATCCGGGCATCTTCGAGCATGAGGGCGGACGCTCGCCGATTGCCTCGGGAGCCGGCCTCGTCGGGGCGAGTGCTTCGGGCCCGGCGCCGGACGTGGCCGCGGCCACGGCTGCGCTCGAGCGCGCCGCCGAGCGCATCAAGGAGCGGCTCAAGGCGATCCCGGGTTTCAAGAATCTCGAGGACCTCGTCGACGTGAAGGTCACTGCCGAAGGGCTCCGCATCGAACTGCAGGAGGGCGGGCGCGAGACGTTCTTCGACTCCGGCAGCGCACGGGTGAAGAAGGAAACGCAGGAGGTGCTGCGCGTCATCGGCCGGGAACTCGCGCAGCTGCCGCAGTCCATCGCGGTCGAAGGGCACACGGACGCGGCCCCGTTCGGCAAGGACCACGCGTACACCAACTGGGAGCTGTCGGCGGATCGCGCCAATGCCGCGCGGCGCATCATGGAAACCGCCGGCCTGCCGGAGTCGCACGTCAAGGCGATTCGCGGGTTTGCCGACACGATCCTCCGCACGCCTGGTGAGCCGTTCAACTCCAGGAACCGTCGTGTCTCCATCGTGGTGCAGAACGCCGGGGTGGCGGAGCCACGATGAAGGCGCTGATCGTCGATGACGAACCCACGGCGCGCCTCCTCCTGAGCCGGATCCTGCAGCGCGAGTTGAACTGCGTGGTCGTCGAGGCCACCAACGGCATCGAAGCGCTCGACGTCCTCGGACGGGAGTCGTTCGACTTCGTCGTGATCGACGTGATGATGCCGCTGATGGACGGGCTCAAGACCCTCGAAGCGATTCGGGCGACACCGGCCGTTCGACATCTGCCGGTCATGGTCCTGTCGGCCGTGCGCGACGAGGCGCAGGTGCGCCGGCTCCTGGCGCTCGGCGTCAGCGCCTATCTGACCAAGCCGCTGCGGGTGGACGATGCGGCGGCGCGCATCCGCCGCTTCGTCGCCGGCATCGGTGCGGGTGCCATCGATACGCCGCAGGCACAGCGCCGCTCGCTCTCGGGCCTGCCTGACCAATCGACGATGCTCGTCGTCGATGGCGACGCGGTGTTCAGGCAGATGGTCCGCCGCACGCTCGGCGACCGTTACGTCGTTGTCGAAGCGGAGGGTGGCGCACAGGGGCTGCGGGCCTGCCTCGCATCGCCGCCGGCCGTGGTGCTGCTCGGGCTGCAACTGGGCGCGGTGCCGCCGGCGATGTTCCTGCGGAAGCTGCGCAGCCTGCCGCATCTGGCGCTCGTGCCCGTGGTGGTCGCGGGCACGCGCAGCGCCAGCGTGCCACTCGCCTACGCCGATGCGGTGATTCCGCGCACGCTCGTGGCCGAGGCATTCCGCGCGCAGTTCGAGGCGCTCGTGGCGGGCCGCAGCGTCGTCGAATGCGCGCTGACCACGCGGCCGAAGCTGCGCTCGCAGATGATCGGGGCGGTGGAGCAGGTCTTCGGGCTGATGCTCGGCATCGAGGTGTACACCGGCGTCGCCGACTCGACCGTGCCGACGCCCGGCGCGGACCTGACCCGGGTGATGATGGGGCTGCCGCATGAAGACGCGGATGTCGAGTTCGGCTTCGTGACGGACCCGGAGATGAGCGAACGCATGGCCGCGATCGTGCGCCGCGGCGGCAACGCCAACGCCGAGCACGTCTCGTCCGCCTTGCAGGAGATGGCGCGGATGATCGGCGGCCGCCTGCAGAATGCCTTGCGTGTGGACGGCGACGAGGTCAACCTGCAACGAGCGGTCGTCGAACGCATGGGTGCCGAGACGCTCAGCGACAGTGGCTGGGTCGCGGTGTCGTTCAGCAGCGCCGCCGGCGATCTCCGTTTCACGGGCGTGCTGCGATCCGCCGCGCGCGTCGCGGCAGCGCCGCCGATGCGGGCGCCCGTCGCCGCCGATGCATGAGCAGCACCGAACGTGGTGGAAGGCCGTCAGTTGTCTGACCGATTGCCGCGGCACATCGCCGCCGCACGGGCGCTGACACCGACTCGAAGATGACTATGCCGATGACCCCAGCGGTGGACCCGGAGGTGCTGGAGATGCTCGCGTCGCTCCAGGAGCCTGGCGAGCCCGACCTCGTGGTGGAACTCGTGTCGCTGTTCCTGCGCGACACGCCTGAACGGCTGCGTGCGCTGGACGACCGTCCCCTCGACGCCGCGCAGGTGACACGCGTGGCTCACGCCGTGAAGGGCAGCGCCGGCAACCTTGGCGCCTCCCACCTGCAGGACCTCGCCGGTCAGCTCGAACAGGCGGGATACCAGGGCCGTTCCCCGGACGCGCTGGCGACACTCGCCGACGACGTCCAGGCCGAGTACGTCCGCGTGGAGCAGTACCTCCGCGGCGTGCTTGCCAATCGCGACGCCGGCGACGGGTCCGCGCCGCCCGCCTGATCGACCCTCCGCTCGTCAGCGCACGGACGCGCGTGCTCTCCGCGCCCGCCGATGCTTCACGCCTGTGCTGGCGAGGCGATCCCCTGCCTCGCCGGCCTGGCGCCCCCGATTCAAGATCAGCCGGCCCGTGCCGATCTCACCGGGAGCCACAAGGGTCGCCGCACCGGCGCCCCTGCGGTCCGCACGGGGCGGGCTGCGGTTCGAGGCATCGCCGAGGCATACATGCGCATCTTCACGACGGCCCTTCTTCTCGTTGGAACGCTCGCTCTTCACGGTCAGCTGTCGCCGGCAGACGCCCAGGTCCGCGGTCTCGGTCGCATCAACGGCGTCGTGCTC
>JAEZCY010000290.1 GCA_023429845.1 Acidobacteriota bacterium
GCCGAGGCCGACGCGCGAGCGGCGCAGGACGCCCGTCGGGCGGAGGTGTGCCAGGCGCTCGAGGACTACGTCGGCGACGACATCGAGGACGCGGTCACGACGGCGCAGGCAGCCTGGGGCGCGCTCGATGCGGAAGGCGAGCCGAGCAGCGAGGCCGTGAACCAGCGGCTGCTGGCGGCCATCGCGCGGCAGCGGGCGCGACTGGCGGCCAGGCTGGCCGACGCCGAGCGCCATGCGCAGCTGGCCACCGTGGCCGGGGAAGCGGAGCAGCTCGCGGGCGTCGAGGTCCTCGCCGATGCGCACAAGCGGTGGGCCGATCTGCTGAAGCGGTGGACCGCGCTGGCTCAGGACGGCGTGGCCGTCGATCCCGTGCTGGTGTCGCGCGTCAAGGCAGCGGAGGGCACGATCGCCGCGCGGACGGCCGCGGCGCGCGAAGAGGAGACCGCGAGCCGCGCCGAGAACCTGGCACGCGCCCTCGCTGCCTGCGATCGGCTCGAGGCGGTTGCGGCGCGTGAGGGGCTGCCACTCAAGGACGCCGATCAGGCGTTGCGCGACGCGCGCAGCACGGCCGAGCAGCTCGGACCCTTGCCGTCACGCGACGACCAGGGCGCCATCGTCGAGCGCCTGAAGAAGGTGCAGGGGCGGTTGATGGACGTCGTGCGCGAACTGAGGAGCGCCGACGACTGGAAGCGATGGGCCAACGCCACCGTGCAGCAGGAGTTGTGCGAGAAGGTGGAGGCCCTGGCCGACGTGGAGCCACTGGCCGACGTCGCCAAACGGCTCAAGGACCTTCGCGCACAGTGGAAGCAGGCCAGCGCCGGGCCGCGTGGCGCCGAGGGCGACGCGTTGTGGCAGCGCTTCAAGGCCGCCGCCGACGCCGCGCAGGCGCGCGTCGATGGCTACTACGCGCAGCGGTCGATGGAGGATGCGGCCGTCGTGCAGGAGAAGGCCCAGCTCGCCGAGCAGGCGGAGGAGCTTGCCGAGTCGACCGATTGGCTCAAGACGGCCGACGCCCTGAAGGCGTTGCAGCAGCGGTGGAACTCGCTCGGGCACGCGCCGCGGGGCGAGCAGGGCAAGGCCCTCAACAACCGCTTCCGTGCGGCCTGCGACAGGTTCTTCACGCGTCGCAAGGAGGACCTCGCCGGGCGCAAGGACGCCTGGAGCGCGAACCAGGCCGTCAAGGAGAACCTGATCGCGCAGGCCGAGGCGATCGCGGAGACCACCGACTGGCCCCACGGCGTGGAACGCATGAAGGCGCTGCAGGCCGAGTGGAAGGCGAGCGGCCCGGTGAAGCGGCAGAAGTCCGAGCAGCTGTGGCAGAAGTTCCGCGCCGCGTGCGACCGGTTCTTCGAGCGCTACAAGAACCGCCACGCGCTGGAGTTCGACAGCCGGCGGGTGTCGCGCGAGCAGGCGCTCACCGAGTTCGAGGCCCTCGCGGCGCCCGCCGCCGAGGGTGACGAGCCCATGGACGGCGCGACCGCCCTGCGCCAGGCGGAACAGGCGTGGCAGGCGTGGCGGAGCGGACCGCCGCTGCCGCGCGAGATCGTCCGCCCGATGCAGGAACGCTTCGTGACCGCCGCACAGACGCTGCTCGAGCGCTACCCGGAGGCCTTCCGCGCGTCCATGTTCGACGCCGAGGTCACGCGCGCCCGGATGACCCAGCTGGTGCAGCAGGTCGAGCAGCTCGGGAACACGAGTCAGGCGCCGCAGGTCGCCGTGCAGGCCGCACCGGCCGCAGCCCTCGCCACGATGCTGAAGGAGGCCCTGGCCTCGAACACGATCGGTGGTCGGGTGGACGACCAGACACGGCGACGCGCGGCGCAGGAAACCGTGCGGTCGGCGCGCGCCGCCTGGAGTCGTCTGGGACCGGCCGCCGACGACGACGCGGCCGAACTCGAACGCCGTTTCACCGCGGCGTGCCGCCGGTTCGACGACCCGCGCGAGGAGCGCGGTGGTGACCGCCGTGGCCCGCGACCGCCGCGGAGGCCACGGCAGGAACAGCGCGCCTGAGACCGAGGGGGCGCGTTCCTGGTGACGCGCTCCGCCCGTCTATCGGGGGTCGTTCGGATCTTCGAGATACGTGTAGCCGTGCAAGCCCTCTTCGTAGAACCGCAGCAGCCGTCCTGACTCGAGGTAGTCGAGGCGGCCCTCGCGCACGGCCGACTCGACGTCCATCCGCATCTTGCCGATCAGGTGCTCCACGTCGAACTCGACGTAATCGAGCACTTCCTTCACCGTGTCGCCCTTGATCACGGCGTCGAGCACCACTTCCTGCTTGTCGTTGAGGCTGACGTGCACGGCATGCGTGTCGCCGAACAGGTTGTGCAGGTCGCCCAGAATCTCCTGGTACGCGCCGACCATGAACACGCCGAGCAGGTAGGGCTCGTCCTTGAGCGTGTGCAGCGGCAGCGTCTTCCTCACGTCGCGCCTGTCGATGAACTGATCGATCTTGCCGTCGGAGTCACAGGTGATGTCGCCGAGCACGGCGTGCTGCGTCGGGCGCTCGTCGAGCCGGTGGATCGGCATGACAGGGAAGAGCTGTCCGATGGCCCAGCTGTCCGGGATCGACTGGAACAGCGAGAAGTTGCAGAAGTACGTGTCCGACAGCATCTCGTCGAGCGTCTGCAGGTCCTCGGGCACCAGGTCCATCTGCGACATGATCTTCTGGAGCTTCACGCAGAGGTGCCAGTACAGATTCTCCGCGTGGCACCGCTGCTCCAGCGACAGGTAGCCCGCCGAGAACAGGTTCATCGCCATGTCGAGCGCGGCCTGGGCGTCGTGGTAGCTCTCGAGTGCGTTGCGCGCGGTGAGGTTGTGCAGCGTCTCGATGAGGTCGGCAACGGGCTGCTCGAGGTCGTCGGTGACTTCGGTGGGCACGCGCTCCTCGCCGAACTCCGACACGCCGAGCACGTTGAAGACCAGCATGCTGTGATAGGCGACGATGGCGCGGCCGCTCTCGGACACGATGGTGGGGTGCGGCACCCCGGTCTCGTCGCATACCTGCTGCAGGTGGTACACCACGTCGTTGGCGTACTCCTGCAGCGTGTAGTTCATGCTCGACTCGAAGTTGGTCTGCGAGCCGTCGTAATCCACGCCGAGTCCGCCCCCGACGTCCATGTACTCGAGTCCGGCGCCGGCCTTGTGGAGCTCGCAGTAGATGCGCGCGGCTTCCACGAGCGCGCCCTTGACGATGCGGATGTTCGGGATCTGGCTCCCGAGGTGGAAGTGGAGGAGCTTGAAGCAGTCCTCCATGCCGCGTGACTTGAGTTCGTCGAGCCCGCGCATGATCTCGGTGACCGTCAGGCCGAACTTGGACCTGTAGCCTCCCGAGCTCTGCCAGCGGCCGCTGCCGCGTGCGGCCAGTTTCACGCGGAAGCCGATCCGCGGCCGCACACCGACCTTCTCGGCGTACTCGAGGATCAGGCCGAGTTCGGTGTACTTCTCGACGACGGGGATGATGTTGCGCCCGATCTTCTGGGCGAGCATCGCCATCTCGATGAACTCGGCGTCCTTGAAGCCGTTGCAGATCACCGGTGTGTCGTTGGAGGCCAGCGCGGCCACCGCCATGAGTTCCGGCTTGCTGCCCGCCTCGATGCCGAAGTTGTACGGCCGGCCGAATTCCAGCACCTCTTCGACGACCTGTCGTTGCTGGTTCACCTTGATCGGATACACGCAGACGTACTTCCCCGTGTAGCCGTGCTGGCCGATAGCGGCCTGGAACGCGCCGTGGATGTCGCCGAGCCGATGCTGGAGGATGTCGCTGAAACGCAGCAGGATCGGCAGCGTGATGCCGCGCATCTGCAGCCGGTCCATCAGCTGCTTGAGATCGATGGCGCGCGCCTTGTCCTTGGTCGGATGGACCAGGACGTTCCCGTTGTCGCCGATGGAGAAGTAGCCGGCTCCCCAGCGATCGATCTCGTACAGTTCGGTCGCGTCCGCGATGGTGAAGGCGTCGGTGGCGCTGGTGCCCGGCAGTGCGCGAGGCGAGACCGTGGTCATCAGGACATCATAGGACACTGACGGCCATCGGCAAGCGGTTTCACCCCCCGGCCTTCGGCCTTCGCGAGCGCACGCGGATCCGGTGGTCCCAGGAACCGTCGCCGCCCTCCAGTGCGGATGGGAGCACGGGGCACTTCGAAGTGCCGACGGCCGAATGACGAAGGCCGAACGCTCGCTTACCGCTGCTTGCGGTACTGCGCCACCCGAACAGCGGCATCCACGCTGCGCGTCTCGACGCGGGCCTGCACGTGGCCGCCTTCCTCGAGTGCCAGCCGCGGCGCGGCGATCTGGCCCTGGACTCGTGCGCCGCTGCGCACGTCGACGATCTCGGTGGCCGTCAGCTTGCCGACGACCTGCCCGCGCACCGTGATGTCGCGCGCCAGCACGTCGGCGTCCACACGCGCGTCGTCGGCCACGATCACGCAGTGGGCCGGCGCGGAGACGGAGCCGCGTACGGTGCCGTGCAGCTCGAGATCCTCCTCGGCGCTGAGCGAGCCCGTGATCAGCAGGGTGCGTCCGAACACGGACGGTCGTGTGGCGTCGGCTGCAGGAAACGTCGTGGCAGTGGGCATTCGATAGGTCTGTGCTAAGGCGGCGCGCGAAGCCGCGCGGACGAACGGGACGTGCGGCACGAGCGCCGCGCACGACCGTCGATCGTAACTGGGATCGCGGCGCGTGCAAACAGGTGCGCGTCCGGGCCGGCGGCCGGCCCGTCGCGCTACCTCGTGGCCGTCGCCGGTCTTGGGCGGTTGCGGTACTTCTCGTACAGCTGCGTGTGGCGCGTCTGGCGCGACACCGACACACCCTTGATGAACACGTGGGTCACCTCGCTGCGGATCTCGAGCGGGTCACCGCGGGTGACGACGAGATTGGCCACCTTGCCGGGCTCGATCGAGCCGACAAGATCCCCCAGGCCGAGGATCTGCGCCGGCGCCAGCGTGATCGCCCGGAGCGCAGCGTCTCGCGGCAGGCCGAAGCCGACGGCGGTGCCGATCTCGTACGGCAGATTTCGCGCGTCGGCGGAACCGAATGTGGACAGCGCGAATGTGACGCCCGCATCGTGCAGCGTCGCCGGGGCGGCCATCGGCGCATCGTATGGGTCGTCGTCGGAGCCCGGCAGCGCCTGTGTGGGCCCGAGGATCACCGGCACCCGCTTCTCGGCGAGCACGGCGGCCACCTTCCATGCCTCCGCGGCGCCGACCAGCACGAGCTTCTGCGCGTGCGTGTCCACGAAGAACGCCACCGCCTCCCGGATGTCGCGCTCGGTCGTGGCGCGCACGAGCCAGGGCTTCTCGCCGGCCGCATAGGGTGCGAGCGCCTCGAGCTTCAGGTTGCGCTCGACGCGGTCGACGCCCCTGCCGCGGGCCTGGCGGTAGTCGCGGGCGTCGGCAATCCAGCGCGCGAGTTCCCGGAGCTGTCGCGCCTGCTCCTCCCGGGCCTCTCGGAACGGACGGGTCCGCATGGAGAAGGTGGCGAAGTCCATCGCGCGCGAGCGCAGGGGCGGCCAGTTCACGACCATGCCCACCGACCGGGCGAGGAGCATCTCCTCGACCGTCCAGCCGTCCAGGTGAAATGCCGACGCCTGGCCGCCGATCACCGGGCTTGTGGGAGACGCGCTCCCCGGCATGCCAGGGGCCGCCACGGCGTGCGTGATGCCGTTGACACGGGCCACCGGCAGATGGTCCGTCGCGGGATTGACGGCCGTCGCCGCATCGATCTGCGGGTTGTAGGCGCCGGCTTCGGTGAGGTCGTTTGTCGCATTGACCGAGCCAATCTCGGTGAGCCCGAGCTGGCTCATTGCGTCGAAGAACCCTGGCGACACCTGAAGGCCGGCGCCGTCGATGACCTCCGCGCCTGCGGGAACGGGCACCGACGCGCCGACCGAGAGAATCCTGCCGTCCGCGACGACGACGGTGCCGTGTTCGATGACGGCGCCCGCAACGGTGTTGATACGCGCGCCCGTGATGGCATAGGCGGCGGGCAACGGCTGCGCCTCCACGGCACCACTCAGGACCAGGCTCGTGCCGGCGGCCACGGTCAGGACCGTGCGCCACGTTCTCCAGGCGTGCCCGCTCATCGAACCCCCTTGCCGCGCGGTTCGGACGCGTCGCGCCGCGGCGCGCTTCCTGCGGCGGCACTCGCGGGACTGGCGCCGGCCTTCTCCGTGCCGCGCAGCGTCAGCTTCTGCTTCGCGCGGGCCTCACGCTGCAGCAGGTCCCTGGCGCGGTCGAAATACACGACGCCGTCCACGAGCACCTGCTGCGGCACCGCGTACACGCTCAGCGGATGCGCGCTGTAGATGACGAGGTCTGCGTCCTTGCCCACCTCGATCGAGCCGACGCGCTCGTCGATCCCGAGCTGAATCGCGGGATTCAGCGTGACCAGCCTCAGCGCCTGCTCCTCGGTGAGACCGCCGTACTTCATCGTCTTGGCCGCTTCCTGGTTGAGGTGACGATGCTCCTCGGCGCTGTCGGAATTGATCGACACGACAACGCCGCGTTCGGTCATCAGCGCCGCGTTGTGCGGGATGGCGTCGTACACCTCGAACTTGTACGCCCACCAGTCCGAGAAGGTCGAAGCACCGGCGCCGTGACGGGCAATCTCGTCGGCGACCTTGTAGCCCTCGAGTACGTGCTGGAGGGTGGCGATCCTGAAACGGAACTCCTCGGCGACGCGCAGCAACTGCAGGATCTCGTCGGCCCGGTACGCATGGGCGTGGACGAGCCGCTTGCCGTCGAGCACTTCGACGAGTGCCTCGAGGCGGAGGTCGCGAGCGGGGGCGACGGCGGTGCGGTCGCCGGCCTTCACGGCCGCCTCGTGCGCCCGCCACGTCGCCTGGTAGGCGCGCGCCTCGACGAAGGCTTCGCGAATGACGTCGATCACGCCCATGCGCGTGGCGGGGTAGCGGGCCTCCGTGTTCGGCGTCGGGGCGCGATTGGATCGCTTCGGGTTCTCGCCGAGCGCGAACTTGATGCCGGGTGGCGCGCCTTCCAGCAGCAACCCGCGCGCGTCCTTGCCCCATCGCAGCTTGATCACCGCGTTCTTGCCGCCGATGGCATTCGCACTGCCGTGCAGGATGTTCGCGGTGGTCACGCCGCCGGCGAGGCCGCGATAGATGTCGATGTCCTCGGGATCGAGGACGTCCTCGACGCCGACCATCGACGTCACCGACAGGCTCGACTCGTTCACCGATCCGTCGATCGCGATGTGGCTGTGCGCGTCGATGATGCCCGGCATGACGTAGGCGCCGGCCGCATCGATCACCGTTGCGCCGCGCGGGCTCTCGACGTCGGTCCCGACCGCGGCGACGCGACCGTTCCGGATCAGGATCGCCCCCTTCTCGATCGTGCCGCTCGTCACGGTCAGGATGGTCGCGTTCCGGATGACGGTGACCGACCCGGTGCTTTGTGCCAGGGCCGGCGCCGCGGTGGCGACCATCAGAAACGTGGCACACGCCAGAGGACGGATCATCGCCCGGCTCCTGCACCTGGACGGGTGGTGCCACGTTCGGCCGCAGGGGGCGCGCGTCGTCCCGGGGCCGCGTCCGCGGGCACGTCGAAGCGGCGACCGTCCACGAACACGTGCCTGATGACGCTCGCGTCCGCGAAGAGATCGCCCTGCACCACGATCACGTTGGCGATCTTGCCCGGCTCCAGGCTGCCCAGCCGGTCGTGCACGCCGTAGATGCGCGCGGCATCGATGGTGAGCGCGCGCAGGGCGCCATCAGGGGAGAGACCCGCGCCCACGGCCTTGCGGACGTTGCCGAGGAACTCTCCCGGACCGGCGAGGCCATCCGAGTAGAACGCGAACAGCACCTTCTGCTCAGCCAGCGCGGCGGGCGTCCGCGGCGCCTGGGCGCGCACCTCGAGCACCTTCAGTGTCTCGTCGGCGTCGGGATCGGCATCGTTGGGCGCCTGCGGCCAGTGCGCGCTCACGAGCACCGGCACCTTCGCGCGGGCCAGACGTGCGGCCGCCGCGTATCCCTCGTGCGCGCCGCAGAGCACGTGGGGCACGTCGAGTTCGCGGCCGAAGGCCAGCACGCGATCAATCTGGGTTGCGCTCGAGGCGGGCATCAGGAACGGCGTCCTGGCCTGCAGCGCATGCTGCAGGGCCTGAACGGTGCGATCGTGGTCGGGTCGCTGCCGGCCGCGCGGGCTCTCCTCGTAGCGGCGTGCGAGTTCGCCCGAGTGCCGCGTATCGAGGAACACCTGTCGCACGTAGGCGAACACGCCCATGAGCGAGCCCGGGAACACACCGCCTCCCGCCGGCGGCGACAGGAAGACGGGCACGGCGGCGGCACTGCGCACGACGGCGGCCTCGCGGCGTTCGCCGCTCAGGTTCACGACGGCGGCCTGCCCCGGGAAGATGCCACCGCGTGGGGCCGTGACGACCGTCGTCACGCCGCCGTTACGCCATCTCTCGATCGCCCGATCGTCGGCGCGGAAGTCGTCGGCGGCCTGCAGCCACGGAGTCGAGCCCGGACGGTCCTGCGGACCTCGCACTTGCCGGGCAGGCTGGCGTGTGCCGGCCTGTCCGCCCGCGCCCGACCCTGCCGCCATGCCTGCGGCAACGCCAAGGTCGGTGAACGCGTCGAACAGTCCGGGGTACACGGTCAACCCGACGCCATCGATCACGATGGCCTCCCGTGGCACCTCGACGCGGGCGCCGACAGCCTTGATCAGACCGTCGGCGAGCACGATGGTGCCGGCGCCGATCACCGGACCCGACACGGGGACGATGCGCGCGTTCCGAATGGCCACGGGTGCGACCGGCTGCGCCACCGACGGCGCTGCCGCTGCCAGCACACAGGCCATTCCCGAGGCTGCCAGGCGAAGCCGCGCAGCGATCACGGTGATCCCTCCCGATTGAGTGTGTGGACCGCCACGTGCGGGCACGTGCAGGAAGGCGGGATGCTATCCCGACGCCCGGCCGACCGCAACACGCGCCGCTCTCACCTGACGGCCGCCCTGACCACTGCCACGGCAGCAACGGCGTGGACGAGCCATACAAACGGCGCGTCGCCAGGAACGCGACTCGTCGGAAGGGCGGTGGTGGCCAGTGCGAGAGCCAGCGTGACAAGATCGAGGACGGCCCATCGGTAGGCAACGGGCCGGATGCCGGGCGTACGCTGCACGATGCGCGCGCCGAGTACGAGGCCGGTGGCCGAGACGAACACGCGCGCCGCGATGAGCGCCACCGCGAGACCGGCGGGGGTGGACGCCGAGCGCGTGGCCAGACGGGCGAGGGTCACGGCCAGGTCCAGCGGCGCAAGCACGAGCAGCCACGCCGCTGCGGCGAACCGGAGCAGGCCGGCCCCGATCGGGGAGAGGACATCACGCATGCTGCGACTCGTGGAACGACTGTTCGGGGAGGGCTCGCTGCACGACCGCCGCGCGCCCGGTACGCCGATCGCCGTGGCGTACGAACTGGAGGTCTATCGGGACTGGGACGTTGCCGGGCTCGAACTCACGCCTGGCGCCTGGGTCATCGAAGGTCACCTGCTTGCCGCTCCGGACACGCTGACCTCGCTCGCGGGCCGTGGCGATTCGTTCGGCCTCCGCATGGATGATGGCCGTCAGCTCGACGTCTTCGTGCTCGATGGCGACGGCCGCATCGTCAACGTCGAGGGTACAGGTTTCAGCGAGACCCCATCTCGATGAGGCGCAGTTGGCGCACGAGCACGCCCAGCGTCCGGGCATCGCCGGGCGGTTGCACGACCTGGCCTACCTCCAGCGCCAGCACGTTGCGACCGAGGCGCAGCAGCGACGCCGGCACGGTGGTCCGCGACGCTCCCGGCCGGTCGAGCACGAGTACCTGGCCGTTCACGCGCACCGTGAGCGGTTGAGGGCCCTGCGGGGTCGTAGCCGCCTCGGCATCGAGCGCCAGCACCAGGTCACGCGGCTTCGCGAGCGTGAACGTGGCGGTGGCGGTCGGGCGCGAGGTCCACTGGTGCACGAGCCCGTGCAGGCGTTCCGGCGCGTGCCAGCCCTCCAGCATGCGCACGCCCACCTCGTACGGACTGTCGTCGTCCACCGCGCCGAAGTGCCCATAGAAGAGCCGCTCGCCTGCAGCGTCCATCCGGCACACGTCCGTCGTGGACGCCCGTCGCCCGTCGGAGGAGAGTCGAGTCGCCCACGCGGCGTCCGCACCGCCCGAGGCCACGGAGACGTGTGAGGGATGCCACACATCGCGCGGGGTGATCGCCACGCGCGCGACCCAGCGGCCACGCGGCACGCCGGCGCCGGCCAGGCCGTCGTGCTCGGCCAGCGACGACAGGCGATCCGCGTCGGCGGCATGGCGCGTATCGAAGCTGTCGATGGAGACCTCGCCGGACCGCATGTCAGAGGGAAGCCCGTGGACCTGCGGCTGCAGCGGCGCGTCGGCGGCCAGGAACACGAGCGTCGGATTCCCCGTCGTTGCAGCGCCGATCGGCACAGCGATTCGCGCGGCGCGAGCGGACATGGCAGTCCACGCCGGTCCGGATGGCTCGCACTGCGGCTGCCCGGAGACACGTGACCGCCGCCACTGCGCGTGCGTCCCCAGCGCCACCGTCAGGCCTTTCTCTGCCATCGCCGCAGACCGCAGTACGAGGCCCTGTGAGCGGTCGAAGACGGCGATGACGCCGGCGGCTCCCGTCGCGAGTCGCCGCGGCGGCGCGTCGATCGCCGTGCCCACCGCATCCGCACGCACGGTCAGCGCCCCGGCCAGCTGCCGGCCGTCGACACTGTCACCGATGGCAAGCGCGACCTCGGCGCTGTCGCGCCGTGTGACGACACGGCCGCCGCGGTCCGTGCGCGCGACGATCGCGAGGGCGGCGGTAGCGAGTGCCTGCTGCCGCTGTACGTCGAGTCGTTCCAGCACGCCCAGAGCCTGCGGGCCCATCCACGGGAGCGCCAATGGTGCGACCGCCAGCGCGACGAGCTGGTCACCGCGAAGGTCGCGTATCACGTCCACCATCGGGGCCCGCAGGGGCTCGTCGTCGGTCGCGAAGCCCACGCGTTCGACGGACGCTACGGCGTCGCCCAGGACGGACACCTGCGCGCCCGTGGCCAGACATGCGGCCACCGACAGGGGGTCGCCCGGCAATGCGCGCGCACCGGCGGCACGGATACGACGCGCGGACGGCATGTCTCGGACGACGATGGCCTCGTCGCGCACGGTGGCGAGTGCCGCGCGAGCCATGGCTGGTGTGCCGGCGACCCATGGGCCCGGCATCACCGTCGCACTCTGCAGGAGTGGCACCGCGATCGCCGTGAGTGCGGCGAACACCACCGCCACGGCGCGCTGGCGACCTGCGGTGCGCGCGACGAGCCTTGCCAGGCCGACGCCGAACCACGGCGCCCACCAGGGCAGGAACAGCGACGCCGCGAACGCCGGCGGCAGCATGCCAGTGGCCACCGACACCAGCGTCAGCACCAGCGCCACGATCGTCGCGCGACGCAGCGGGAGTCGGACGTCGGGCCCGTCGGCGCGCCTCGTGGCGTGTGCCGGATCCGCACCGGCAACCACCAGCCCGAACACGGCGACGACGAGTCCGAACGCGTGGACGTCGCTGCCGAGCACGGACGCCCACTGCCGAACTGCGACCCACGCAGATGCGTCGGCCGAGAGCCCCGGGCGGAGCACATCGAGCAGCGCCGCAGACCACGCGGCGCTCGAGAGGCAGGGGATCCCGCGCCACGCAAGCCGGGCGCTCACTGCCTGCGCCGCGAGCGCGAGCGTCATCACGATCGCTCCCGTCGCGAGGCGGACGGCGATCGAGGCGCGCATGCGCGTCAGCGCAGGCAGCGTCAGCACGACTGCCGCTGGCGCCAGCAGCGCCGTCACAACCGAGGCGAGGGGCAGCCAGCGCGTGGCGCTGGATCGGGTGGTCAGCAGGACGGCAAGGCTCACGGCGAGCACGGGCAGTGCGTCGTGTCCCTGCGTTGCCGTGCTCCAGACGGACCGCGCGGCCAGGGCGCCCGTCGCGACCGCGACGGCCAGCCATGCCGGCACGGTCAGCGCTCGCAGTGTTGCGAGCAGGGTGACGCCGAGCGCGAGCAGGACCAGCGCGGAGGCCGCCGGGAGATCGGGGGTGACCGGCGCCGATGCGTTCAGCCAATCGATGCCGCGGGTGACGGGCGAGTCGGCCCGCACGTATGCGAACCATGCCGTGGCGGCGTCGTCGCGGGGCGGCGGCAGATGAGTGTCCAGGGCCAGGAGCCCGCCGCAGACGAGCGCGACCAGCGCCAGCAGCGGCCACAGGCCACGGTGAAGGGGAGTCGTGGGAGGAGGCGCGGGCACGGACACGTGAACCGGCCGGTATAGTAGACCGGCCACGCGTCGCATGCCCGCTTCGTCCATTGCCGCATCCCTGCCGCCACGGCGTGTCCCATGGACGTGGCTGGTCGTCGTGGCGCTGCTCGTCATCTTCCGGGCGCTGCCATTCGCCTGGTGGGGCACGCTCGCCTTCGATGCCGACCAGGCCGTCATGGGGTTGATGGCCAAGCACATCGCCGAACTGCGGGCGCTGCCGGTCTATCAGTACGCCCTCACCTACGTGGTGGTGCTGACCGCGTACGTCACGGCGCCCTTCATGTGGGTGTTCGGTCCCACCGTGTTCGCGCTGAAGCTGCCGCTCGTGCTGATGAACGTGGGGGTCGGCGTGGCGCTCGTGGTCGCCGTGGCGCGGGCGGGCCTGTCGCCGACGATCGCGGTGACGCTGTCGCTCCCCGTCATCCTGCCTGCGGCCGTCACGAACGCCGGCCTGATGGACGCGCTCGGCATGACCGTCGAACCACTCCTCTTCGTCCTTGCCCTCTGGCACGCCCGGCGGGCGCCGGTCGTCTTCGGCATGGTTGCCGCCCTCGGCTTTCACGTGCGCGAGTTCGTGGCGTACGGCGTGGCCGCGGTGCTGGCCGTGGACGTGCTGGACGGCGGCGTGTTCACGCGCTCGGGCCGGCGGCACTGGACGACCGTCGCACTCGCTGCGCTCGGCACGACGGCGCTGCTCGGAGGCGTCGCGCGGTTCGCGTCGATCCGAGGACCCGAGACGTGGATCACCGAGCAGGGTGGCGGCAACCTGGCAACACTCGGCGGCGCATTCTGTTTTGCGCCGCGCCAGGCGTGGCGCAACGTGATGGAACTCGGTTTCTCGTACCTCGGCGTTCTGTGGGGCACGGCGCCGCTCCCTCTGGCGCAAGGGGCCGTGCAGTCACGACTGGCACAGGGACTCGTCTGGGCGTGGCCGGCGTTCGCTCTCGTCCTGCTCGGCACAGTGGCCCGCGTGGGCGCTGGTGCGCGAACGCTGTGGGCCTCGCGCTCGACGCCGCTGGTGCAGCTCGGCCTCTTCCTCGTGCTCGTCGGAGCGCAGGCCGTCCTCGTGTATGCCGTCAGCCGCTGTGGCCTCATAACGGTCGTCACGATCCGGTACGCTCTGCTCGGCGTGTTCCTGCCGACCGGGGTCGCGCTGCTCCTGTGGTCGGTGGAGCGCCGGGCGCTGCCCAGACGCGTGGTGGCTGGCGCGTTCGTGGCCGTCGCGGCGCTGAACGGCTGGACACATGCCAGACTGTGGCACGAGCAGTTGACCGTGCCGGTCGTCTCGACACGGGCGCTCCTCGGGCCTGCCCTCGAATCGGCGGGCGTCCGCTATGCGCGCAGCGACTACTGGACCGCGTACTACGTGACGTTCATGACGCAGGAGCGCGTGATCGTCGGCGCCGACGCGTTTTCGCGCATCGACATCTACGAGCGGATCCTGGCGCGCCATGCCGACGACGTCGTGCCCGTCAGCTCTCAGCCCTGCGGCAACACGCCGGCCATCGTGCCCGGCTACTATGTGTGCCGCGCGACTGCCCCGTGATCGACTCGAGTCTCATCCGTAACGCCCGCGGCCGCACGTCGGTGATCCGCGCCTACGTCGCCATTGCGCGACCGGACCACTGGTTCAAGAACGGCTTCATGCTGCTGGGTGTGCTCCTGGCCGTGTCCTACCGGCCGGAAGTGCTCGGCGGCCCGGGCTGGTCGAGGCTGCTGGTGGCCGTGGTCGCGACGTGCCTCATCGCCTCGAGCAACTACGTCCTCAACGAGATCCTCGACGCCCCGCACGACCGGCACCATCCGCTCAAGCGGTCGCGACCAATCCCGTCCGGCCTGGTCTCCATCCCCCTGGCGTACGTCGAGTGGATCCTGCTGGCGGTCGCCGGCGGCGCACTGGCCTGGGCGGTCAACTGGCCGTTCTTTCTCTCGGCCGTCTGGCTGTGGGTCATGGGCGTGCTCTACAACGTGCCGCCCGTCCGCACGAAGGACTGGCCGTATCTCGACGTGCTGAGCGAGTCGGTGAACAACCCGATCCGCCTGTTCCTCGGCTGGTTCGCGCTCGTGGACACGCTCATCCCGCCCGTGTCGCTGGCGGTCGCATACTGGATGGCCGGGGCGTTCCTGATGGCCGTGAAGCGCTACGCCGAGTTCCGACACATCGGCAACCCCGCCGTCGCCGCGGCTTACCGGCGTTCGTTCAAGCACTACACGGAAGAGCGCCTCCTGGTTTCGACGATGTTCTATGCGGTCGTCGGCGCAGTGTTCGGCGGCATCTTTCTCGTGCGCTACCACGTGGAGCTCGTGTTCTGTGCGCCGCTCGTCGCCGGGTTGTTTGCGTACTACCTGAAGCTGGGCATGCTGGTTGACAGCCCGGCGCAGCGCCCCGAGCGGCTGTACCGCCATCGCCGCTTCATGGCGTACCTCGTCATCTGCTTCGCGGCATTCACGGCGCTGCTCTTCACCCGCATTCCCCGGATCTACGGGCTCTTCGACGTGGAGCCCTCGGCGATGCGGACGTTGTGGCAGGTCGGCGACGAACCTGCGGCCGGTGTGAACGAGATGATGACGATGAACGAACTGGCGCGCGAGTACGTGCGAGTGGTGCTCGCGCTCGGTGTGCACGATCCGGATGCGGTGGACGCCTACTACGGCCCGGCCGACCTGCAGGCGGACGTGAAGGCACGGGCGGCGCCCATCGAGGATGTGCGGCGTGACGCGTCGCACCTGAGCGCACGGCTGGACACGATGCCCGCGCCCGCGTCGGCCGACGGGGCCTGGCGCCTCGGCGTGCTGCGGGCGCAGGCTCGCGCGCTCGCCATGCGCGCGACGATGCAGTCAGGAGCGCGTGTGCAGTTCGACGACGAGTCGGCCGCGCTGTATGACGCCGTGGCGCCGACCCACGAGGCTGCGCACTTCGACGGCCTGCTCCGGGATCTGGAACACGTGCTCCCCGGCGACGGGCCGCTCACGGAGCGTTACGAGCGCTTTCGCGCGGCGTTCGTGATCCCTCCGGAGAAGCTCGACGCCGTGTTCCGCGCCGCGGTTCACGAGTGCCGCGCCCGCACGGTGGCCCACGTGCCCCTGCCGCAGGAGGAGCAGTTCACGCTCGAGTACGTCACCGACAAGCCGTGGAGCGGGTACAACTGGTACCAGGGCAACTACCGCAGCGTGATCCAGGTGAACACGGACCTGCCGATCTACATCGACCGGGCCCTCGATCTCGCGTGCCACGAAGGGTATCCGGGACATCACGTCTACAACGTGCTGCTCGAGCAGGAGCTGGTGCGCCGCCGCGGCTGGATCGAGTGGGCCGTGTATCCACTCTTCTCGCCCCAGAGCCTCATCGCCGAGGGAACCGCCAACTTCGGCATCGCCGTGGCGTTCCCGGGCGCCGAGCGACTCGCGTTCGAGCGCGACGTGCTGTTCCCGCTGGCCGGGCTCGACGCCGCGCAGGCCGCACGGTACCGGCAAGTGCAGGACGTCGCGGCGCGGCTCTCGTACGCCGGCAACGAAGCCGCACGCGGTTACGTGGATGGCCGGTTGAGCCCGGCTGAGGCGGTGGCATGGCTGGAACGGTATGCCCTCATGGGCAGGGACCGCGCCGAGCAGCGCGTGCGCTTCTTCGACCGGTATCGCAGTTACGTGATCAACTACAACCTCGGGGAGGACCTGGTGCACTCATACGTCGAACGGGAGGGCGGCACCGCGGCGGATCCCGCGCGGCGGTGGGCGGTGTTCACCGAACTGCTGCGCCAGCCGCGCCTGCCGAGCCAGCTCGCGAGGCAGACGCGATGACGTATGTCCATCGCTGCTTGATGGGCGTCGCCATCGCCGTGGGGCTCGCCGGGTGCGGCGGCGGATCGCGACACGCCTACACCGAGGAACAGGCGACGCGGTCGCGGACCGACATCGAGACCGTGCAGATGCGTGATGTGCGCGGCGGCTCGGGCGAGCCGGCCGAGAACGGCCGGCGCGTCGTCGTGCACTACTCGGGATGGCTCTACGACAGCGCCGCCGCCGACCGGCGCGGCGTGCCATTCGATTCGTCGCGGACGAGCGGGCGGCCGTTCGACTTCGTGCTCGGAGCCGGACAGGTGATTCCCGGGTGGGAACGCGGCGTGGCGGGCATGAAGGAAGGCGGGGTGCGCGAACTGGTGATTCCCGCGCGCCTCGCCTACGGCGCCCAGGGTTCGCCCCCCGTCATCCCGCCCGAGGCGACACTCGTGTTCGAGATCGAGCTGGTGGACGTGAGATAGGTCTTGTCTCGCGGCGGGTTCCGCGCGGGCGCCTCGTTCAGGCGAGACGCCGCGGGAAGAGCCGATCGAAGTTGCCGGCGCAAATCGCCTGCTGATCCACGTGCGGCACCCCCAGTTCGTCGAGGACGGCAACCTGCGTGTCGCGTATCGCGCCATGCCATCCACGCGGGAACCAGGAGGAATCGGTGCCGAAGAGCAGCCGCTCGGCGCCGAGCACCGCGAGTGCCTGGGCGAACACGTGGCGGAGCGTGAGCCCCGGGTTGTACTTCATCCACGCGTTGCTGGACGACGTGTCCACGTACACGTTGGGGCAGGTGTCGGCGATCATCAGCAGCTCGCGGAAGAACCCGGCCCCGAAGTGCGGCACGATCACCGGCAGCGACGGGTGACGCAGCGCGAGTCCCTGCAGTTCGAGCGGGTTGCCGAACCGTGCCTCGAACGCGCTCGACAGGCCGAGCTTCTTGCGGATACCCACCGACAACACGCCGCAGTGCACGAAGAGCGCGGTGCCACTCGTCCGCGCGACCTGCTCGGCGAGCCCGAGCACGCGCGCGTCGGTCGGTGAATATCCGTGCATGGCCGGGAAGAGGCACACCACGCGCATCCCGGGCTGGGCGAGCGCCCAGGCCACGCGGGTCAGCGCACCTTCCTGCGTCGGGTCGAGCATGAAGGCACCGACGAAGCGGTCGGCATGACGCCCGACGGCCCGCGCGATCTGTTCCTCCTCGCCGGGGACGCTGCCGATCAGCATGGCGCGCGACACCCCAGCCTCGGTGAGCGTGTCGGCCCAGCGGTCGGCGAGCGCGTCCGTGCTCGGCGGATGCTCCCAGCCCACCAGGCGTGTCACCTCGGCGCCCGGCGCGTCGCCGGGCAATCCTTTCTGACGCCCGAGCACGTCGAAGAACCGCGGCGAGAAGAAGTGGCAGTGCGCGTCGTTCACGCGGAGCGGCAGCGTCGTGGTCATGGCGTGTACGGTGTCAGTGGCTGGCGGCGGTCGTCGACAGACCACCGGTGTGGATGAAGAGCACGCGGGTGCCGGGTGCGATGCGGCCGTCGGCGCACATCGCCATCAGCGCGGCTGCCGCCTTGGCGGTGTACGTCGGGTCGAGCAGATGCCCTTCGAGCCGGGCGATGCGACGCAGCGCCTCGGCGCTGGCTGCCGTGGCGCGGCCGTAACCCGGTTCGTCGGGCGGCGTGATCCACGCGCACCGGGCTGGCGCGGCGGCCAGCGAGACGGGCCACGCATACGTGTCGATCGCCGCCTGCGCCAGGGTGTCGGGCGACGGCGCCTCGAAGCGCCGCATCGCCGCCAGCGCCGACACCGACACCGCGTAGACGGTGGCCGCTGCTTCGGCAAGGGCAAGACCCGCGAGGAGCCCGGCCGACGTCGAGCCGGTTCCGTACGCAACGACGACCGCCGCGAATGGCCAGCTGTCGCCGCACTGTCCGATGACCTCGCGTACGCACGACGCGTAGCCGGGTACGGACGAGGGCATGGTGGCGCCAGGTGGAATCCACGCCCCGCCAGTCTCCCGGCACAGGCGCTCGCACAGCGCCCGCGAGCGCTCCAGGTCGGCTGCCGACGGGTCGGCCGGGTCCATCGGGGTCCAGTGGACGTGGGCGCCGAACAACTCGGTGAGCGCGACGTTTGCCGAGGCGACCGCCGATGTGCTCCCACCGAGCACGACGTGGGCCTCGAGGCCGAGACGTCGCGCCGCGGCTGCCGTCATCATCGTGTGGTTGGACGACACCGGTCCTGCCGTCACGACCGCGCGCGCCCCCTTCGCCATGAGCTCGCCGAGCACGAACTCGAGCTTTCGGGCCTTGTTGCCGCCCATCGCCAGGCCACTGCACTCGTCGCGCTTCATCCACAGGTCGATGCCGAGCGCCTCGCCCAGCCGCGGCAACCGCACGAGCGGCGTCGGCCATACGCCGAGCGCCACGCGCGGCAGCGACGCGAGCGCAGTGTCGAGGCGGTGGAGGGTCAGACTCATGCCGACGTCACCGCGACGACGGCGACGTGCCGGCCGGCCTGGCCGATGCGCACCCGCCAGAGCAGCACCAGCGCGCTGCCGACCACGAACAAGCTCGCCGCGAGCCCCATCCACAGCCCGCTCACGCCATAACCGGCGTGGAAGCAGAGCCACCAGCCGAGCGGAAGCCCGGTGATCCAGTAACCCACCAGGCTGATCAGCATCGGCACGCGTGTCTCGCCGAGGCCGCGCAGCGCCCCGGTCGTCGTCACCTGCAGGCCGTCGAACAGCTGAAACGCGGCGGCGACACCCAGCAGCTTGGCGCCGATGGCGATCACCGCGACGTCGGTCGTGAACAGCCGGATGAAGGCGGTGGGGGCGACGAGAAACGCCGTGGCCGAGGCGCTCATGACGACCAGCGCCATCACGATCGCCGCCCACCCCGAACGACGCGCGCCGCGTGTGTCGAGCGCGCCGACGTGCTGGCCGACGAGCACCGCCGCAGCCGCCGAAATGCCGAGCGGCACCATGAACACCACCGCGGCGATGTTGAGGGCGATGTGGTGCGCGGCCAGCGCATGGGGATCGAGCCTGCCGGCAATGGCGGTCACCGCACTGAAGACGCCGACTTCGAATGTCAGGTGTGCGGCGGCGGGCACGCCAAGCGCGACGAGGCGTCGCACGCGGGCCATGGGCAGGGCCACCGGAACGCGGAGCGGGGCGGCCCGGTGCAGGCGCCAGGCCGCCCAGGCGAGTACGGCCACCATGTACAGGCGCGAGAGCACCGTGGCCCATGCCGCGCCGACGACACCGAGGGCGGGAAACGGGCCGATGCCGTAGATCAGGACCCAGTTCACGAGCACGTTCACGAGGTTGGCCGACACCAGCGTGAACGCAATGATGCGCACGCGGGAGAGGGCCTGCAGGTAGCGGCGGAGCGCCGCGTAGAACAGCAGCGGCGGAAGGCTGAGGGCAACGGTGGGGAAGTAGGCCTGCACGTGCGGCAGGACGTCGGCATGGAAGCCGAACGCCGGCAGGGCTGCAAGCACGCCCCACAGCACGAGGGCAAGCGGGATCACCGCGAGCAGCGCCAGCCACAGCCCGGCGACGAGCCACCCATCGCACTCGCCCCTGTCGCCGGCGCCGAACGCCTGCGACACGGTCGTATCGAGCCCGAGCAGCAGCCCCATGCCGAACACGCCAACGGCCACGAACAGCGTGCTGCCGATGCCGGTGCCGCCCAGCGCTGCCGGTCCCAGTGGCCCCACCATCAGGGTGTCCACCACGCCCATCGCCATCCAGCCGAGTTCCGCGGCGATCACCGGCAATGCGAGCCGGATCATCGGCAGGAGGGCCTCACGGACGAACGAGCCACGCAGGGCCATCCGCTCATCATAAGGTCGGGCGCATGCAGCGCCGCCGCCCCCGCACCGCCGCGCGCGCCCGTGTGCCCGTCCGCGAGGCGCCTGTTTGCCGCACACCGATGGCCCGACAGACGCGTATGCTCGCCGCATGGCGCTGCCCCGGGAGATGACCGCTGTCGAGATTCGCGAGTTCGGTGGACCAGAGGTCCTCCACGTGACGCAACGCCCGGTGCCGCGGCCCGGGCCGGGCGAGGTGCTGATTCGCGTCGGCGCCGCCGGCGTGAACCGCCCCGACGTCTTTCAGCGCAAGGGCGGCTACGCGCCGCCACCCGGGGCCTCCGACCTTCCCGGTCTGGAGGTGGCGGGGACGGTCGTCGCGCTCGGCGAAGGGGTGCGCCGCTGGCGCGACGGCGACCAGGTGTGCGCGTTGCTGGCTGGTGGTGGCTACGCCGCCTTCGCGGCGGCGCCGGAAGGGCAGTGCCTGCCACGTCCGGCGTCGCTGTCGCTCGTCGAGGCCGCCGCGGTGCCCGAGACGTACTTCACCGTCTGGACGAACGTGTTCGAACGTGGACGGCTGCAGCCCGGTGAGACGGTCCTCGTGCACGGCGGCTCGAGCGGCATCGGCACCACCGCCATCCAGTTGGCGCGGCGCTTCGGCGCGACCGTGTACGCGACGGCCGGAACGCCGGAGAAGTGCGCCGCATGCGAGCGACTCGGGGCGGCTCGCGCCGTGAACTACAGGGCCGAGGACTTCGTGGCGGTGCTGCGGGCGGAGACCGGCGGACGCGGCGTGGACGTGGTCCTCGACATGGTCGGCGGTGAGTACGTCGCCCGTAACCTCGCACTGCTCGCCGAGGACGGCCGGCTCGTGCAGATTGCCGTGCTGGAGGGCGCCCGGGCTACGGTGGACGCCGCGCTGGTGATGCGCCGGCGGCTGACGTTCACCGGGTCCACGTTGCGCCCGAGACCCGTCGCCGAAAAGGCGCGCATCGCGGCGGCGCTCGAGGCCGAGGTCTGGCCGTGGCTCGAGCGGGGCGATGTGCGCCCGCAGATCTTCCGGACGCTGCCGCTCGCACAGGCGGCGGAGGCGCATGCGCTGATGGAATCGAGCACACACATCGGAAAGATCGTGCTTACGCTGTGAAGACGACGGGGCCCGGCGGGGCGGCGCGTCACTGCGGCAGGTCGGCGACGAGTTGTTCGGCTATTGCCCGGATCGTCAGCGGCGCGGAGCCTTCCGCCTTGTTGTTCACGAGCACGTACACCGGCTGGGTGCGTCCGGCCGCGTCGCGTACGAGCCGTGTCACGTCACGGCGGAGCGGTTCGTCCGGTTCGACGATGCGGTTGAAGGGACGGAACGCGTCGCGCCGCGCCTCGTAGCGCGTGCCCGGTCGCAGCAGCAGCCGGATCACCGCGAACGGCGCCGCGGCGACATCCACCAGCGCGGCCTGATCAGCGGGGCGGGGCATCGCCGACCAGTAGTTCAGGACGTGCGCCGCTCCATACTGCTTCAGCACGGAGGCGTAGGCAGCTGTCAGCAGACGCTGATCCCGTAGCTCGACGGAGATCGGGCATGCCGGCGGCAACGCGTCCAGGAACCGGCCGAGGCGATCGGCGAACGCTTCGGGATCGAGACGGGCCGACGGCGGCACTGGCGGAATCTCGAGCACGAAGGGGCCCGTGTGTTGCGCGAATCGTGTCGCGAACGGTGCGAGCACGTCGTCGATGAAGCCGGCCGGCGACAGGAAGTCGGGATTGGGCTGCGCGCCCGCCTCGTGCCCGCTTCCCGGCAGCACCGGTGAGGCATACAGCGCGGGCACCTTTGCACAGCAGGGGAAGCCAGGCGGGAGTTGCGCCGCGTACCGCTTCAGGTCCTCGTGCGTCAGCGGCGCGTAGTAGCTCCTGTCGATGCCGACGGTGCCGAACAACGGATAGCGGGCGTACTCGCGCAGTCCCTCCCGGGCGAGTTCGGCCTGCGTTCGCGGCCGCCGGTAGACGAGCCCGGACCACCCCGGGAAGCTCCAACTGCTCGTGCCGAAGTGCACACCCTGCGGAATGCGCTCGCCGAGCGCGCGCACGTCCGCGGGCCAGTCCGTCTCGCGGTCGCCCGTGCCATCCTGCGCGCCCGCCTGCGGCATCAGATCGAACAGGAAGAGCTGATCATCGTTCACGTGCGTCGTGACTCGTCGTTGAGAGGGACCGGCGCGGAGCATGACGGCTCGCGGGCTATGTCGTCCGGGCACCCGGTCGACACAAGGCAGTCGAGTCTCGGTCGTTCGCCCATGGCGCCAAGGGCAGTCACAGGATACCGTGTCGGTCATGTCACAGGGGTCACCGATGGTTGCTGAGCGGGTCGCGGCCGACACACCTGGCGCCCGTCACTTGCTGCTCCTGCACGGCATGTACGGGCGCGGGCGTAACTGGCGGGTGGTGGCGCGGATGCTGGTAGAGCGACGCCCGGACTGGAGCTACTGGCTCGCAGACATGCGGCACCACGGCGACGCGCCCCCCCGCGCCGACGCTGGTTCCCTCGATGCCCTTGCCCAGGACATCGAGAGCTGGGCGCCGTCCGCGGGAGTGATGCCCGATGCCGTGCTCGGGCACTCGTTCGGCGGCAAGGTGGCGCTCGCGTACGCCCGCCGCCAGGCGTCGCGGCCCCTGCAGACGTGGGTGATCGACTCGACGCCTGAGGACCGGCCGCCGTCGGGCAGCGCCTGGGACATGCTCGGCATCGTCCGGGCACTGCCGCAGGTGTTCGAATCACGACAGGAGGCCATCGCGGGAATCGAGGCCGGCGGGTTCAGCACGGACGTCGCGCAGTGGATGGCGACCAATCTCACGCGCGAGACCGACGGTTTCCGGTGGCGCCTGGATTTCGACGTCATGGAGCAACTGCTCCATGACTTCTTCCGGACGCCGTTCTGGGACGTGCTGGACCCGGGGGCCGCCGGTCACGACATCCACGTGCTGAAGGCGTCGCGGTCACGCGTGATCTCGGCCGAGGCCGTTGCACGCCTGACGACGCTCGCGGCCCGCTCCGACGCGTCGCACGCACGGGTGCACCTGCACGAACGCGAGGGTGGGCACTGGATCCACGCAGAGTCTCCCGCGACGGTGGCGGAGTTGCTCGCCGAGTGGCTGCCGCGGTCCTAGCGCCGTGCCGGTCCTCAGCCTGCCTCGTCCTTCAACTCCGCGAGCAGCGTCAACGCCTGAAGCGGTGTGAGGCTGTTGACGTCGACCTCGCGCAGCCGCTCGCGCACCGTGTCGTCGGGGGGCGCCTGGAACAGTCCGAGCTGCTGTTGCGGCCCTTCCCGAGTGGCGGCGCCGGTGATGGTGGGCCGGCCGCCTCTGGCGAGCTCATCCTGCTCGAGGCCGCTGAGGATCTCGCGCGCGCGCCGGATGACCGATGGGGGCAGTCCGGCAAGGCGCGCGACCTGGATGCCGTAGCTCCGATCCGAGCGCCCCGGCACCACCTTGCGCAGGAACACGATCTGATCCTGCCATTCGCGCACCAGCAGATGGGCGTTCGCCACACCGGGCAGCGCGTCGGCCAGATCAGTGAGCTCGTGGTAGTGGGTGGCAAACAGCGTCTTGGGACGGGCCCGGGCGTTGGTTGCCAGGTGTTCGGCGACCGCCCACGCGATGCTCAGCCCGTCGAACGTGGAGGTGCCACGGCCGATCTCGTCGAGCACGACGAGGCTGCGCGATGTCGCCGTGTTCAGGATGCTCGCGGTCTCCTGCATCTCCACCATGAACGTGGACTGCCCGCGCGCGATGTTGTCGGCCGCGCCGACCCGCGCGTAGATCCGGTCCACGACCGGCAGCTTGGCCTGCCGGGCCGGGACGAACGACCCGGCCTGAGCCATCAGGCACAGCAGCGCCGTCTGCCGCAGGTAGGTGCTCTTGCCGCCCATGTTCGGGCCGGTGATGACGAGCAGTTGCTGCGTCGTGCCGTCGAGCGACAGGTCGTTGGGCACGAACGCCTCGCGCGTCATGGTCTCGACAACCGGGTGACGGGCTTCCACGACCGAGAGATCGTCACCGTCGTGCAGGTGCGGCTTGCTGTAGTTGCGGCGGGCCGCCACGTCGGCAAACGTCGCGAGCACGTCCAGCTCTGCCAGGGCCTGCGCCGTCCGCTGCAGTGCCGGGGCATGGGTCGCCACCTCGCGGCGCAGCGCCTCGAATACCGCGATCTCCAGCGTCAGCAGGTGCTCGTCGGCATGCAGCACCTGTTCCTCGAACGCCTTCAGCGCCGGCGTGATGAAGCGCTCGCCGCCGGCGATCGTCTGCTTGCGGATGTAGTCGGCAGGCACCGCGTGGAGGTTCGCCCGCGACACCTCGATGTAGTACCCGAACACGCGGTTGAACCGGATCTTCAGTGAGGAGATGCCGGTACGCTGCCGCTCGGCCTCCTCCATCGAGGAGATGTCGCTCTTGCCGCGGCGGCTCAGGCCACGCAGCCGATCGATCTCCGGGTCGGCGCCGTCGCGAATCACGTCGCCGTCACGCGCGAGCAGCGGCGGCTCGTCGGCAAGCGTGCCGCTGATGCGCTCGCGCAGCTCCGGACAATCGTCGAGCGAGGTCGACAGGTGCGCGAGCAGCGGCGCCTGCAGCGTGGACAATGTCTGCACGAGGCCCGGCACCACCGCCAGCGAGCGCGCAAGGGCCACCAGGTCGCGCGGCCCGGCGGTGCCGAGCGCCGCACGCGCCACGAGGCGCTGCACGTCGTACACCTGCTTCATCGTGTCGCGCAGGCTGCCGCGCTCGATCGTGCGGAAGGCGAGGTCCTCGACGGCGTCGAGCCTGTCGCGGATCGCGTCGAGCGCGATGAGCGGCTTCGTGAGCCAGGCGCGCAGCAGCCGTGCGCCCATGGCGGTGACGGTCTCGTCGAGGACGCCGAGCAGCGAGGCCGGCCGGTCGCCCTCGGTCGAAGCCAGCACCTCGAGGTGCCGCAGCGTCGTCGCATCGATGATCAGCCCGTCGCGGACCTCGCGGTACGCGATGCGCCGCACGTGCGTGAGTTCGCCCTTCTGCGTGTCGCGCAGGTACTGCACCAGGGCCCCGGCCGCGCCAACCGCGCAGGCATGCCCGTCGAGACCGAAACCGGTCAACCCGCTGGTCTGCAGCTGATCGGTGAGTGCGCGCTGTGCCGAGTCGAACGAGAACTGCCACCGCTCGCGCCGGGTGACGGTCGGCATCGTGGCGCCGTCGGCGCGCAGCGGCTCGAGATCCGCGTCGGCGGGCAGGAGCAGCTCGCGCGGCGCCAGCACGCCCAGCTCTTCGCGCAGCAGCGCCACCGCGCTCTCGCCGTCGAACTCCGTCGCCGCGAAATCGCCCGTGGACAGCTCGACCCACGCGAGCCCCCACACGGCGCCGTCCTTGACCGGTGGCAGCACGGCGGCCAGCAGCGCGGGGGCGCGGGCGTCGAGGTACGCCGCATCGATCAGCGTCCCCGGCGTCACGACCCGCGTGACCTCGCGCTTGACGACGCCCTTGGCGGTCTTCGGGTCCTCGACCTGCTCGCAGATGGCGACGCTGAAGCCCTGGCGCACCAGGCGCATCACATAGCCGTCGGCGGCATGGAAGGGCACGCCGCACATGGGAATGCCGTTGCCGGACGCGTCTCTGGATCGGGAGGTGAGCGTGAGCTCCAACGCGCGGGCGGCGACCACGGCGTCCTCGTAGAACAGCTCGTAGAAGTCGCCCATCCGGAAGAAGAGGAGGGCGTCCGGATGCTGGCGCTTGGCCTGCTGGTACTGGCGCATCGCAGGCGTGAGCGACGCGGGCGAAGCTGTCAGGATCGAGTCGGACACCGGAGGCAGCGAGGCGCGCAGGCACCGGCGGGGCACACCGGGGCCGGTAGAATGGGCGGAGCCGTGAGGACCGCGGCAAGTCTAGCATGCTCGTTCTCGCGCTCGATTCCTCCACCCGCACCGGCAGCATCGCTCTCGCCCGCGACGGCGCCCTCGTCGAGGTGCGCGATGGCGACGCCAGCCGCCGCCATGCCGCGCGGCTGCCTGGCGATCTGCTCGATCTGCTCGCGGCACACGGCCATGCGCTGCCCGACGTCTCGCTGCTCGCGGTGACCGTCGGTCCGGGCGGCTTCACGGGCCTGCGCGTCGGGCTGGCAACCGTGCAGGGGCTGGCGTTCGCGCTCGGCCGGCGCGTGTTCGTCGCGTCCACGCTCGACCTCCTCGTACGTGCCGCGGCCGCCGCGGCGCCGGATGCCCGGTGGATCGGCGCGTGGATGCAGGGGATGCGTGGCGAAGTCTTCGCGGAGCTGCATGAGAGGGGATCGGACGGCAGCCTGCGAGCCGCGCTCGGGGCGTCGGTCGGCACGCCCGACGAGGCAGCCGCGGAATGGGCGGCCGTCGCAACCGCGGGGCCGATCGCGGTGATGGGCGATGGCTGGCCGGGACAGGGCGACGCGCTGCGATCGGCGTTCGGCGCGCGCCTCCATGCGCCCCCACCCCCCCGGCTGGCGGGCGTGCTGGCCCTAGAAGCGAGTCGTCGTGCCGGCGAGGCCGTGACGCCGGCCGGGGTCCGGCCGGCCTACGTGCGTCGGCCTGACTGCGTCGTCACCCGCGAACAGGCCGGACTGCCCGTTGCCGGCGACACATGACCACCGACGACATCGTCGTCCGGGCTGTCGGGCGGGAGGGCGCGACCACGCTGGCCCGGATCGAGGCGGCGGCATTCGACGTGCCGTGGACAGCGGGCGAACTGGAAGCCATGCTGGACGATGGACTGACGTGCGCATGGGTGGCGAGCCGCGGTGCGGTTCCGCTTGGGGGGGCGCTCGTGCGTGTCGTTGCAGGCGAAGGCGAGATCTTACGTATTGCCGTCGCTCCGGCGAGTCGGCGCCAGGGGATCGGCGGACGCCTGCTGCGGACTCTGATGTCAGCGATCGCTGACGCATGCATGGAGGGGGTCTACCTCGAAGTGCGCGCCTCGAACGCGGCGGCGCGGGGGCTCTACGCCCGCGCCGGCTTCGTGGAGTGCGGGCGTCGTCGGGACTATTACGCCGCACCGTGCGAGGACGCCGTGCTGATGCGGTGGCGACCGTCGACAATGGGGCGTGCGCATGTGTGAACTCGGCAGAACTCGGGCTCGACGCGGGCCTGGGGCAACGCACCGCGGTGAGTGTGTTCACGCGACCGCTTTCCGTTTGCGACCCCTGATTGACGGTGGTACAGTGCCCTTGAACCCGGGGGTAACCCTGTCAGGTTCCCCCGCAAGCAAGGAGGCAGCAATGCCCGATGCGCAGGATCTGAAGGAGCAACTGCTCCGGACCGACGCGGAGTACCGTGAGCTCTACCACCTGCATCACGAGCTCGACGAGCAGATTCGGTCCATGTCCGCCAGTCCTCTCCTCAGCGAAACGGAACAGCTCGAGGAAGTCCGCCTCAAGAAACGCAAGCTGCAGATCAAGGATCGGATGGAGGACATCGCCCGCCGGTATTCGGCCCCTCCGTCGTCCGGTCCGTCACCGAATTTCGCCCACGCCTGACGCGTGCGCGGTTAAGCAGTTCGGGCCCTCTCTCCCGGTGCCCGTCGCCATGCGGCGGGCACCCGCGACTCCAGATGTGCCGGGGTCGATCTCGACGGCCGCGGTGATCCCGCCGGGCCCTTCCGCCCTGACACGATGAAACTCGATCGCGCCGGATATCCCTTCATCGCTGGAGCACTGGCTCCCGCCTCGTACTTCCTGTTGAAGAAGAAGCTTGCCGTCGGGCTGCCGCTGCTCGGTGTCGCGGGCTTCCTCGCCTACTTCTTCCGCGACCCCGAGCGCCACCCCCCTCAGGATCCCGACCTGGTGCTCTCGCCGGCCGACGGCCGCGTGATGGTGGCCGGACCGGGCGAGCCGGGTGTGGCGCCGGAAGGGGAGTGGCAGCAGATCAGCATCTTCCTGTCGCCGGTGGACGTGCACATCAACCGCACGCCATATGGCGGCGAGATCACACGCATCGCCTATACCCCGGGCAAGTTCCTCGCGGCCTATGACGACCGAGCCGCGGCCGAGAACGAGCGCAACGAACTCTGGATCCGATCGGGCGATCGCACGGTCGTGTTCCGGCAGGTGGTCGGCGTGCTCGCCCGCCGCGTGGTCTGCCGCGTGCAGGTGGGCGACCAGCTGGTGGCCGGCGAGCGGTTCGGTCTGATGAAGTTCGGGTCGCGCATGGATGTGTTCGTCCCGCCCGACTGCGAGCTCAACGTGCGGCCCGGGGATGTCGTGCGCGGCGCGGAGAGCGTGATCGCCCGGTGGCCGAGACGCTGAGGGTAAGATCGCGCCCATGATCAACGTGCTGCGGCGCCACGACCCCGAACAGCGCCGCCTCCGCCGTGGCATGTACCTGCTGCCGAGCCTGTTCACGCTCGCGAACATGTTCTGCGGCTATGCCTGCGTGATCTACGCGATGCGCGGCGAGTTCTCGACGGCTGCGCCGTTCATCGGCGTGGCGGTCGTGTTGGACCTGCTCGATGGCCGCATCGCGCGCATGACGGGGTCCTCGAGCGACTTCGGCCGCGAGTTCGACTCGCTGGCCGACGTCATCTCGTTCGGGGTGGCCCCCGCCGTCCTCGGTTACGCGTGGGGCCTCTACACGTTCGGCCGTCTCGGCTGGGCCGTTGGCTTCCTCTTCGTCTCCGCGGCGGCCATCCGGCTGGCGCGCTTCAATATCCAGACGTCGTCGAACATCGACAAGCGCTACTTCGTCGGCATGCCGAGCCCGGCCGCGGCCGGGGTGCCCGCCGCAACGGTGTTCTGGCTGCCGCAAGGCCTGCCGCCCGGCTGGATGGCACTGCTCGCCCTCCCGCTGCTGCTCGTGCCGGCGGCGCTGATGGTGAGCACCATCAAGTACCGCAGCTTCAAGACGTTCAACCTCGGGCAGCGTCGCCCCGCCAGCGCGCTCATGCTGTTTGCGCTGCTGATCGCGGCCATTGCCACCTACCCGCAGTGGTCGCTCGTGATCATCTCGTACACGTACCTGTTCTCCGGCTTCGTGGGCCTCGCGCTCACCAAGTGGCGTCCTCGATCGGCCGAGGAGCCGGCCACGGCCGCGCCCCCAGGCGAACCAATCGCCGACGTGCACACCCCTGTGCATTCCGACGTCCCCCGCGAACTCTGAACAGGCAGGAATCACACGTCAGGTAGGACCGCTGTCCCAGCGGTCCGTCTGCCACCCGTGTTTCCGTCTGCCACGACCGTTCGTAGCCGTCGGGCCCTGCCGACGGAACCGCGCCGACGAACGGCCGGGACGGCCGTCCCTACGTGGCGTGTGATGAGGGGGGCACGGGCGCGTCGGCTGTCGTCGCCGACGGCAGGTCCAGCGACACGGTCGTCCCCACGCCGCGACGACTCTCGACCGCGATCCGGCCGCCCATCAACTCCACGTTGCGCTTGGCGATGGTCAGTCCGAGGCCGGTGCCCGCCGCCTTGGTGGAGAAGTACGGCTCGAACAGACGCGCGAGCGCCTGCGCGTCCATGCCGATGCCCGTGTCCACGACCGACAGCCGCACCCAGTTGGAGTCGAGCGGCTGCGCGGCAACCGTGACCGACCCGCCGCCCGGCATCGCATGGAGCGCGTTCTCGATGACGTTGAGCAGCGCGCGTCCGAGCAGCGACCGGTCGATCTGCACCTCGGGGAGGTTGGCTGGTACCGTCGCCTCGACGCTGACGTTCGACGGCAAGCCGATGCGGTAACCGGCGAGCACCTCGTCGACGAGTTCCGGCAGGGCGACCCGCGACGGCCTCGCCACGGGTGAGGAGGCGAAACTGGCGAACTCCGAGGAGATCTGCCGCAGCATGCGCACCTGCAGCAGGATGCTGTCCACGCACTGCTCGAGCACGGGCGACAGCGGCGCGCCGCGGTCCCGGTGCACGCGGCGCAGGTGCTCGGCCGAGAGCTGGATCGGAGTGAGCGGGTTCTTGATGTCGTGCGCGACCTGCCGCGCCATCTCCGCCCAGGCCTCGAGCCTGTTGGTGCGCTGCAGTTGCTCGCGCTGGCGCGAGAGCTCGGCCGCCATGCTGTTGAACGCCTCCACCAGCCGCTGCAGTTCGTCGGCGGTGCGGGCCACGACCCGCTGGTCGAGGTCGCCCGCGGCGATGCGTCGGCTCGCTCGTGTCAGTCGCTGCACGGGATCGCCGATGCGGCCGGAGATCGAGTAGCCGAGCGCGGCGCCGAGCAGGATGAAGACGACGGCGCCCAGATTGACGCTGCGATCGAGTTCGGCGATCTCGCGCTCGATCTCCCGCTGCCGCAGCGTCATCGGCACCGTCAGGATGGCATCCCGACTGCCGACACGGATCGGTGTGGCGGCCAGCTGGTACTGCAGCGGACCGATCTGGTCCTGGCCGACGAACGTGGGCAGCCGCTGCAGTGCGATGGCGCGGTAGACCGTGTCGGGGGTGCGTTCGGGAAGCAGGCCCTGCGAGAACAGGTCGCGCTGGCTCGTGGCCAGCAGCGTCGGTCCGTCGAAGATGTTCACGTCCTGCTTGATCACACGGCTGATCCATACCATCACGTCGTCGGTCAGCGCCGTCGCCGACACGAAGGCCGGCTGCTGCGCCAGCGCTTCCTCGATGACGCGTTGCGCCACGGAGGCCGTCCGCGTGGCTTCTGCGGCAACGTCGGCGCGCAGCCGCGAGGCAACGAAGGTGCGGACGACGAACGCCAGCGTCAGCACCGGGATCACCGACGTCGCCACGAATGCGAGGAACAGCTTGCGGGTGAAGCTCGCCCGGATCTCGCGCACGAGCAGCGTCGCCGGTTGCGGGCCGCGACGGTTCACGTGGTGCAGGATCGCGTGCACCAGCAGCA
>JAEZCY010000304.1 GCA_023429845.1 Acidobacteriota bacterium
ATGCCGCCGTCCCGCACGAACCGGCGAGCCGCGGGCAGGAGGGCGTGGCGGTAGCCGGCACGCCGGACGCGACGGGTGCGACGCGACGCAGCCCGGCAGGCGCAGCCGCGGTGGCGTTGGCGGTGCTCCTGCTCGGTGCAGGCGCGTACTACGCGCTGGTGGTGGCGCCGGCCGGTCCGTCACACACGGCGACATCTGCCGAGAGCGCTTCTGCGACGCCCGCCGGCGCGCCTCCAGGTGCGGACGCAGTGGCCGGGGCCGCAGGCGAGGCAGCGGCCAGCAGCACGCTCCTCTCGGGCGTTTCCGCAGGGTCGGATGTGACGCCCGTCACCCCCGTGCCGGCTCCCCCCGCGGCTGAAGCAGACCCATGGCTGGCCGCCCGGCAGTTGACGGCTCGCGGAGCGTTCGACCGCGCGCTCGCCACGATCGAACAGGTGCAGGGCCGTCCCCCGTCTGAAGCGCAGGGCGAACGCGTGCGGGTGGTGAACACCGCGCACCGCAACACGCTTGCGGCGCGACGCGGCGCCGAAGACCTCCGCCTCACGAAGAGTCCTCAGTACGTGCTCGGCACGACACGCCAGGCCGCCGGCGACAGGGAGCGGCAGGCGGGGCGCCTGGCTGCCGCCGTCGGCGCGTACATGGAGGCGCGCACGCACTTCCTTCAGGCGTTCACCGACAACGGCCGCACTCCCGTCCCGGACGTCGTCTCGCCACCGGCAAACCACCTGTCGAGCGCGACACCCGCCGCGCCCGAGGCAGCCGAAGCACCGCCGCGGCCGTCGCTGTCCACCTGGTCGAATGAAGAGGCGCGCGCGGCGATCGCGACGTTCTGTGGCGCGTACCTCGCACGCGACATCGGCGGCATCCAGCGGCTGTGGCCGAACATGGGCCCTGAGTGGCGGACGGAGCTGCGGCAGGCGTTCGACACCAGCGGGGAACTCGTGTGCGTCTTCGAGAACGTGACCCTGGTGCGTGCGACCGACGAGTTCAATGCGTCGGCCCGCCTGCTCACACAGCTGCCAGGAAGCGAGCAGCGGCGCAGGTCGCTGGTGCTGTCGCTCGTGCCGGTCGGCGACCGCATCGTCATCGGCAACATCCAGGTCAGATAGCGCACGTGTCTGCTGCCATCGTCCTCGATTCCGTCAGCAAGCGCTTCGGCAGGACGACGGCCGTGGACGCGGTGTCCCTCCAGGTGCCGCAGGGCTCGATCTACGGGTTCATCGGACCCAACGGCTCGGGCAAGACCACCACGCTGCGGATGATCATGAACATCCTGCTGCCCGACAGCGGGCGCGTGGAGGTGCTTGGCGATGCCAGCAGCGTCGCGGCGCGTGACCGTGTCGGGTACCTGCCGGAGGAGCGCGGGCTGTACAAGCAGATGCCCGTGCGCCGCCTGCTGACGTACTACGGCGAACTGAAGGGCGCACGGCGCGCCGACGTGCAGCGCGAGGCGGACGCGTGGCTCGCCCGGCTCGGGTTGGCTGGTGTTGCCGACAAGAAGATCCAGGCGCTCTCCAAGGGGATGTCGCAGAAGGTGCAGTTCATCGCCGCCGTGGTGGCACGACCCGACCTCGTCGTGCTCGACGAGCCGTTCTCCGGGCTCGATCCGGTGAATCGCGACGTGCTTCGCGACGCCGTGCTGGAGCTCAAGCAGCGAGGCACGACGGTCGTCTTCAGCACGCACGACATGGCGATGGCGGAGCTGATGTGCGACCGCATCTTCATGATCTTCAGGGGACGGACGGTCCTCGACGGCTCACTCGACGAGATCCAGTCCACCTACGGGCACGACGAAGTTCACGTGCGCGTGCAGGGCGGACTCGCGGCGCTCCGCGACACCGAGGGTGTCGAGCACGTCGTCGACCACGGCAACGTGCAGCAGGTACGGCTGTCTGTCGATCCGCAGGTGTTCCTGGCGAGGCTTGTCGCCCGCACGTCCGTGCAGCGGTTCGAGATCACCAGGCCATCGCTGCACGACATCTTCGTCGAGATCGCCCGCCCCGGCCCCGAGGAGGACGCCGTTCCCACGGCGTGACGACGCGATGCCCAAAGTGCTGATCATCGCGGTGGCGGAGCTGGAACAGGCGGTCCGGAGCCGCGCATTCCTCATCGGGCTGCTGGCGCTGCCGCTGCTCATGGGCGTCGCGTTCGGCGTCCAGGCGCTGACGGCGCGACGCGACACGTCGGAGCGCCGCTTCGCCATCGTCGACCACACCGGAATCGTCGCGGCGGCCCTCGTGGACGCCGCCCGCACACACAACGCGTCGCAGACGTCGCCCGCTGGCCGGCGCACGGGTCCGCATTTCGTGCCGGAGGTCGTCGCGCCTGCCGACGACGCCGACGACCTGCGGCTGCGACTGTCCGAACGGGTGCGACGCGACGAACTGTTCGCGTTCATCGAGGTGCCAGCCGACGCGTTGACAGCGGCGGTCGATGGGCCGTCGCTGCAGTACTTCACGCAGTACCCCACCTACCAATCCCTGCCCGACTGGCTGCGCCGCGAGACGAGCCGCGCGGTGGCCGACAGGCGGCTGGCCGCGCTCGGCGCCGACCCCGATGAGGCCCGCCGGCTCCTCGAACCACTGCCCATGGACCGGAAAGGGCTTGTCGTTCGCACGGCCGAGGGCGGAATCTCGCCCGCCGAGAAGGTGGACGCGGTGCGCGCGTTCGCGATGCCGGCCGTGGCGATGTTCCTGCTGTTCGGGCTCGTCATGAGCTCGGCGCCGCAGCTGCTCAACAGCGTGATCGAGGAGAAGACCAGCCGGATCAGCGAGGTGCTGCTCGGGTCGGTGAGCGCCTTCGAACTGATGCTCGGGAAGCTGCTCGGCAGCGTCGCGGTGACGCTGCTGCTGTCGGTGATCTACGTCGGGGGCGGGCTGCTGCTCGCAGCGCAGTCGGACTACCTCGGCGTGATCCAGTGGAGCCTGCTCCCCTGGTTCGTCGTGTTCCTCGTGATCGCGGTGCTGCTGTACGGCTCGATGTTCATTGCCATCGGCGCGGCCTGCAGCGAGGTGAAGGACGCGCAGGGCATGATGATGCCGGCGGTGATCCTGGCCATGTTCCCGATGTTCCTCTGGCTGCAGGTCGCGCAGAACCCGGACAGCGTGATGTCGATCGGGTTCTCGATGGTGCCGTTCGCCACGCCCTACCTGATGCTGCTGCGCATCGCCATCCCCCCCGGTCCGCCGGCCTGGCAGGTCGCGGTGGCGCTGATCGCCACCCTCGCGACGACCGCGGCCATGGTGTGGGCGGCCGGCCGGGTGCTCCGCGTCGGGCTGCTGATGCAGGGCAAGACCGCCAACTACCGCGACATGGCGCGGTGGATCACGGCGAAGTAGGGCCTTGCGGCTTGGGCCTTGGGGCTTGGGCCTCGGACGCTGCGGCTACCCTAGAGCATGCTCATCCGGAACGTTCTCGCCGCCGCGATGCTCGCGTGCGTCGCCGCGACGGCACTCGCGCAGGAGGCCATCGAATACACGGTCTCGATTCCTCACCCCGAGCAGCGCTGGCTGCAGGTTGATGCGCGGTTCCCCGCGAAGGCTGGCGCCGCGCTCGACGTGCGCATGGCGCGATCGTCGCCCGGACGATATGCGACGCACGAGTTCGGCAAGAACGTCTACATGTTCGAGGCGCTTTCGGACAGGGGGGCGTCACTCCCGGTGGAGCTCGTGGCGCCCTCGCACTGGCGCATCGCGGCACGGGGGCCGGTCGTGCACGTCCGCTATCGTCTGTTCGGCGATCACGTGGACGGCACGTACGCGGCCATCGACCACACCCATGCACACCTGAACGCGCCGGCGACGTTTGCGTGGGCGCCCACGTTACGTGACACCCCGATCCGGGTGACGCTGGTGCAGCCCTCCGGGCGCACCTGGAAGGTCGCGACGCAGCTCTTTCCGACGAGCGAGCCGCTGACCTTCACCGCGCCGAACCTGCAGTACCTCCTCGACTCTCCGATCGAGTTCAGCGCGCACGCGGTGCGGCAGTTCACGGTGGACGGCGCCGATGGCAAGCCGGCGCTGATTCGCCTCGCGGTGCACCATCTCGGCACCGACGCGCAGCTCGACGCCTTTGCTGCGCACGTCGAGAACATCGTCCGCGAACAGCGGGCCGTGTTCGGCGAGCTGCCGGCGTTCGACGGCGGCACCTACACCTTCCTGATGGACTACCTGCCGTGGGCCGCAGGTGACGGCATGGAGCACCGCAACAGCACCGTGTGCACCGCCCCGGCGTCGCTCGACGCACCGGCCCGACTGGCCAGCACCGCCGCGCACGAGTTCTTCCACGCCTGGAACGTCGAGCGCATCCGCCCGGCGTCGCTCGAGCCATTCGACTTCTCGCAGGCGAACATGTCCGGCGACCTGTGGTTCGCGGAGGGCTTCACGACGTACTACGGCACGCTGACCCTCATACGGACGAGGCTCCTGACCCAGGACGCCGGCGTCGCCCAGATGGCCGGGTACGTGAACACCGCACTGCTGTCGCCCGGCGCCCGCTTCCGGTCAGCCGTGGACATGAGCCGGCTGGCGCCGTACGTGGACGCGGCCACGTCGGTGGACGAGACGAACTGGGAGAACACGTATGCGTCCTATTACCCGTTCGGCGCCGCCATCGGCCTCGGCCTCGACCTCACGCTGCGTGAGCGCAGCGGCGGCAGGGTGACCCTCGACGACTACATGCGCACGTTGTGGAACGCGCACGGCGCGCCGGGCGGGAGGGCGCCCGGCTACGTGTCGAAGCCATACACGATTCGCGATCTGGAGGAGGCGCTCGCGAAGACCGCCGGCGACGCCGCGTTCGCGCGTACGTTCTTCCAGAGTCACGTGATCGGCACCGAGCCGATCCCCTTCGCCCGGCTCCTCGCAACGGCAGGCTACGAACTGCGCCCTGGTGGCGGCCCGTATCTGGGCGCCGTCGCCCTGCAACCGCGGCGCGGCGGACTGTTCGTCGCCGGGAACACGGTCGCGACGAGCGCCCTCTACCGGGCCGGCGTCGGGCGCGGCGACGTGCTCATCTCGCTGAACGGCTCACCGATCCGCCAGGTCCAGGACTGGAATGCGGTGGTGGCCACGCTCACCGTCGGCAACGAGGTGGAGCTCGTGTTCGAGTCCCGGGGGGAGCGAAAGTCGGCCCGCGTGACGGTGGAGGCCGATCCGCGCGTCACGATCGTGCCTGCCGCCGCACGAACACCGAAGCAGGCGGCGGTGCGCGACGGCTGGCTCGCCTCCCGCGTGAGATGAGCCGGATGACGGCGCGCGAAGCACGTCGCCGTGCGTCGGGCAAGGCCCGACGCCTACGACCGGAGTTCGGAGCCGTTCCGCCGTCGTACGTAGCTGCTCCGCCGTCGCCGTACCTAGCCGCCGGGCCTCGCCCGGCGGACACGCCGCGTCACTCGGCCGCCATGAACGGGTAGCGGTAATCCGTCGGGGGCGAGAACGTTTCCTTGACGGACCGCGGACTCACCCACCGCAGCAGGTTCAACTTGCTGCCGGCCTTGTCGTTCGTGCCGGAGCCGCGCGCGCCGCCGAACGGCTGCTGGCCGACCACGGCGCCGGTGCATTTGTCGTTCACGTAGAAGTTGCCGGCCGCTCCGCGCAGGTGCGTGTGGGCGAGGCGGATTGCCTGGCGATCGGTCGCGAACATCGCGCCCGTGAGTGCGTACGGCGACGTGCGATCGACGATGGCCATCGTCTCGACATACTTGTCGTCGGGATACACGTACGCGGCCACGACGGGCCCGAAGATCTCCTCGCACATGATGGGGGCGCCGGGGTCCTCGGTCTGCACGAGCGTCGGCTGCACGAACCAGCCGACGTCCTTCGATCCCGTGCCTCCCGCGACCACCGTGCCGGTCCGCGGCGCGTCCTCGAGATAGCCGCTGATCTTCGTGAAGGCCCGTTCGTCGATCACCGCGCCCATGAAGTTGCGGAAGTCGCGGACGTCGCCCACGGCAATGTCCTCCATCATCGCCACCATGCGGTCGCGCACGCCCGGCCACAGCGACTGCGGGATGTAGACGCGGCTGCACGCCGAGCACTTCTGCCCCTGGTACTCGAAAGCACCGCGCACGATGGCGACGGCGAGCGCGTCCACGGCGGCCGACGGATGCGCCATGATGAAGTCCTTGCCGCCCGTTTCGCCGACGATGCGGGGATACGACCGATAGGCGTCCATCCGGCTGCCAATCGTCTTCCACATGCCGTTGAACACCGTCGTGCTGCCGGTGAAGTGGACGCCGCCGAGATCGGCATGCGTCAGCAGCGCATCCGAGATGGCTGCGGGCTCACCTGGGACGAAGTTGATGACGCCGGGCGGCAGGCCGGCTGCCTCGAGCAGCTTCATGATGTAGTAGCCGCTCAGCATCGCCGTCTGCGATGGCTTCCAGATCACCGTGTTGCCCATCACCGCCGGAGCGCCCGCGAGGTTGCCGCCGATCGCCGTGAAGTTGAACGGGCTGACCGCGTAGACGAACCCCTCGAGCGGACGGTAGTCGGTCTGGTTCCACACGCCCTTGTCACTGATCGGCTGCTCGCCGTAGAGGTCTTCGGCGTAGGCGCAGTTGAAGCGGAAGAAGTCGATCAGCTCGCACGCGGCGTCGATCTCGGACTGGTAGGCCGTCTTGCTCTGCCCGAGCATCGTCGCGGCGTTCAGCGTGTCGCGCCACGCGGTGGACAGCAGCTCCGCCGCGCGCAGGAACACCGCCACGCGATCTTCCCAGGGCCAGCGACTCCACTCCTGCCGCGCCCGCGCACTCGCCTCGATGGCCTGCTGCACGAGCTCCGGCGTCGCCTTGTGCCAGGTGCCGAGCACGTGCTGATGCGCGTGCGGCATCACCACCTGTGCGGTGTCGCCCGTGCGGTACTCCGTGCCGTTGATGATGACCGGAATGTCGACGTGCTCGCCGGACATGCTCGCGAGCCGCGCCTTCAGCGAAGCGCGCTCCGTGGTGTCGGGCGCATAGCTGCGGATCGGCTCGTTGACGACGGCAGGCACGCGGCGGCGTGCCGACAGACTGGCAACCGTATCGGACATGGGGTGAGGCTTCGGGAATGCGGGAATGCGGGAATGCGGGAATGTCGAGATTGGAAGAAATTCGGGAATGCGGGAATGCGGGAATG
>JAEZCY010000321.1 GCA_023429845.1 Acidobacteriota bacterium
CGGGAATGCGGGAATGTCGACGGCGGAGGTCCATCTTGCCTTGGCCGTCGACATTCGGCATTTCCGCCTACCCGCATTCCCCATCACGCGCCCGCTGACGGGCGAGCACCGCTACGTGTGGCTCGACGCGACGTACCACAAGGTGCGCGTCGACGGGCCGCGTCATCGGCCAGCTACCGTGGTCGCGATCGGCGTCACCACCGACGGCGAGCGTCAGGTGCTGGGTGTCGATGTCGGGCCGTCCGAGGAGAAGGCCTTCTGGAGGGCGTTTCTGCGCAGTCTCGTCAAGCGCGGCTTGAAGGGCGTGCGCCTGGTGATCTCGGATGCGCACGAGGGACTGACGCAGGCGATCAGCACGGTGCTGAGCGGCACCACCTGGCAACGCTGTCGGGTGCACTTCATGCGGAACCTGCTGGCGACGGTGCCGCATGCGGCACGCGAGGCCATCGCGGCGATCGTGCGGACCATCTTTGCGCAGCCCGATCACTCGTCGGCACTCGTGCAACTACGGAAAGTGGCGGAAGGGCTGCGCGGCCGGTTTGCCAAGGCAGCGGCGCTGCTCGAAGCGGCCGCCGAGGACGTGCTGGCGTATCGGCCATCTGCCGCTCGAGCACCAGCGGCGACTGCACAGCACCAACCCGCTGGAGCGGCTGAACAAAGAGATCAAGCGGCGGTCGCAGGTCGCCGGCGTCCTTCCCAACCGGCGCGGCGATCCGCCTGGTCGGCGCCGTCCCGCTCGAACAACACGACGAATGGGCCGTCGCGGAACGCCGCTTCAGCGCCGAGTCGATGTCGCAGCCCACCTCGGCAGCGCTGTCGAGCACCGCGGAGGAAATAATTCAGACGCTCGCGTAGTCGGGCACACGCTCACGAACGACGCCGATCGATTTCCACCACTTGACGAGATGCCGCGCGGCGGCGTGGCGCCACTCCCGGACCCGGCGCTGGAACGTGCGCAGCTGCCCATCGGGGAAAACGCGGGGGCATTCACGCTGCAGGCGGACGAAGAGCTCGCGACCGATGCGGTCGGGCTCGGCCTCGAGCCATGTGCGGACACAGGGCCAGACAGCCTCGAACGGATCGACGCGCGTTTGCCAATCACGCGCGGGCCTTGGCGTGCGGCGATGCGTGGCGCGGACCTCGCCGTGTTGCCAGGCCGTCGCCAAGCCGCTGAGAAAGGCCGAGAGGTTGCCCGCCGCCGGTGGCTGGTGCAGCGTCTCTCCCGCTGCCAAGGCCGCCAGATGGTGTTGCACGGATCGGATCTCCTCCAGCAAGCGAAGCGGGTGGAGTTGGACCGCGACCGCACGCAGCCGCTATTTCATCGCGTCGGTCACGGCCACGCTGTCGAGCAGCCTGGCGTACGGCGTCTCAGGAGCGTGGTAGGCCTTGCGTACCGTGGCCCCGACACGGGGCTTGGATGCCAGCTTGGACGACGGCTGAAAGAAGTTCACGAAGAGGCGAGACGCGGCATATAGAGCCGCGATAGCGCGGCGGCGCCCGCCAACCCTTTCGAGGCGCCGATAAGCCGACGAGGCGCCGCACGATGGCGCCGTTCTCTTGCTCGACCCACGCCTGATCGTTCTTGTGGTACGGCCGCGATCGCGTGCACGGAATGCCATGCGTCTGGCAATAGGCGGCCACGGTCGCGTCCATGAACTCGCCGCCATTGTCGGTCGCAACTCCGCGCAGCGGAACGGCATGGCTGTGCGCAGGTGCTCGAGTGCGGCCGTGACCAGCGCCCCGTCGCGGACGACCAACGCTACGCACTCGGTCCATCCGGAGGCCACGTCGGTCAAGGTGAGCGTGTGGACGAAGCTGCCGGCCGCGGAGTCGCCCCCATGGCTGACCAGGTCGGCCTCCATGTCGCCGGGGAGCGTGTCCTCCCACTCCGCGAACGTCGCACGCGCACGTTCCGCTGCACGGCGGGCACTGCCCGCCGACGCACTCGCTGCCCCGCCACGGCCACGCGGTCGGACGCAGCAACCGATCGAGCGTCGCCGCACTGGCGGCGAGCACGCGCGCCCGCACCGTGGCGTCGAGCGCGAGGTGGTCGTGCCGCTCCAACGCTGACACCAGATCCGGTCCGAGGCCTCCCACGCCACGATGACCGCCGCCCGCACCGCCTCGTCGTACCCCGGCAGTCGCGCGCGCCCCCCTGCCCGCGCGCATGCGACACCGACGTGCACGAGTGGATCACATGCTTGCGGTGGTAGCCAGTGATCGCCACCAACTCGTCGAGGATGCGGCGCTCTTGCTCTGAGGCCACCTTGGTACCGCGTCCGAACGGCCTCGAGGAGCGCCTGTTGCGTTGCCGTGCTGACTGTCCGTGCCTCCTTGGTGCTACTCCAGTGGTAGCAGACTTGTGAGGCAACGACCCCGCTTGAGTCACAGAAAGGGTGAGTCAATGCGGCCGGCAAGTCTAATTGTCGCTAATCACGCGTCAGGCACGGCGCAGCGCGGAGGGGGGTAACGCCGTCCCTACTCGACGTCGGCGACCTCCGGGTCCGACGTCCCGCATTCGACATTGACGCATTCAACATTCCCGCATTGGAGAATGCGGTACTCGGCATTTCCGCATTCCGCATTCCCGCATTGGAGAATGCGGTATTCGGCATTTCCGCATTCCGCATTCCCGCATTGGAGAATGCGGTATTCGGCATTCCCGCATTCCGACATTCCCGCATTGGAGAATGCCGTACTCGGCATTCCCGCATTCGACATTCCCGCATTACGGAGCCCTTACTACGCATGCACCCCTGGCGCTTCGTGCCCGGTGCGCTCGACGTACTCGGGATACGACCCGAGGAACATGTGCGGCTCCCGCTCGCGGCCGCTCTCGCCTCCGAGTTCGAGCACCCTGTTGCTCAGTCCTCGCAGGAACATGCGGTCGTGCGAGACGAAGATCATCGTCCCGTCGAAGTCCTTCAGTGAGTCCACCAGCATTTCCTTGGTGGCGAGATCCAGATGGTTCGTCGGTTCGTCGAGGACGAGGAAGTTCGGCGGGTACAGCAGCATGCGCGCGATCACGAGGCGCGTGCGTTCGCCGCCCGACAGCGCACGAATGGGCTTCTCCACCTCGTCGCCCGAGAACTGGAACGCCCCGAGGAGGCTGCGCAGCACGCCGATCGACTCCTGCGGGAAGTCCCGCTGGAACTGCTCCTCGACCGTCAGGTCGGCGTCGAGCACCTGCAGCGACTGCTGCGCGAAGTACCCGACCTGCAGGCTGGCGCCGAGCGTCACCTGGCCGGCGTCGGGTGGCAGCACGCCGGCGATCATCTTGAGCAGCGTGGACTTCCCCGCGCCGTTCCTGCCCATCACGCACCAGCGCTCGCCCCGCTGGATGTGCATCGACAGCCGGTCGTGCACGACGCGTGTGCCGTACGTCTTGGTCACGCCGTCGAGCACGGCGACCCGATCGCCGGAGCGCGGCGGCTGGCGAAAACGGAACTGCACGACGCGACGCTTCTTCGGCAGTTCGACCTTCTCGATCTTCTCGAGCGCCTTGACGCGGCTCTGCACCTGGGCGGCCTTGGCAGCGTGAGCGGAGAACCGCTCGATGAACCGCTGCTCCTTGGCGAGCATCGCCTGCTGCCGTGCGTGGGCAGCCTCGCGATTCGCCTCTCGCAGCGCCCGTTCCCGAGCATAGAAGTCGTAGTTGCCGGAGTAGACCGTGATCTCGCCATCGTCGATCTCGGCAACCTTGGTGACGACGCGATTCATGAACTCGCGGTCGTGCGAGGTCATGAGCAACGCACCCTGCAGGGAGCCCAGGAAGTGCTCGAGCCAGACGATCGATTCGATGTCGAGGTGATTGGTCGGCTCGTCGAGCAACAGCACGTCAGGCCGGCCGAGCAGCACGCGGGCCATGGCGACGCGCATCTTCCAGCCGCCGGAGAGTGCGCCGACGTCGCCCTCGATCTGGGCGTCCTCGAACCCGAGCCCCTGGAGCACGTCGCGCGCCTGTGCCTCGAGCGCATAACCGCCGAGGTGGTCGTACTCCTCCTGCACGACGCCAAAGCGCTCGAGGATGCGGTCCATCTCGTCGGCCCGCGCCGGATCGGCCATCGCGTCCTGCAGCGCCTCGAGCTCGTGGTGCAACTGGCCGACGCGACCGCTGCCGGCAATCGCTTCGTCGAGGACGGAGCGGCCGCTCATCTCCTCCACGTCCTGACGGAAGTAGCCGACGCTGAGGCGCCTGGGTACGGCGATCTCGCCCTCGTCGGCGGTTTCCTCCCCGACGATCATGCGGAACACGGTGGTCTTGCCCGCGCCGTTGGGGCCGACGAGCCCGACGCGTTCACCGGGATTGAGCTGGAAGGAAGCGTCGACGAAGAGAACCTGGCGGCCGTACTGCTTGGAGACTTTCGAGAACGTGATCACGATCGCTGACGATTGTCGCAGGGAACGGCGCGCTGCGGGAGCGCGCCGCCGGATTTGCAGCCGCCGGGCCTTGCCCGGCGGGCTTGCGCCGGGTTGCCCCCTGCCTCCGTCAGTCGATCTCCGACACGAACTCCGCGCCGTCCTCGTACTGCTGGCGACGCTTCTCGCCGCGCGCCTCGTCGTCTACGGGAAGGCTGCCGCGCGCTTCGGGGCCGTCGCGATCCACGGCGCGCTCGATCGGCATCGAGTCCACGTCGTGATCGTGGAGCGCGTCGTCGAGCAACCGCTTCTGATCCAGCTCGTCGTCGTACGTGACGCCTTCGTCTTCATCCTCGGTGCGCTGCCGTTCACGGTGTTCGATGTCTTCCAGGTTGGCCGTCGGGCCGATGTCGTCCTTGCGCGTCATGCGTGACCTCCGTTCCATGTGACTTGCAAGGCTGCTGCCGAGCGGGTCGGGACAGAGGTGGCGGTGCGCGCCGCGTGCATGGGCACGCCGGACGCACGTTCCGGCAGGCCCGGGCGCCGCAGGGCACGCGTCATGGCCGTGGTAGAGTGCGCAGCGATTCCCGACCTGTGGAGGTTTCGATGCGTGTCCGTCTGTCCCTGCTCACCGTCCTGTGCGGCGCCGCTCTCCTCGTTGCACCACAATCCGTCGTCCGCATGCAGGCCCAGGACGGCTGGATCCCGCTGTTCGATGGCAAGACACTCGACGGCTGGAAGGTCGGCGAGAACGCGTCAACATTCAGCGTGCAGGACGGCGCGATCGTCGTGTTCGGCCCGCGTGCGCATCTGTACTACGCAGGACCCGTCGAGAATCACACGTTCAAGGACTTCGAGTGGAAGGCCGACGTGATGACGTATCCCGGCGCCAACTCGGGCATGTACTTCCACACGGAATACCAGGAAGGCGGCTGGCCGCAGAAGGGCTACGAAGTGCAGGTGAACAACTCGCACACCGACCCCATCCGCACGGGCAGCCTGTACAACATCGTCAACGTGATGAACGTCGCGCCGGCAAACGACCACGAGTGGTTCACCCAGCACGTGATCGTGCAGGGGAAGAAGGTCACCATCAAGGTGAACGGCAAGACCACGGTCGAGTACACGGAACCAGCGGACGTGACGCGTCCGGCCGACATGAAGGGACGACTGATTTCGCAGGGCACGTTCGCGTTGCAGGGGCACGACCCCAAGAGCCGGGTGCACTACAGGAACCTCGCGGTGAAGCCTCTGAAGTAGCGCGATCGCGCATGCTAGGCTCGGTCCAGGAGGTTTGCATGACGAAGCGACGAATGCTGTCGGGCGTGCTGGCGCTGGTCGTGGCGCTCGCCCCCGCGTCACTGATGGCCCACCACGGCTGGAGTTCGTATCACGAGGACAAGCCGCTGACCGTTGACGGGGTGATCACCGCATCCTCATACGGCAACCCGCACGGCACGGCCAAGCTGCAGGCCGACGGCAAGACGTGGGACGTGGTGCTCGCGCCGACGTCGCGCATGCAGGCGCGCGGTCTCACCGAGACGATGCTGGCCAAGGGGACGAAGGCGAAGGTCCTCGGCTACCAGCACAAGCAGCACGCCAACGAGATGCGCGCCGAGCGCGTCACCATCGACGGCAAGACCATCGAGCTGCGCTGACATGGAGGCATGGCTGCTGCCATCGGCGCTGTGGCTCGAACAGAGCGGCGTTGGCTCGGCCGTCCGCACGTCCACGTGGGCCTATCCGGCCGCCGAGGTCGGGCACCTGCTCGGCCTCGGACTGCTGGTCGGCACGGCGGTCGCTTTCGACTTGCGACTGCTGGGCGCAGCCAGGCGCCTGCCGGTGGACACCCTCGCCGCACACCTCCTGCCGATCGCGCGGGTCGGCTTCGGCCTGGCGGCGGTGACCGGCGCGCTGCTGTTCGCTGCGAACGCCACCACGCTGCTCACCACGGTGTTCGCGGTGAAGCTGATCGCGATTGGACTTGGCGCGCTCAACGCCAACCTCTTTCACCGCGGCGTCTTCAGGACGGTCACCACCTGGAATATCGACACGTCGTCGCCGTCTGGCGCGCGCGTGGCGGCCGTCATCTCCCTGCTCAGCTGGGCCGTCGCGCTGATCTGCGGACGGCTTCTCGCCTACGTCTGACGCGTCGGCGCGGAGCCTTCACGTGTGGCGTAGCGGGCCGCACGTACGTAGCCGTCGGGCCCTGCCCGACGGGCGGGCGGTCGAGCGGAACAGGCGTTGCATCAGGTTCAGCAGAGGTCAGCGCACACAACCGTTCGACAGGAGGTCCAACCCGATGGCACGTGTCAATCCGCCCTTGCAGGAGGAGAACGCTCCCTACAACCCCGTCAACAAGGTCACCGGCGTCTTCGACGCCCACGACCAGGTCACGATGACGCTGCGCGAACTCGCGGAAGCGGGCTTCGCGCGCCAGGACATCGACGTGTTCTCCGGGGCGGAAGGCGAGCAGGCGATCGACCCGTCAGGCGATTCGATGGGCGCTGCGGGGCGATTCTTTCGGAAGCTCGAGAACTGGGTGTCGGACACGGCGAAGTTCCACGAGCTGGCCGCCGCCACCCTCCAGGCCGGCGGCTTCATCGTCTCCGCCCACGCGGAAGGCAGCGAACCGCGCAAGGACATCGCCATGGACATCCTGACCCGCAACGGCGCGCGCGACGTGAAGTTCTGGTCGAAGTTCTACATCGAGCAGGGATACGAGGACGTGCCGCGCCAGAACCTCCAGCGCGAGGACCAATAGCACAGTGAACCGACCCGCACGGCTTCTCGTCTGAGGTTCCATGTTGACGACACCTGTAGTCACTGGCACACTACGCCGGTGACTACAGGTGTAGTCACAGCGCCCGACGCACCCACGGCGTCGGGCAGGAGCCGACGAGACCGTGATGATCCCCAAGCGCCCCGGCGAGCAGGAGCTCGCGCTCCTCACCTGGCTCGCCGAACACCCGGAGTGCTCCGTCGGCGAGGTTGCCGACGCCTACGGCGCCCCGCGCGGCCTCGCCCGTTCCACCGTGCTGACGATGATGGAACGGCTGCGGAAGAAGGGGCATCTTTCCCGCCGTCGGCGCGACGGCATCTACCGGTACAAGTCGGCCGCTGGTCCTGACGACCTGCTGAAGGACGCCGTCGGCACCTTCGTCTCGCGCACACTCGGCGGCTCCGTCTCGCCGTTCGTCGCGTACCTCAGTGAGTCCGCCGATCTCTCGCCCGAAGAACTCGCCGAACTGGAACAGCTCGTGGCGCGGTTGCAGACGCGCTCGAAGGGGCAGTCATGACGCTCGTGGTCGTGGTGGAACTCGCGCGCGCATACGCGATCGATCTCGGTGCGGCGCTGGGACGCGCGTCGGTCGAGGGCGCAGTGCTCGCCACGTTCGTGTGGGCGGCATGCCGCGCCGTGCCCGCACTGCCCGCGGCGGTCCGCACCTGGCTGTGGTGGCTGGTCTCGCTGAAACTCGTGCTCGCGCTGTTGCCCGTACCCGCGCTGCCCGTGCCGTGGATCCCGTCGATCTTTCACGGGCTCGCGACGGAGGCTCCTCACGGTTTGCCGAGGCTCCCGGGCGCACCCGATCCCACGGATTCGGGTCATGCCCACGCGGCAGGTCTCGAGGGTGTGGGCCCCTCCGGCGACCAGCAGCCGGCGACCATGACGGGCCCTGTCGTCATCCCCTACAGCGCCCTGTGGCCCATTGCGTTGTGCATGGCCTGGCTCGCGACCGTTGCGGCGCACATCGCCGGGCTGGCGCGAGCCTTTCGCGCCGCCCGGCATCTCGTGCGGGCCGGCGAGCCGGCGCCTGTCACCATCGCGCGCCGCGCGGTTCACCTCGTCGAACGCTTTGCCCTCCCTGTGATGCCGAAGGTGCTCACGTCGCATCTGAGTGCATCGCCGCTGCTGACCGGCGTACTGCGCCCGGCCATCATCCTGCCGGCCGAGGCCGCCACGAACCTGTCGCGGGTTGAACTCGATCTGGTGCTCGGTCACGAGCTCGCCCATGTGCGTCGTGGCGACCTTGCGTGGGGCTGGGTGCCGGCGATTGCGGCGCGGCTGTTCTTCTTCCATCCGCTCGCCCGCCTTGCAGCGCGGGAGTACCTGGCCGCGCGCGAGGAAGCATGCGATGCGGAGGTCCTCCGCAGGCTGGAGGCCGCACCGGCCGACTACGGCCGGTTACTCGTGAAACTCGGAGTGGCGCCCATCGACGACGTGCTCGCGGCCGCGGGTACGTCACCCACGTTCGCAGCACTCAAGAGGAGACTCATCATGCTCGACCACTCATCCACGCGCCCCTCCCGCTGGTGGTGGACGCTTGCGGCCGCCACGGCCGTGCTGCTGCCGCTGTCCTTCGTATCGTCGCCCGGCATCGAGGCTGCCGCCCCGACCCATGTCGCACCTCGCGCTCAGGGGGAGACGCCGGCCCAGCCCCTCGCCGGCCTCGCGGAAAGCGCGCAATCGCCGGCACCGCTGCCGGAGCCGGCCGCAGCCCCGGCGGCAC
>JAEZCY010000336.1 GCA_023429845.1 Acidobacteriota bacterium
GCCCGGCGTCCCGCGTCGGCGGTGGCGCCGCCGGTGTGCGGCCGCCGCCGCGACAGCTGCTGCACGAGGACGTCGACCGCGGGATCGCGCACGGCACTGGCACGCGCCGCCAGCACGAGCTGACGGCTCGTGAGCAATCGGCCGCGTGTCAGCGCCCGATGACCGGACTCGGCCTGCGCGCGTGGCAGGACGGTCCAGCCTGATCCGAGGCGCACCATCTCCCGCAACACCTCCGGCTGATGACTCTCGGCGACCACGTCGATCGGGGCGCCGAGTCGCCGCAGTTGGCTGACGACCACCTGCCGCGTGTGCGACCCGGCGGGGTAGAGCACCCACGGCCCCCACGTCGCCGGCGCGCCGATGGCGAGCCCCGGCGGCCCGTACACCGCGAGCGGCTCGACGAGCAGTGGCTGGCAGTCGACGCCCGTCACCTCGCGCGGAGGCGCCACGCACACCGCGACGTCGAGATGGCCGGCGACGAGCAGTTTCAGGAGGGAGGCTGACGGGGCCACGCGAATCAGCAGGTCGATGTCGCGGTGTGCGGTCCGGAATGCCTGCACGTGGTCTGGGAAGTGGACGACTGCCGCCGCGTCGATCATGCCGAGTCGCACCCGGCCCGCGGTTCCGCGCTTCAGCCGATCCGCCCACCGGGCCAGATCGGCGGTCAGGCCGAGCACCTGCCGCGCGTGTGCGATCACCGGCACGGCCGTGGGACGGAGTTGGCGGCGCCGGCTCTCACGGTCGAACAGCGACACGCCCAAGCGACGCTCGAGCTCGGCCAGACCCTGCGACAGCGCCGAGGCGCTCACCCCCACGGCGGCAGCGGCGCTGGCCCAGGTCGGCGCGTCGTCCACGGCAACCAGGTACTCCAGCTGGCGGATGGAGATGTCGGGAAGCATCACTGGATGGTAGTTCAGCAACGCTTCACCATGAAGACACGAAGTGAATCAGAACTTATCGTGTCGGCCCATGACCGTTCCTCGGATTTCCCCGGCCACCGGCACGCTCGGCATCCTCCTTCCCGGCATGGGCGCCGTGGCATCGACGTTCATCGCCGGCGTCCTTGCCGCCCGCCGCGGTCTCATGGCACCGGTTGGATCCCTGAGCCAGTTGGGGCACCTCGACATAGGCGACCCCGACCATCCGGAGCACGTCCTGATCCGCGAGGCGGTGCCGCTTGCCGCACTCGACTCCGTCGTGTTCGGCGGCTGGGACCCGATCACGCGCAATGCGCTCGAGGCGGCACGCACCGCGCGCGTGCTCGAGGACAAGGACCTGGCGCCGCTCGCGGCTGAACTCGAGGCGATCGTGCCGATGGAGGCCGTGTTCGATCGGCGCTGGGTCTCGCGGCTCGAAGGGACGCGCGTCAAGCCGCAGACCGCGAAGTGGGAGCAGGCGCTCGCGCTGATCGACGACATCGTGACGTTCAAGGCGCAGCACGGGTGCGCTCGGCTCGTGATGGTCTGGTGCGGGTCCACGGAGGCGTACCAGGAGGCGTCGGCGGTGCACGCGTCGCCCGAAGCGTTCGTCCAGGGCCTGAAAGACGACGACCCGAACATCGCACCGAGCCAGATCTACGCGTGGGCCGCGTTGCAGTGCGGCGTGCCGTTCGCCAACGGGGCGCCGAACCTCACGGTCGACCTGCCGTGCATCGTGCAGGAGGCCGCCCGCCGCGGCGTTCCGATCGCCGGCAAGGATTTCAAGACGGGGCAGACGTTCATGAAGACGCTGCTCGCGCCGGGGCTCAAGGCCCGCATGCTCGGCCTGCGCGGCTGGTACTCGACCAACATCCTCGGCAACCGCGACGGGGAAGTGCTCGACGCGCCGGAGAACTTCAAGTCGAAGGAAGTCTCGAAGCTCGGCGTGCTCGACACCATCCTTCAGCCCGACGTGTACCCCGACCTGTACGGCACCGTCGATCACGTGGTCCGCATCAACTACTACCCGCCGCGCGGCGACAACAAGGAGGGGTGGGACAACATCGACATCTTCGGGTGGCTCGGCTACCCGATGCAGATCAAGGTGGACTTCCTGTGCCGCGACTCGATTCTTGCGGCGCCAATCGTGCTCGACCTCGCGTTGTTCCTCGACCTCGCGCATCGCGCCGGGTCGTGGGGCGTCCAGGAGTGGCTGTCGTTCTACCTGAAGGCGCCGCAGGCGGCCGGCGCCCACCCCGTCAACCACGACCTGTTCGCGCAGCAGGCCCGGCTCCACGAGTACCTGCGTCTCGCTTCGCGTGCCGCGCGCGGCGACGAGGTCGGCGCGACCGTCCTCGAGCCGGCCGGCGTGGCGACGCGCTGATCCCAGCTGGACCGCAACAACCGATGGAAACGGCGGACCGATTGCGATATACCCCGTTCCTCGGTCCAACGTGCACGTCCTTCGCCGACGTGACGAACTTCGGAGGGTCGGTCCATGCGCAAGGCATTCTTGCTACTCGCCGCAGGCGCCGTGTGCGTCGTTGCAGCGGCGCAGTCCACGTCCACGCAGTCTCCCGCGCCGGCGAGGCCGTCGCTCGCCGCTGCAACTGGTGACGCCCGCACGAGGGCCAACGTGCCGACGCCAGACCTGACCGCCGAGGAG
>JAEZCY010000361.1 GCA_023429845.1 Acidobacteriota bacterium
CCCGACGCCTACACCAGATCCGGTGCCGCGTCCCGACTGCCGGTTGCCGATGCCGATGCCGACTGTCGACTGCCGATCCCGACCCCCGTTCCCCCGAGACCCCAACCATGCCAGACGACATTCAGCCCGGCCACATCGGGTGGGTTGACCTCACGGTGCCGAATGCGCCCGAGGTCCGCGATTTCTACCGTGCCGTCGTGGGATGGGAGTACCGCGAGGTGGACATGGACGGCTACGCCGACTACGCCATGACCAACCTCGAGGGCCGCGACGTGACGGGCATCTGCCACGCCCGCGGCATCAACGAGGGACTTCCCGCACAGTGGCTCGTGTACTTCACCGTGCTCGACCTCGCGTTCGCCGTGGACGAGGCCATCGCCCGCGGCGGGCAGGTGCTGACGGCGCCGACCGACATGGGCGCCGGGCAGTTCGCCGTGATCCGCGATCCGGCAGGCGCGGTGTGTGCGCTCTTTCAGCCGGCAGAGGGCTGAGTTCGACCCGAACGGAGACAAAATCGGGCATATCGTCCGATAGCCTAAGTCTTTCCTTTTGAGTTACTTGGACCCGGTGCTTGTCATAACGCATTTTCCGCTTGACGGCTTGTGAAACGTTTCACATAATCCCCTCAAGCTGAGGGTCGACGGGCAATCCGTTCCAACACCTTCAAGCCCTGCAGAAAGCGACCTCTTTCAGCAGGGTCGGTGAGCCTTCGAAGTCAGGCCCGCCTGGTCAAGTACTTCCTCGTATTCTTCCTCCTTACACTGTCCGGCGCCCTCAGCTTCTTCCTCGCGCCGCAGTTCACGGACAATCCACGACGACACTCCCCGTCCCCTGGTCGGACGGCCAGTGGTCTCCGCTCGCCCGCTCGCCGCCACCGGACGTGGGCGACGCGCGCTTTCGTGAAGGTGAACTCCACATGCGCTACACGCGTCTGACCGTCTCCCACGAGTCCGCCTTCACCGGCGGGCAGGTGCACGCGTACCTTCTGCACGGACCGGTGCCGACCCTCGTCGATGCTCCGCCGGGCGGAGACGCCTTCATCGCCGACGTGCAAGCCGCGCTCGCGGCGGCGGGCGACGGCGAACTCGCGCAGATCATCGTCACCCACGCCCACCCGGATCACATCGACGGCGCCCTCGCGCTTCATCGGCGCTGGCCGAACGCGGCGTTCCGCAAGCGCGCGCCGCTACCCGGAGGGGACGGCATCCCATGGCAGGTTATCGAGAAGGAGCCGACGCTCCCCGCCGGGAGCAGCGACCTGTGGGTGCTGCACACGCCGGGGCATGCCCCCGATCACTCGTGTCTGCTCGACGTGCACAGCGGCACTTTGATTGGCGGCGACCTCGCCATCAACGGCAGCACCGTCGCGATCCCTGCCGAGCACGGAGGCAGCCTTCGCCAGTACCTGAAGTCGCTGCGCAGCGTGCTGGAGATGCAGCCGCGCGTCATCCTGCCGTCTCACGGGCCTTCGATACTGCAACCCGCTTCCTTGCTGCGGGGGTACATCTCGCACCGGCTCGCGCGCGAGCAACAGGTGCTCGAGTGCCTGTCGGCCGGCATCGACACTCCTGACGCCATCGTCGACAGGCTGTATGCTGCCACCGCCGACGCCCTCAGGCCCGCCGCGCGGCAGAACGTGCTCGCTCACCTGCAGAAGCTGGCGGAAGACGGGCGCGTGGACCGCGCGGGCGACGCCTGGCACCTCCGGAGCCTCTGATGCTTGTGTACCGTACCGACGTGGGACTCGTGCTCGTTGCCGACGGCCGGTCCTTGCGACTCGCCGACCTCACGTTCGACGAGCTTCTCCAGGAACGCGCCCCGCTTGATGTACTTCGCAGGCTCGCGGCCGGCGCGCCGGACGCGGATGGGGCGACGCCCCAGGTGCTCAGCGCGCCGATCGGGTCACAGGAGGTCTGGGCCGCAGGCGTGACGTACTACCGCAGCCGCGACGCGCGCATGGACGAAGCTCGCGCCAGCGGCGGCGCCACGTTCTACGACCGCGTGTACGACGCCGACAGGCCCGAGTTGTTCTTCAAGGCCACGGCCCAGCGAGTCGTCGGCCCCGGCGGCATCGTCCGCGTGCGGCGCGACTCGACGTGGTCGGTGCCCGAGCCTGAACTGGTGCTCGTGATCAATGCGACGGGCAGGGTCGTGGGCTACACGGTGGGGAACGACATGAGCGCCCGCGACATCGAGGGCGAGAACCCGCTGTACCTGCCCCAGGCGAAGGTATACGACGGCAGTTGCGCGATAGGGCCCGGGGTCCTCTTTGCCGACGCGCCGTTGCCGACGTCCACGACGATCCGCCTGTCGATCGTCAGGCAGGGTGTCGCGGCCTTCGCGGGGGAGACGACAACGGGACAGATCAAGCGCGGGTTCGATGAGCTTGCCGGGTGGCTGATCCGCGAGTCGACCTTCCCCGTGGGGTGCTATCTCTTCACGGGCACCGGCATTGTCCCGCCCGACGATTTCACGCTGGCGAGCGGCGACGAGATCGCCATCACCATCGACGGGATCGGCACGCTGACCAACCGGGTGGAGTAGACGCGACTAGCCGACGTTCTCCGGCCGGCGTATGGAGTTGATCAGGGCTTCCATGTGACCGAGATAGCGCTCGAGCGCCACCCGGCCGGCGCGGGTGAGCGTGTACTCACTGCGCGGCAGTCGCCCTTCGAAGGTCTTCGTGCAGCTGATGTACCCCGCGTCTTCGAGCTTGCGCGCGTGGACGCTCAGGTTGCCGTCCGTGGTCCGCAGCAGCAGTTTCAGGTCGTTGAACGACAGCTTCTCCTGCACCGCCAGCGCACTGACGATCGCCAGCCGCAACCGCTCGTGAATGAGCTTGTCGAGGTTCAGCGGCGACGATGGATCGGCGTGCGAGTCGATAGACCGCACCCGCGGGCGGAAGCCGCGCAGCCGGCCGACTGGGACGTCGTCCTGTGTCCGAAGACGTTCGGTCATGGGCTCCTTTGGCGGACAAAGGCCGCCACCGGCATCGTACCCTACTCCTCTGGCGTCCTCGCGCTTCATACAATGACGGCATGTCCGGAAATCCGAAGGGATACGTCAACCCGCAGTTGTTGATCACGGCCGGGGAACTGGCTGCGGCGATCGACCGGCCCGATGCTCCGCTGCTCATCGACCTCAGACCGGCGGAGGCGTGGGCTGCGGGACACCTGCCGGGTGCGGTCCATCTCGACATCTTCGGCGTCAGCCTCGTGGACACGGATCCGGCTCCACTTCGCGCCTTCCTGTGGATCCTCGAGCACCTGCTGGCGACGCGCGGCGTGGACGCGTCCCGGCGCGTGGTCGTCTACGACGAGAAGTCGGGGAATCGCGCAGCCCGCGCGTTCTGGGCGCTCGAGTACTTCGGGCACGAGCACACGCAGTTGCTCGACGGCGGGTTCGGGGCCTGGGTGGACGCAGGTCAACCCGTCAGCACGGAACCGGTCGCGCCGACAGCCACGCAGTGGGCTGGCACTCGGCTCGACGATCGGCTCGCGACGTGGCGAGACGTGCGGGACCGCCTCGATTCAGCCGATGCCGTGATGCTCGACACGCGCTCGGCGGGCGAGTACAAGGGCACCACGGTGCGCGCCGCGCGCGGCGGCTGCATCCCGGGCGCGGTGCACGTGGAGTGGACCGACAACCTGCGCGACGACGGCACGTTCAAGAGCGCAAGCGAGTTGAAGGACATGTACCACGCGCTTGGAGTCACGCCAGACAGGGAAGTGGTCGCCTACTGCCAGGGCGGGTATCGTGGTGCACACGGTTACCTGGCGCTGCGGCTGCTGGGGTTTCCGCGGGTGCGCAACTACATCGGATCCTGGAAGGAATGGGGCGACAGGCTGGACCTGCCGGTGCAGGTGCCGGTGCAGTAACAGCGGGGTAGCCGAGAGAAATCCATGAACAACGTCCTCGATTACATGAACACGCACCGCGACGAGTACATCAACCAGCTGAAGCAATTCCTGGCCATCCCGAGCATCAGTGCGCTGCCAGAGCACGCACCCGACGTCCGTCGCTGCGCCGAATGGTGTGCGGGCGAGCTGAAGCGGATCGGGCTTGCCAACGTTGCGCTGCACGAAACACCCGGGCACCCGATCGTGTACGCGGAGTGGCTTGGTGCGCCCGGCGCGCCGACGATGTTGTTCTACGGCCACTACGACGTGCAGCCTGTCGACCCGATCGAGCTGTGGGAGTCGCCGCCGTTCGAGGCCACCGTGCGCGAGGGCGCGATCTACGCGCGCGGCTCGGCTGACGACAAGGGTCAGATTTTCATGCACCTCAAGGCCATCGAGGCGCACCTGAAGCAGGGCGGCACGTTGCCCATCAACGTCAAGGTGATGCTCGAGGGCGAAGAGGAAGTCGGCAGCGCGAACCTCGACACCTTCATCGCCGCCAACAAGGAACTCCTGAAGGCCGACGTCGTCGTGATCTCGGATTCACCGATGTTCGATCGCGACGTGCCGTCGATCTGCTATGGGTTGCGTGGCCTTGCCTATTTCCAGATCGACATCGTCGGCAGCAGCACCGACCTTCATTCGGGTTCGTACGGTGGCGCGGTCGCAAACCCGGCGATCGTGTTGACGCAGTTGCTCGCGCAGATGAAGGACAAGTCGGGGCGCGTGAAGATACCGGGCTTCTACGACGCGGTCGTGGACGTCACCGAGGCCGAGCGCAAGGAGTTCGGCAGGCTTCCGTTCAACGAGAAGCGCTGGGCGAAGGACATCGGCCTGCCGAAGCCGTTCGGCGAAAGCGGGTACTCGACGCTCGAGCGCAAGTGGGCGCGGCCGACGTTCGAGGTCAACGGGCTGCTCGCCGGCTTCACCGGCGAGGGCGCCAAGACGGTGATTCCGGCACGCGCGATGGCCAAGGTCAGCATGCGCCTCGTGCCCGACCAGGACCCGCAGGCGATAGGCCGGTTGTTCGAAGACTACGTGAAGAAGCTCGCGCCGAAGAGCGTCGAGGTGAAGGTCACGCACATGCACGGCGGCAAGCCATGGACCACCGGCTTCGACAACGCGTGGGTGCAGGCCGCCGGCCGCGCCATCGAGAAGGGCTTCGGTCGCGCCCCGGTCTTCGTCCGCGAGGGCGGCTCTATTCCGGTCGTCTCGACGTTCCAGGACGTGCTCGGCCTGCCAAGCGTGCTTTTCGGCATCGGGCTCCCGGGTGAGAACGCACATGCGCCGAACGAGTGGCTCGACCTGGGCAACTTCCACAACGGCGTCATCGCCGCGGCGTACCTGTACGAGGAACTCGCAGGCGTAGCGCGGTCGTAGGGCCTACAGCCCGCGGCCTATAGCCTACGCCTACGAGCCTGCGGCCTACAGCTACGGCCTACGGGGCTCGCACGACGGGCAGCGTTATGTGCGAGGGGCGGGTCGCGCTCCGGTAGACACGCTGCGTCGCCTTCACGAACTGCGCGGCTGTAGCCGTCGGGATGTCCGTGAACGTCTGAGGGTTGCGGTCGAAGATCGGCAGCCACGAGCTCTGCACGTGGACGACGATGCGATGGCCCTTGCGGAACGTGTGCGCTACGTCCGGCAGGTCGAAGCGGATTTCGTCCGGCACGTTCGGCTCGAAGGCGGCGGGCGCCTCGAGTGACTTGCGGAACTTGCCGCGGAAGGGCTCGCCGCGCACGAGCTGCTGCGTGCCGGCCTGCGGGTGGTTGTGCCCGTACTCGTCGAGCACCTTCACCACGAAGTCCGAGTCGGTGCCGGACGTCGCCACGTGCAGCGACACGCCTATCGGACCGCGCACGGTCACGTCACGCGCGAGCACGGCGCTCCGGTAGACGAGCACGTCCGGCCGGCTCGCGGCGAAGCGCTGGTCCGACGCCATGTAGTCCGGAGGCATGCCGATCGCCTCGTGCGCGACGGCCGGAACGGGATTGGCCGGGTCGCTCACGTACTCGTCGCGCGCGTCCTGTTCGCGCGGAGCCACCGTGCTCAGCGCTCCTTCCGCCGAGAAGAAGTAGCGGCGCCCCGTGGACGACGGGGGCCACGTCTCCGACGTCAGCCAGCGGTTCGATCCGGTCTCGAAGACCATGGCGTTTGGGAGGGACGTCGTGGCCTCTCCGCGCAGGAGCCGTGCGAAGAAGCGGCGCTCGATTTCGGCGCGGAAGTACGTACCGGTCGGGCTGCCGAATGCCAGCTGCCCCACGCGTGAGCCGTCGCTGCGCGACCAGCTGCCGTGCGTCCACGGGCCCATGACCAGGTGGCTCTGCGTGCCCGGGCTCTGCTCCCGGAGTGCGCGAAAGGCGCGCAGCGGGCCCTGGAGGTTCTCGGCGTCGTACCAGCCACCGACGACGAGCACCGCCGGCTTCACGTCGTGGAGGTGGCGCCAGATCGAGCGCGCCTTCCAGAACGCGTCGTACGCCGTGTGCTCGAGGTTCATCATCCAGTACGGGTTGCGGTCCAGCCCGTGCCGCCGCGTCATCTCCATCAGCGAGCCCGCTTGCAGGTAGAAGCGGTAGCCGTCCGTCGTGCCGTAGTCGAACGTGGTACCCGGGAGCGGTTGCTGCGGGCGGGGTCCACGCGGAAAGAAGTCCACGTAGAACGAGAAGTTGTGGGCGAGCATGAACGCGCCGTTGTGGTACGAGTCGTCGTTCAGGTAGTAGTCGGTGACCGGCCCCTGCGGCGAGACGGCTTTCAGCGCGGGGTGCGCGTCGATCAGTGCCGCCAGCGCGTAGAAGCCAGGGTACGAGATACCCCAGATGCCCACGCGGCCGTTGTTGCAGGGCACGTGCTTCACGAGCCAGTCGACCGTGTCGTAGGCATCGGAGGACTCGTCGGTCTCCGAACCGTGCTTGGCCGGGATGTGCGGGCGCACTTCCTCCCAGCTGCCCTCCGACATGTACCGGCCGCGCACGTCCTGGTACACAACCACGTAGCCATCGTCCTGGAAGTGCCGCGACGGCCCGAGCACCTGCGGGAACGCGTCTGCGCCGTATGGACCCGAGCCGTACGGCGTGCGTTGGAGCAGGATTGGCGCCCCTCCCGCGGGGCAGGTGGTGGGCGCGAAGACGGCCGTGTACAACGTCGTGCCGTCGCGCATCGGCACCATGTGCTCGGCCTTGGTATGCGTCTGGCCCACACCAGCCGGCCGCGGGCTCCCGTCGCCCGGCTGCCCCTGTAGCATGAGCGAACAGAGCAGCGCAGCCAGCGACGCCACGAACGCGTGCGGAGCAAGCCTGGACATCGGCGGATCGTAATCCGACACGCCCGCAACGCATCGGGTGTAGCCGTCGGGTCCGCCCCGGCGCCCTCAATCGTTCGCGAGGACGGCTCCGAGTCCGACCAGCAGCACGAGGCTGCACAGGCCGAGTCCCACGAAGAACAGCGGCAGCAACGCTGGCGGCATCACCGCGAGCACCTGGGCGCCCGCGCCGCCGGAAAACCACTCGAACGCCAGCGATGCCAGCGCGTCGCCGCGGAGCACGAGAACCGTCACGACGGCAACGAGAGCCACGAGCGGTTCAACGCGCTCGAGAGCCTCGACAGGCCGCAGGGCGCGTTGCCGAGCCTCCTGTTGCGCCTGCACCTTCGCGCGCCACCAGATCTCCGAGGGGTCGGGCAGGGGCAGGAACTGCTCGGCTGCGACTTCCTGCTGCAGGAACAGCGTCACCGCACGGACGTCGCGGCAGGCATCGCAATCGGTCACGTGCGTCTGCAGGTCAGACGGCCAGTCGCCCGACACGCAGGCGAGTGACACCTCCGCCTGGCGGGAGCACATGTCGTCGATCATCACATCTCCCTCAACGGGACACCCCGAGGGCCACAGCCAGCTTGCGGCGGGCGCGCGACAGCAGCACGCGCACGCTGCCTTCCTTCAGATCGAGCGCCGCCGCGATCTCGCGATGGCTCGCCTGCTCCACGTACGCCAGCCACAGCATGGTCCGCTCCTGCACGCGCAGGCGGTCCATGGCTCGCGACATGTCCACGTGCGTCGCGTCAGCCGTTCCACGCGCCGGCAATTGGTCGGGCAGCGTTCCGTCACCCACGGGCACCCTCCTTCGCGCACGCCATGCGTCGTTGGCAAGGTTTGCCGCGATCCGGTACAGGTATGCTCGTCGCTCGTCGACCGGCAGCCCTGCGTGCGGTGACCGCAGCAGCCGCATGTACGCCTCCTGCATCGCATCGTCCACCGCGTCGGGCTGGAGGGAGCGACGCAGGTACGCGCGGAGGGACGCGGCCGATTGTTCGTAGAACGCGCGGAACTCCGCCTCGTCGAGCGCAAGCGGCGTGACCTGCTCAGACACGGGCAGGTCCACCGGCACCGAACGGGCAGTCACGCTGCGCACGTATCCCTCTCACGCTCTCGCAACCGTCAGCGAGTCGGCTCGGCGTGCGGGCTCACGTAGACGCCCAAAGCCCGACCGAGTCCGAATGCGGCTGCCGCCGACACGAGATACCCGATTCCGACGCTGAGCAGCAGGATCCCGAGCACGACGAAACCTTCGCTGGCCTCTCGGGCGACGACCGTGTGCTGCACGGCGATGGTCCGACAGCCGATGCCTGCCGCGCAGAGCACGATGCCGATCTGCACGGCCCGGATGACCCGCTGCGCCGGGTGGGTGCGCTCGGTCGAGATGGATTCCACGAACCGGGCTCCGCCCGGACTGTCCATGAACTCCGCCAGTTCCTTACCGTTGCTTATCCGGTCGAGCAGCTTGTTGTGGAAGTCGGAGAGCACGCGGAGCTGCTGTTTGCGACGCAGGCCGTCCACGACGACCCAGACGAGGAAGCTCAGCGAGCCGAAGACGGAAAGAATGCCGAGAACCGGCGCGAGATCGCCCATGACGTCACCTCCCGGACCTCTGCCGCACCGTGCGGCACGAGGATCCGGCATCTATCCTGGTCAACGGCGACGAGCACGATTCGGTTAACACTCCCGGGCCGTTCCGCAGCTCGATGGCCAGGGAACGACCGAGCTTTGCTAGCCTAGAGCGTTCGTCAGGGGGAGAGAGAGGCCCCTGTCTCCGGTATCAGTGCCGCACCACATCCAGACATGACCGACATCCTTGCTCGCATCCAGGACCGCTCTGCGGTCATCGGCATCATCGGCCAGGGCTACGTCGGCCTGCCGCTCGCGCTCGTGTTCGAGGCGGCAGGCTTTCCGGTCCGCGGCTTC
>JAEZCY010000368.1 GCA_023429845.1 Acidobacteriota bacterium
CGGTCGTGCAGACGACTGCCCCGGGTCCTTCCGCAACGCCTCTCCCAGTTCCCAGCGGAGTTGGGACTGGCCCCAAGGCTCCTCGATGGTCATGGGCACGTTGTTGACGACGAGCGGAATGCGAGTCTGAGCCTCATCGAGCGCGTAACCATGGCCGAGAAAACCTCCATCATACAGGCTCTCACCGTGGTCAGACACGACGATCACACCCACCTCGCCCTCGACCGACGACCGGACACGCTCCAGAACGCGCCCGATTGCGGCATCGACGTTGGCCACCGCATTCAGGTAGGTGGCGCGAAGACGGTCGCGCGTGGCGGGGCCGATGTCACGCTGCGACAATGGGGCGTCGTTGACGATCGGCTCGAGTCTCCCGTGGTGGTATGGAAAATGGGTGTCGTGAAAATTGAGGTAGAGGAAGACCGGACGCGCCCTGTCCCTACGGTCGAGGAAGGCCGCGGTCTTCTCCTCCACAACCGTGAACGGCACTGCCAGGCTGCCCGGAGTGGCAAATCGCGTATACCGTCGAGACGGCTCGTCCCTTGCGGTGTAGACGAATGACGCCCGCCGGAACCCGACGTCCATAGACGCGCTGCCGAAGGTATCGTCCTGCGCGGAGATGTACGCGACCTCGTAGCCGCTGGCGACGAAGTCATCGATCAGCGACGTGCCGTCTCCCGCATTGCCGAGCGTGCCGCTGAAAAGGTGGTGCCGGCTCTGCACCGTGTACCCGTTGTGAGACCAGGCGTTGGAGGCCGAGACGCCACCTGACGCGAGCGCGTCCAGCACCGGTGTCACGGGCCGGCCGTTGTGCGTCGCGCCTACGGCGTCGGCGCGAACGCTCTCGAGGACGACCAGCACGATGTGACGTCGCGACGCCCACGGTGCCTGGCGCCCCGGATCCGCCCACGGCAGCGTGCCGGCTGGAAGGTCGCCAAGCAGCCCGTCTTCGTCCACGCCATTGCCCGGCACATCGACCGCGTAGGGGTAGACGCGCCCGTCCAGCGGGCTCGGATCCGACGGTCGGCCGAGTATGCCGTAACCATCCCGGTCGATGTCACTGATCGTATCGATCAGGCTGCCTGCCCACGCGACGCTCGGCTTTCGTCGCAACGCGTCGTCCGCGTCGGCGCTCGACAGCCGTATGACTGACACGACGAACACCGAGACGGCGAGGCCGACAATCGGCGCGAGGTGCCCGACCCCGTTGGCACGAGACCGGCCGCTCCGCGCTCGGACGCGTGCGACGCGGTTGCCCACACCGATGGCCAACACCAAACCCACGGCCGCGATCACGCTGATGGCCAACAAGTGCGCCCACGCGACCGCGAGGAACTCCCACGGATCCCGTCCCGCCAATTCGTACATCAACGCCAGATCGAAGCCCGAGCCAAGGTACTTGTCCAACTCGAACTGGATCACGTCGCCTGCACCCAAAAAGGCGCCGGCCAGCATCGCGGAGATGAGCCAACTCGGATTGGGCGGCAGGCGGAGGTAGCGGACGACAGCGAACAGCCCCGCCGCCAGGGCGCCCACGGTGCCCACGTCCGCGAGGAGGGACCCGCCCCAGAACGCGACCAGCTCACCTGCGCTATCCAGCACCTGGTCCGCGAGAAAGCCGCCCGTGAGGAAGCCCTTCTTCCGGTCGAGGAGGTACGCCTCGACCGCTGTCACTGCGACTGCGACGCCGAGACACGACAGCGCCCAGCCGCGCAACGGCTGTCGTCGCTGGTCGCCGGAATGCGTCACGTCAGTCACTCTCCGAACGTGCGCAGATTCTTCGGTGACACAGGGACGCTAGGCGCGTACACGCTCTGGCCGCTGACCTCGAAATACAGCACGCCGGCTGCGGACGTCTGCATCGGCGAGCCGCCATTGGGCGACGCGGACGCCGTCACGTGCAGTGCACCGCCGTCGTTCGCGGCATTCACATACAGCGTGGCGCCAGCCACCATGTTCACCAGCAGATGGCGCGATGTCGGCGCGACCGACTGCACCGAGTACGTCACCTCGCTGCGCGGCGCAGCCGGCCAGTTGTCGCGGGCGAACAGCACCACCCAGGTGTTGGCGGCGTCGCGAATGTAGCTGCCCACCATGCCGGACGCCGAAAGGTCCAGAGGCGTGATCGGCGCCGCTTGCGTCAGCGACTTCGCATTGCCGAACTGCATGACGTTGAGAAAGATGTCATACGCCGACGGGGCCGACGGCCGCACTTCGACGCGTCCAATACCTAGATACTGTCTCGTCGCATCGGTCTGCTTGCCACTCCCCCACGGCATGGAGCCGTCGTCCTGGCCACTCTGATACTCGAAGCCCGGGCCACCGATGAAGTTGATCACCGGATTCTGCGGCCAGAGCGTCTTCATGAAAAAACGACCGGATGTCTGGCCGCTCCTGTAGTCATCGCCAGAGAAAGGACCTCCGCGGTTGGTGACGACGATGGTGTCACTCGACTGGGACGAGATCTTTCCGCTGCGCTGTGCGGAGGGGCTCCCGTTGCCGAACTCGGGCTCGGTCGGCACCCAGATTCTCCAGACCTTCTCGTCCTGGTCTGGCTTGATCGCGTTGAAGCGATCGAACACCAGAAGGTACTCATGATCCTCCGGCCCGCGCAGGTAAACGAGTTCGCGCTGGGCAAGCGATGCCGTACTCGAAATAAACCGCTGGGAGAAGTCGTAGGACACGTAGTCGAAGCCGCTACCGTTCAACTGCTCTGCACGCACGATGCCGGCGCCGCGAATGGACGAGTGTCCAAAACTACCGATTCTTGGCTCGACGGAGCCAGCGCCGTTCATGCCGAGATTGTGGTCGGTCGCGCCCTTGTGAAGACTGAGCACGTTGCGCACCAGAGGGCTCAGCGATGGCGCGCCTGACGGGATGGACAGCGCGCCCTCGCCGCTCTTCCCGTTGCCGGCATGCACGATGAGGTTGCCGTGCTTGTGGAGGGTGAACGAGCCATAGTCCGGGCTCGCGTGCCCGTATGCGTCGACCGGTGGCGCGAAGAACGCTATCTGCGTGTCCGTCGATGCGTAACCGGAGCGCAACGTGTACAGGCCCGTACCGTGGCGCAGCGAAGGCGGCAACTGTACGTCGTCCGGTGTCCGCGGGGTGATGCCTCGGTCACCGAAGATGAACCACTCCACCACGCCGTTCGACCAGACGCCGCCGTACGTCTTCCCCGAGTTCTGGCAGGCGCCATGCGTCACGTCGATACCGTACTTGACCAGGCCGGCAGCCGTGTCGGCGCCCACCGAGCGCAACAATCCCGCGCCAAGCATCAACGACACACACGAGGGTCCAGCAATGCCGCCGCTGATCGTGCCCCAGCGCTCGTAGTACGTGGGACACCGATCGGTACCCGATGCGCCGCATGCGTTCGCGAGGCTCAGCGGCTTCACCACACCCTGCACGAACTCGCCCAGACGTGCGAAGAATGGCAATTGGCTTGGGAACGGCTGCCCAAGCGCGGAGGCAATCGCACCATAGCCGAACGACAAGGACACGAACCCCTCGGTGAAGTATCCGCCCGGCCCCTCGTGCCAGTTCGTTCCGTCCCCGTAAAGCACGTCCAGTTCGGTTGGAATGCGAGTGAGCCAGATGGCGGAAAACGCCTCGAACATGCCCTGCTGGATGTCGAGCGCCGGGTAGCTGTCGCCCCATAGCGCAACTGCGCCGATGATGTCGAGCACATTCACGGAGGCCTGGTTGTTGGCCAGCATGCCAAGCCCGGCGACTTCCATCTTCAAAGCATTCCGGCCTGCATACTTCTTGTTGTACATCCCCACGAACGCATCGGCGATGGACCGCTTGTCGTTAGCAGACAGATGGGCATTGCACCAGTCGTACGTGGCAGCGACCGGCAGATACCGGGCAGTCGGATATCCGGTGGTCAGCGAGCTGTGTCCGAGTGACTTGGCAGCCGCGATGTCGGCCAACTGCGTCGAAGCGTAGGCCATGGCCTTGCCGCACAGCTTCTGCGGCGTGTCGATACTCCCATGAACGCTGAAGCCGTCGGCGGCGAGGTTCTGGGGCCCGAGCACAGCCACGAACGCGGCGTTCATGCTGCCCCAGTCGCTCTCGATGTCACGCTGTCCGGACGACAGCAGCGATGGATTCGCTAGACGATCAAGGAGCTGCTGGAACTCGGCCTTGTAGTGTGCCGCCAGACGCTGCCGGATGCCCGGCACTTGCGATGCATTGAAGAACAACCGGGGCCGGCTGCCAAGAGCGGTGGGGCTACCGGCCGGAGGCGTCGCCTGCGCCACCGCCGAAGGTGGTGCGACGCCGGCGACACAGGCCATCGAGAACACCAGCGTCAGAAGTCCGTGTCTGATTGCCATTACCAAGTCTATTGAGTACGTACATCTGGCAAGCGCCGCCCGCTCGCCTTGCCATCTACTGGGAACCGGATGACGCGGTGTCGGCGGTCACTTGCCGCGCGTCGCCCACTGACGGGCTTGCACGAACTGAGCCATTGCCCTTGCACTACAGCCACAATGGCAGCAATCAACCGTTCGACACAACCATTGAACCCGGCTGCACATCCAGCGGGGCATCTTCCAATACTGAGATCGGCTTACGAGAGGCGCTTCGCGATCGCCTGCTCGAGTCGATCCACCAGCAGATCCCAGTCGTGCGCGCGGGCGACCGTTCGACGAGCAGCGACATGCTCCGGCGACACCGCCTCCGGTCCCAGCGCCCTGCCAAGGGCCGCATGCCACGCAGCACCCGGTTCCACTAGCTCGACAACGCCCGCAAACGGCGCGATCGACGGCAGATTGGTGGCCACCACCGGCTTGCCCGCGGCGAGCGACTCGTGCAGCTTCAACGGATAGATGCAGCGTGTGTACGCATTGTCCACGTAGGGCAGCAGGCAGACGTCCAGATGTTGGACGTAGTCCGGCAGCGCAGCCGCTGGACGCTCGCCCAGGAAGTGCACGTGCGGCAGCGCCGACAGGCGCGCGAGCACAGGCGCCAGTTCCGGGTGCGGGCTCGTCGGCCCGATGAACACGAACGAACACGAGCGCCGCGCCGTGACGAGGTCCTCCAGCATCGACCAGTCGAGGTGACGCTTGAGCCAGCCGACGTAACCCACCCGCGGTCCAGGAATCCGCGCGAGATCGTCCGGTTCCGGCCGCGGCGTCGCGAACGCGTCGTAGTCCACGCCGTTGGGGAGCATCATCGTCTCGGGATTGACCTGCCCCTTGCGGCGCATCAACTCCGGCGAATGGATGCACACGAGGCTCGCGCGGCGAAGCATCTCCATTTCACGAGGATTCGGCGTGTCGCTGGCTGCCGAGAACGAGTACTCGTCGTTGACGTGGTACAGGCTCAGATCGTGAGGTACGAGGTCGAGGGACCGGACGAACTGCGGCCGCCAGACATAGAGGACGACCCGCGTCGCCCCGCGGCCGAGCAGCTCGCGGCGCGCGCCCGCCAGGCGGCGCTGGAACAGCGCGTCGCGCAACCAATCCGGTCGATACACGTGCGGCCACCACGTGGCGGACGTGTACACCGCTACCTCAGGAGCACGCGAGGCGGGCGTCACAACCGCAGCCCGCGGGCCTTGCCGCAGCGCCTCCTGCCACGACGGCGGCGGCGCGACCCAGACCAGTGGGTGCCGCCGCGCCAGGCGGGCAGCAATCTGATGGCGGCCGGTCCAGATGTCGTCCCAGCCGGAGGGCGCGAGCATCAGGATACCGATGGACGAGGTCGGCGCCACTTACCAGTGCAGACCGGCTCGCGGCATCGACCACGTGTCGGCTCCTGTCGAGACGCCCGGTGCTAGCATGACGTTCATGATGACACAGGGGTGGGTCGTCGCGGCTCTCGCCGCATCCTTGCCCTTGTTGGTGTCGGCTCATGCGGGACGGGCGCCGCTACGCCACCAGTCACTGGCGCGCGTGCTGCACGTCGATGGAAATGCCGCCACGAGACCGGCCGACGGGTTTGCCTCCATCCGCGACGCGGTAATCGTTGCGCAACCTGGCGACACGATCCGCGTCGCCGCTGGCACCTACGCCGAGCGCCTGGTGACCGTGCGTGGGGGGCTCACCGATGCACCCATCGTCATAACGGGCGACCCGCAGGCGCGAGCGATACTGCAGGTGCCCGGCCGGGTCGCGACGATCACTCACCCCCACGTCCGGATCGAGCATCTCGTGCTGGACGGCGAGTTCGGCACAGACGACGCCGTGCGCGTGGGCAGTGAGGCGCACCACCTCGTCCTGCGAGACGTCGAGGTCCGGCGCGCAGGCCGGGACTGCATAGACATGGGGAGTCCGACGAACGTCTTGATTGAAGACGCGCTCGTCCATTCCTGCCTCAACGCCGCGGGCGGCCGCACCGACGCCCACGGCATCGTCGCAGGCGCGGCACGGAACCTCACGATCCGACGCACCGAGGTGCATACGTTCTCCGGCGACGGCATCCAGCTCGACCCGTCGCGCTCGACACCCGGCTGGACCGACGTGCGCATCGAGTCCTGCCGCTTCTGGCTCGAACCGTTGCGAGAGCCGGCCAACGGATTCCCTGCCGGCACGGTCCCTGGCGAGAACGCGCTCGACACCAAGACTCCGACGACGGGCGACCGCGCGCGCATCACGGTGGTGGACACCACCGCATCCGGGTTCGGCGGCGGGCTCATCCGCAACATGGCGGCCTTCAACCTGAAGGAGCGCATCGACGCGGTGCTCGACGGCGTCACGGTTCGCGACTCGGACATCGGATTCCGCGTGCGCGGCCCGGCCGACACCGGGGCGGCCGTCACCATCCGCAACGCGGTCGTCCACGACGTGGCGACCGCCGTCCGCTATGAGGACGACATCGACCCGCTCAGGATTCACCACATGACCATCGGCAGTGGCGTGACGCGCGTGTTCCAGCGCGCGGCGGCTCCCGCAGCCCATGTCGAAGTCCGAAACATGCTCGTGCTCGGCACCACGTTGCCGCCGGAAGCGGCCGGGCAGGGTCTTGCGGTGGATGCACGCGCGTTCCGGAACGCTGCAGCCCACGATTACCATCTGACGCCAGGCAGCGAGGCCATCGACCGCGGATCACGCGTTGCAGACGTGACCGTCGATCGCGACGGTCAGCCCCGGTCACACGCTGGTGGCCCCGACCTCGGCGCCTACGAGTACTGCTCCTCGTGCGCGCCCTCGGTTCCCAAAGGGTTGCGCAGGCGCCGGTAGCTCCGGTCACCCGCCTTCCGTCGCTCAGCCGCTGCGGCCAGTCACATCCCAGCCGAGCACTGCGGCAAGCGGACCCACGTCGCCGAATTTCGGCGGATCCCATCGCGCGTTTCCCTCCACGCACACGGCGCCCCGCGGTGTCACCGCAATATCCCAGCCGATCGCCCGCATGGGCATGAAGCCGAGGGCGAGCTGCTGCGCCAGGCTACGCACGTCGTCCCACAACGGCAGGAGCTGCCCTTCCAGCGATTTGCCGGTCACAGGGTGGGCCGGCAATTCCCGCACGCCGCCTTCGGTCACCGTCATCAGCCTGCCCAACGTGCCGCTGCGCACATCGATCGGGCAGAGCAGGTTCCCCGTGCGCCCGCTGTTGTGGTTGTCTATCCGGTTGTCGCCGCCGATCGGCTTGAGGTACGCCATCAACACGTCCACACCCATGTCGGGGCGCACGAAGGTGATGACCCGGCACGTCTGCAGCCCCCGACTGGGGCACAGCGACTGCAAGTCGGGGTGGTTCGCGAGACACTCCTGCACCACGAACGAAGAGTAGGTCCGGTCGTGACGCAGCCGACGGTACAGCGCGGCGGCCGAGAATCCGGGCGCCCGCTTGTCGATGAACAGGATGCCCTCACCATAGACACCGCGGCTCGGCTTCACGACGAACTCGTCGGGGCACTCCCGCGCGAAGAACTCGACCCAGTCGGCCTCCCCCTCGAGCGGACGTCCTTCCCAGGCGACGCCCGACGCAGCCGCGAGGAACACGGCGAGCAGGCGCGGCACGGCAAGTCCGGACCGTGTGCAGAAGGCGTAGAAGATTGCCTTGTCTTCGGTCAGTTCCTGGAACGAGGGATGGTTCAACGCGCGCTGACGTGCAACGAGCTGCCTCTTGCTGACATAGCGCCGCTCTACCCCGGCGGGCTGCTGCAGCAGGCCCAGACGCGCCGCTTCGTCGGGCAGGAACCCGTAGCGGCTGTACAGGTCATAGCTCGTCCGCAGCGTCGCCAGATAGCTGGCCGGACGATGGTGTCCTATGCGCCGCGACTCGCTGAGCGCAAGCCTCGCGAGCTTCCACTTCCACCGCAATTCATGCGTGAGCCCTCCCACGGCATCCCTCCCCGGATTGTGCGCCTTGCGCACTGCCGCCTATCGCCGAGGCGGATTGCCCCGGTACCTCGAAACGATGGGCCTGTGCCAGACGATGAGCCTGTCGAGCGTGCCGATGCGGACGCAACCATGACGCGCCAGCATCCGCTGGCTGGCAAGGTTGTAGTCGGCAGTCCACGCGATGTTGCTCACCGAACCGTACGCGCGCACGGCCTCGGCCACCAGTTGCCTGTGCAGCGCCCCGCCAAGCCCGGCGCCGCGGAACGCCGGGGCGACGAACAGCGATGTGATCGCCATCTCCCCCGGGTACAACCGGACGCCGCCGAAGCGTTCCGGTCGATCGCGCGCGGCCACGAGAAACGCGTGGCCCGCAAATCGATCCTCCCTCAGCGCAAACCAGCCGCGCACCCCGCGTTTCAGCAGCGCGCGCAGCGGATCGACCTGATGACGCTTCCTCGTGCCATCCAGCATGTCGAGCAGCGCATCGCTCGCGGGCAGGAGCTCGAAGCCACGCGACGTGACGGCATCGAGCCCCTCGGCCGAGACCGGAGCCTCGTACACATACAGCCGCTCGATCTTCGGCAGGCGCCGGACGATCGGTGCGAACGCGCCGGAAGACCCGCCAGCACTACGTGGCTCAGACATTCGAGGCGGTCGTCATGCCGGATTGTGCTGGGTCGCCTGCGCGGATGACACATCGTCGTACAGCGAGAGGTCGAGGTGCTGAACCAGCAGCGGCCGCTTGCCCCGCGCCGTGCGCTCGATGGCCTCGACGTAGGCGATGTCGGCGCGCAGCGCGTCGCCGAACTTCTCGCGCAGGTTCTGCAGGACGGCCCGCTCGTCGGCGTCCGAGTAGCCCGGATTGCGGACGATCTTGAGCGTCACGACGCCCGGCGCCGTCTGCACGAACTGGAACTGCTCCACTGCGGCCGACGCCTTCGGGATGTCCACGACCGTGATCGACACGAGGCGCCCATCGGCAAGCACGGCATAGCTCCGGCTCCGGCCGCCGACGATACGCATCCGCGGCAGGGTGCGCCCGCACCGGCAGGGTTCCGTCACCGGCATCGCCATGTCGCCGGTGCGGTACCGCAGCAGCGGCATCGCGAGGTTGTGCAACGGCGTCGCGACGACCTCATGCGCGCCATCCTCGGCCGTCGTCGGTGTCGGCACGAACTCGACCACGCCGAACTCCGGCACGATGTGCAACCCGTCGTGCTCCGCGCAATCGCAGGCGTTGATGGCCCGCTCCTCGGTGCCGTACCAGTCGAAGACGCCGCAGCCGAAGTAGCTGCCGATCAGTTCGCGCTGCCACGGCAGCACGCTCTCGGACTGCAGGAAGACGGCCTTCAGGCGCGGAGTCGGGAGGCCGCGCTGCCGCGACAGCACGACGAACCGTTCGGCCGATGACGGAAACGCCATCATGAACTGCGGCGGGTGCGCGCGCATCGCCTCGTGCATGGCCTCAATCGTGTCCGCGTGCAGGTCGTACGTGGACAGCGACAACGTGCGGCGCCGCGGATCGTACGAGAACAACCGGCGCCTCGTCGTCGTCGCGTCGGACAACGTCGAGGCGAGCAGGGTGACGCGGCTGTCGTCGTAGTCGCACCCGCCCCACCGGAACTGCCGCCAGTGGTATGCGTCGTTGTCGAACGGCAGCAGCGACTTCAGCACCGCGACCTTCAGCGGACGCCCGGTGGTGCCGCTCGTGGATTTCCAGACGACATCGCCATCAGGCACGGCGCGCGATCGGAATGCCTCGGGGCGTGCTCGCAGTTCCTCCTTGGTCACGAACGGGAGCTTCGGGAGATCAGCCACCGACGCCACGTCGTGCGCCTGCAGACCACGCTCGACGAAGACCCGACTGTAGTGCGGCACGTGCGCACAGGCATGCGACACGAGTGCCGCGATCCGCGCATCCTGATACTGCCGCATCTGCTCGGGCGTCCAGTACTGACTCTCGTCCAGCCAGGACGAGAGGCGGTAGAACTCACGGCCCCGGTAGACGTGGCGCGGCACCATGCTGGCAAGCGTCTGGGCGATGCGTCTTGCCGTGCTCGGATACGAAGACATCGGACGGATGTTAGCAACTCGAAGGGACGCCGACCATGCAGCGCCTCAAGACGCTGTCTCCGGTTCGTGCTCCCGACGCCACTCCCGGAGGCGTCGCTGGACGGACAGCGCGTGGCGCACGCGCGCGCGCCGGGGAAGGCGATAGGCCATGCCGGCCTTCATCACCTGCTCGCACGGCGAACACCGGCCACATGCTGCGTCTCCGACCGGATAGTGGCAGAACCAGGCCTTTTCGAGGATGTCGCGGTACCCACCCCGAGAAGCCTGGTCGCCCATCTCTCCCTTGCTCCAGTCGAGCACCGGAAAGTGCATGCCCCCGAACACCACCCCGACGTCGGTCTCGCGATGGGCTTCGCGGACCCGGTATACGTGCGGCGTCGTTTCCTCCAGCAGATCACGCATGACAACGTGGGGACGACAGTCTCGTTCGAGACAGAGCTCCAGAGGGCCGTGCGCAGGGGCCCATCTCACGTAACGTGCGATGTAGTCGTATTGCGGCCCGAGAAACCCGCCGGTCCGGCTGCGCCGCAACGCCTCGCTGACCTCGGGGCGCTCGGGAATCCGTGCAAGCTCGATGAACGTCGTCGGACGCAGTCGCGTCTCCAGTTCTGGACTGCGCGCACGCGCCCGCACGCTGATCGTGTCCATCGCCCGAATCTCATGCCTCAGTGACCGGCGCAGCGGATTCACGAAGTAGACAGGGGCCACCGAGTCGTTGCTCTCGAACAGCAACTGGAGGATGCGGAACGACGAGTCCCAGCCGCCAGTCCAGAGCACGTGACGCACCACGTCCTGTGTCGATGAAGCGGTCGTCACGGGCTGCAGCCTACCGCTACTTCTGCTTCAACGCGAGCACAGCCGCGACGACGCTCTGCACGGCCCGGCTCTGCTGGAAGGCCTCGCTGCCGCCGGAGGCACCGCTCCGCTGCTCGGCAAACACGAGCGTCATCGGGCGACGGCCGAGCAGCAGGAGGTCCGGCGCGACGGCAAACTGGAACAGCAGCGGACTCGCCACGGTGCGGCCCCGATACAGCAGCGCATACGCGGCGAGACCGGAGCGGCCCTCGGTGGGCGGCAGGACGTGTACGTCGATCGGCCCCGCCTCGCTGGCGGCGCTCACCACCTTCGACGGGCCGTAATCAGCCTCACTGACCGCGAGCTCCGGATGGTGATAGAGCCGCTTCATGTCGTAGGACCGCACCAGCAGCAACTTGACCGCGGGTTCCCCGATGCCGGCGTACTCGCGCTCCACCCAGTCGTCGCTGTCGAACTCGCGCTTGATGGTGGTGGCGCGCCGAGTGGTCGGCGCCGACGTGCGACCGTCGAGCGTTTCCGGCAGCGTCTCCGCCAGCGACGGCGTCTCGACGATGGCGCCACGCACGTAGGTCGTGAGCACGGTGGGCACGAGCGCCAGGACGAGCAACACGAGCGTCGCCGAGGCGTAACGGGGCGAGAGCGCGGTCATCACGCCGGAGGAGTACCGGCCTCGGGAACCGGTCGGACCGGCGGAGGCGACCCGATCCAGAAGATCAGCGGCAACGCGAGCACGAACGTCAGGATGCCGGAGAGCTCGTGTGCGGACGTGTCGAGGATGCCCTCGCCATACCAGCGCACGAGCATCACGAGCAGCGCCACACGCAGGATGTTGGCACCGATGGCGATCGGCGCGGCAGCCAGCAGCACGGCGGCGCGGCGCCACGGCACCGGACAGAAATACGCCGTGAGACAGGCCACCGTGAGCGCCGCGTACAGGGTGGAGAATCCGCTGCACGCGTCAGCGACGAACAGGCGCGACTCGCCGCTCTGCAGCGTCAGGTGTTCGAGGAAGATCGGTACGCCGAGCACGGACAGGAACTCGGAGACACCTGCGGCCGTGAGGTGACGCAGCGCCAGGTGCAGGCGCTCGGTGATGCCGAGGGGAATCGGCAGCATGAACGCGAGAAACAACAGGGGGAACAGGATGGTGCGCGTACGGCCGCGGCCGAGGAACAACAGCGAGAGCCCCGGAAGCGCGATGACGATCGAGGCCGCCGAGAGCAGCTGCGTGTGCATGGCGACGTCGAAGACGTGCAGCAGCAGCGCCGGCACCAGCCAGGCGAATCCCCACAGGCTGCCCGGCTCCGCCGGCCCCTCGTAGCGCGAGAGTTCGTCGCGCACGAAGTAGGCGACGACAACCGGGATCAGCATCCCGTGCGCGTTGTGCCACACGCTCATCGTCCAGCGTTCCCACAGCCAGGCGACAGTCGGCGCATACAGGACGACCAGCGCGGCCAGCACCAGCCAGACGCGGACGTCGACCCGACCGCGGACCGGTGCAGCGGCGGGAACCGAGAGCGTGCTCATCTCACACGCCTTGCGAGGGCAGCGCGTTCAGCGCCCTGCGCGCGTCCTCGCTCGCGGCAAAGGGGCGGGCGACCGCCTTCTGCAAAGCCGTGCGAGCCTTCGTGACGTCGCCCGCCGCGGCGTACGCCGCGCCGAGGTGGTATTGGTACTCGGGGTTGTCCGGATCCTTCTCGACGGCATCCTGGAGCTCGCGAATCGCGAGGTCGTACTGCTGCTTCTTGTAGTACACCCACCCCAGCGTATCGGCGACCGCCGGCTGATTGGGCAGGATGCGGCGCGCGGTCTGCGCGAGCTGCAGTGCCACGTCGAGGTTGCCACCCCGCTCGGCATACAGCCAGGCGAGGTTGTTGGCCGCCACCGGCGCCTGCCGATCGAGCTGGATGACGCGCTCGTAGCGCTGCTGCGCCTCGTCGAGCCGGTCCATGCTCTGCAGGAGCATCGCGACAACCGTGTGCGGTCCGACCGCACCCGGCTGCTGCTTGCTCAGCGCGTCGTATTCCTTCAGCGCCTGCTCGGTCTTGTTCTGCATCAGGTAGACCTGACCGAGCAGCCCGTATGTCTCGAGGTTCGTGCTGTCGCGCGCCAGCATCGCTCGCAAGAGCGACTCGGCCTTGGCAAAGTCGCGCTGGGCGACATACACCTTCGCCGCGATCTGCTGATACCCGAGATCGCCCGGCGCCTTGGCGACCAGCGCCTCGATACGCCCGCGCGCCGCATCGCCCTTGCCCTCGGCGATGTCGAGCAGCGTCAGCCCCTGCAGCGCCTGGTACTGCCCTGGCTGCAGTTGAAGCGCGCGCTCGAAGGCCGCACGCGCGCCCGCGTTGTTCCGCTGCATCACGTTCAACGCGCCGAGCTGGCTCCAGACGATACCGGCGTCCGGGTACTGCTTCTGGAGCGCGCCGAGCGTCGCGGACGCGGCGTTGACGTTGCCGCTCGCCATCTGCGCGCGCGCCAGCACGAGCCTGGCTGCGGGATTCTCCGGAGCGTTGCGCAACGCGTCCTCAGCCACCGGCAACGCGGCCGCGGCGTCCCGCTGGCGCAGCAGGGTGCTTGCCAGTTGCACGCGCGCGTCCACGGCACGCGGGTTCAGGCGAATCACGTCGCGCAGACTCTTCACGCCCTCTTCGTACTGACTGAGCGACAACTCGACGAGGGCTCGCTCGTAGACGGCCGGTGCACTTTCGGGTGCGGCAGCCGCAGCGGCCTGCGCACTCGTCAGCGCTTCGCGAGGATTGCCTTCGAGGCGGAGGAGACGGGACTTCGTGAGAAGCGCCTGCACGTCCTTGGGGTTCTTGCCGAGGACTTCCTCGAGCAGACGGTGCGCCTCGGTGGCGTTCTTGTCGGCGTAGGCGATCGCGGCGAGGCGCACGCGTGCGGCGCTGAAGCCCGCACGTTCCGCGGCGGCCTTCGTGAGCACTTCACGCGCCTGGGCGGCCTGCCCCGTGCGCATGTAGAAGTCGCCGAGTGCCACACGCGCGTCCGTGTCCTTCGGATCGGCGGCCAAAGCCTTGAGATACGGTTCCGCGACTCGCGGGTCGCGGCCGGTCACATGGAACGCGGCGAGTGCGCGGTTGGCAAGCTTGTTGGTGGGCTCGAGCTTCAGAGCCTCCTCGAGCGCGACCTGCGCCTCGTCGCGCCGGTTGGCCGCCCACAGGAACTGGGCGAGCGCCAGCCTCGCGCCGACGACATTGGGCTCCACCGCAACGGCCTGACGGAACGTCTTCTCCGCCTCGTCGGCCTGCCCCTTGGCCAGCTGGACCGCGCCGAGCGCCGTGTAGGCGCGCGCGTCGCCGGGCGCCAGCGCCACCGCCTCTTCCATCTCGGTGAGAGCACCGTCGATGTCCTTGAGGCCGGCGGTCGCATTACCGAGCAGAATCTGTGCCTCGACGTTGCGAGGTTCGGCCTTCAGCGCCTTCTCGGCCCGGCTCTTCGCGTCCTCGAAGCGTCCGGCCAGCAGGAGGAGGCTGCCTGCCTTGAGCTGGGCCTCGGCGCTACCGGGCAGCAGGTCCGATGCCCGGATGTACTCCTGCCCCGCTCGCCGCGTGTCACCTGCCTTGACGTACGCCTCGGCGAGCTTCAGCCGCGCCTCGCCGAACTTCGGGTCCGCCTGGAGCGCGTTCCGGTACTCGACGATGGCATCGGCGTACTTGCCCTGCTCGTACAGAGCATTGCCGCTCGCGAAGTACGCCTGCTTCTCGGTTTCAGGGTCCTTGGAGCAGGCGACAGCCGCCGTCAGCAGCAGGCCCACCACCCCAACGACCAGATACTTCTTCACCTGCATGTGCACCTGAGCCCACTCCTCGGATCAGTGACTGGGAGCATCCACTATAGCGTGGCTGCCGCGCCGGGCCGCCAGCCATTGCCCTGGCCCGAGGCCATGACGCCAGCTGTTGGCCACGAGCGCCCCCCACTCGTATATGACATATCGGCGATCGTACCGTCTGCTCCACCACGGCCACGCCAGGCCAGCATCCACGGGCGCCGGATCGACCCCCACTTCGAGCCCGGGCGCCGCCGCTGGCGCCAGCAGCAGGACACGCCGTGCGTGATACGGCGACGTCACCACGAGCACGCGGCGACGCTGCTCGCGTGCTCCCCAGTGTCCGGCGGCCACGAGCTCGTCGTAGGTGTTCCGCACCTGCTCCGGCAGCACGACGATGCGTGGCGGCGCCACACCGGCTGCGGCAAGCGTGCGCGCACGATTCCCGCAGTCCTGACAGTTATAGGGCGTCGGCGTCACCGGCTGCGTCAGCAGCACCATCGAGCCCGGCCAACGACGCGCGAGGCGCGCCGCGTGAGGAAGCCGTTCGTGCTCGTGACTGGCGAGCAGCAGCAACGCCGCCGGGCGATCCATCTCGGCAGACACGACGAGCCACGGCCCCCAGGGCAGACTGGCCAGCAATGCCGCCAGGCCCAGAATGCCCATCAAGTACAACCGCCTGCTCCGCCCGGACCGAACGACTGCGCGCCTCCACATGCAAAAAGGCCATCGTCGCATACGCGGCGATGGCCTCACTGCCCCGGAAGGGGGAACTCGCTTACCGGCGGCGACGCACGCGTGCCGCGCCCGCCAGCAGACCGGCACCGAGCAGCAGCATCGTGCCGGGCTCCGGCACGTCAACCGGCGTGATGACCGCGTAGAGGTCTGCCGAATTCAGGGCGTTTTCCTGCGTCACGAACTCGTCGTCGAACACGAGGCCGCCGCCGCTCATCGTGGCAAAGCCGAGCACCGTCATCTTGTACTCCGCCCCGAGGTAAGTGAAGGTCTGGATGAGGTTGATCTCCTCACCGATCGTCACCAGGTCCGGGCACGGCGGCGTCTGCCCCGGGCAATTGGCGGCAACATTGGGCGTCTCGGTATGGACGAGGACCGACAACGCGCTCACTGACGCCGGTGTGGTGTTCAGCGGATCGAACAGGAACTGAAGGCCGAGTTCGACGCTGTCGATACCCGTGTTCAGCTGGATCGTCCGGTTGTTGTGCTGAAACGTGCCGAGCTTGAACTGCTCCCCGATCGGCGCCGCGCCGAACGCGAGCGGAAAGTCGGAGATGAAACGGTACGAACTCTGACCGAAGTTCGTGACCGGCACGCCCCACGACACGACCGGGTTGTCGTCGTAGGTGCCCGCGGCCGGGTTGTACGTGACGTTGCTGCCGCCGACGGCGTTGCTCCATGACGCCAGCACCTGTAGCGGAATGGTGGCCGCCGATGCCGACCCTGCGCACAGCGCCGTAGCGACGAGTGCACCAAGAATCCTCTTCATACCTCTGCTCCTCCCCCTGATGGGTTTCGGCGAGTGCGAACCCTCAGCACGCCGACGCGTTACAGCTGAGCAACAACGATGCCACGGCTGAGTACGAACAGCAGAGGTGAGAATGCTGGAGGAAATCCGAAACTGCAGGCACCGCTGCCCAGGGCCCTGGCTTACAAGTCACGTTTCGCGTGAACTTTTATCTGCTCAGCTCAACCATCGCTACTTCGGGTCTGGGGTGGTGCCAAAGGCCTTCACCAAGGGAGCGACGTCAGCCCGGTCGGCGATCGAGGGCTGTCGCCGCAGCGCCTCCGCCCACTGCTCGCGGGCCCGTGGGAGTTGGTCACGGGCAACGAGGACCAGCGCCAGGTGGATGCGCGCGTCAAGGAGGTCGGGACTGCGGCGGACCGCATCGGAGAGCACCCGTTCGGCCTGATCGAGGTCGCCGGCGTGATAGAGCACCCACCCATAGGTGTCGGCGATCGTGGGCTCGCCGCGCATCTGCTCGTAGGCGCGCCTCGCCAGGTCGAGCGCTTCGGTCCGGGACGCGGCATCGGCCGCCAGCACGAAGGCGAGGTTGTTGGCCGCCACGGCGTCGTCGGGTCGTTGGGCCAGCACCGCGCGGTAGGCACGGACGGCCTCGTCGCGCTCGGCGACCGGGTCGAGTGTCACCGACAGCATCTGCTGCACAGGCAGGTCGTCCGGGTGCGCCGCAGCCCAATCGCGCAGCAACGTGAGGGCGCGAGCGCGGTCGCCCTGCGACAGCCGTGCACGCGCGGCGACACGCACCTCGAGCGATGCCACGGTTCCGGGCGGGGCGGTGCGCCTGGCCTGCTGAAGCGCCCGTTCGAGGAAGGGCCGCGTCAGACCAGACGGCTCGTCCCGCGTCAACGGCGGTGTCTCTGTCTCCGAGCCGAAGGGGCGGCACAGCGGATCGCCGAGCACAACCGTGCGCCATCCGATGTACTTGGTGGCGAGGGAGTACGCCTCACCGAGCGTACGGCCGGCCAGGTAGGCCGGAAACAGCACCTGCGGCCGGATCACCCCGTCCACGTAAGGGTCGGCCACGGCGCCCGCCCAACCCGTGACGCCAGCGCGGACCAGGTCGCCGGCGAGCCATTCCGCACTGCCTTCGAAGATGCGGCTGCGGTCCTGCCAGCTACCCGGCTTCCACTCTGCAGGCGGTTCCTTGAAGGTGCGCACATCACTGCTGGAGAGGCTGGCTCCCACGGCGCCGGGCGCAAAGGTCAGCGGCAGGACGCGGTCGCGGTGAACGGGGTCGGCCGAGCCCCACGAGAAGTACCCGAGCACGCCGGCCACGCCCCGGACGGCGCTCGCCGTCTGGTCGTACTCGACGTGAATGCCAGCCGCGTCCCTGCGGATGCGGTCGGCGGCGATGCCGAACCACTGCTGCTCCGGCCCCGACGCCACGGGACGGCCGTCCAGGACGATCCGCCCCCCTGGATCCGGCGCGGCGCTGCACCGGCCGGCAAGGGCCACGGCATCCTGCAGGGTGAACCCATCCAAGCGGGAGACGAGATAGACATCGTGTCGAGAACGGTCGAAGGCGGGCCAGCCTTCGGCGGGCATGTTCTCGGCGAACAACGGGTTGGCAATGGGCCCGGGTCCGACACCCGCCCCGGTCAACCTGCGGTACAGGAGCGTCAGAGAGGAGTCGACCGACGTGAGGGGCGTGCGCGTGGACGGCTCCCCCTGGACCTTGAGCGGTACGCCGCGAACGAGGACGATGTAGGTGATCTCGTCGTGCGCGGCATGACGCTGCAGCCATTCGACGACGGGGCGTTCGACCGCCTCGACATAAGCGCCCCTGCGTATGGTTTCCCCTGGCGCCACGTCGATCTCGACCTGGTGCGATACCGGGATGTCGCGCGCGGCGCGATACGCGTCCGCGACGGCCTTGCCCTCAGGCGCCTGACGGTTGACGACGATGAGCACGTCGCGCCGGGGCGCGGCGGCGGCGCTGCTGGCGAGGGCGAGCAGCAGGACGAGCGGGACGATGATTCGGCGAACGCGCATGGATCTCCTGGCTGCTGGTCGGCCGTGGCAGCAGGCATTACGATAGCGGACGCGCGGTCAGTCGCCGCGGTCAACTCTGCGCATGCAGCTCGTCCTCCTCGCGTAGCGCGGCCGACGGCGCCAGTTCCGTGCGCGTGTGCTGATACAGCGTGTTGCCGGACGTCCTGATGCGGACCGTGTACGCAATCGGCATCAGCTCGAGCAGCGGCTTGATCGCTTCGAGGATGGCCGGCGCCAGGCGGTCTTCGTCGTCAGGGGTCAGTGACGAAATGAAGTGGATGTCCATGCGTCGGCCATACAGGTACGCAATCTGCGTTCCGTAAGCTGAAGCTGGCCGAACGACGGATTCGTCGTTCGATTCGTGTGGGGGACGCGAAACTGCGCCGACGGAAGTTCAACCGTCAGCCTATAAAAGTCGCCCCGTACACTTACTTATCAGGACGCGAACCTTTGTCGCCACGAACCGACGCCACACCATCGACGACAGCGCCGCTCAGCGGCATCATCCTGGCCGGCGGCTCCGGCACACGGCTCTACCCGGTCACACGCGCGGTGTGCAAGCAACTGGTGCCGGTCTACAACAAGCCGATGATTTACTACCCGCTGGCCACGCTCATGCTGGCGGGCATCCGCGACATCCTGATCATCACCACGCCTGAAGACTCGACGAGCTTCGCCCGGCTGCTGAGGGACGGGAGCGACCTCGGCATATCGCTGCGGTACGCAGTCCAGCCGACGCCCGACGGACTGGCCCAGGCGTTCATCATCGGCCGGGAGTTCGTCGGGACCCGGCGGGTGGCGCTTGCGCTTGGCGACAACATCTTCTACGGACATGGCTTGCCCGAAGTGCTCCAGGCCGCCGCGTCACGGGATCGGGGCGCCACCGTGTTCGGCTACGAAGTCCGCGATCCCGAGCGCTACGGCGTGGTCGAGTTCGATGACGCCGGTCGCGCGATCAGCCTCGAAGAGAAGCCGGAATCGCCGCGTTCGCATTGGGCGGTGACCGGGCTGTACTTCTACGACAACGACGTCCTCGACATCGCTGCCCAGCTCGAGCCGTCACCGCGGGGTGAACTGGAGATCACCGACGTCAACCGGCGTTATCTCGAGCGGGGTGCGCTTCATGTGGAGCGCTTCGGTCGCGGCTTCGCGTGGCTCGACACAGGGACCCACGAGTCGCTCCTGCAAGCCTCCCTCTTCGTGCAGACGATCGAAGAACGGCAGGGACTGATGCTCGCCTGCATCGAGGAAATCGCGTGGCGCATGGGATACATCGATACCGAGCAGGTCGAGCGCGTCGCGCACCCCATGCGGAAGAACACGTACGGCCAGTACCTGCTGCGCCTCGTCGAGCAGGGGCGCTGACGTGCTGGTTCAGGCCACCGCACTCCCAGGCGTGCTCGTGATCGAACCCCGCGTGTTCCACGATGGCCGCGGCTTCTTCGTCGAGACCTATCACGCGAACCGTTACGCGGAGGTCGGCATCGACGCGACCTTCGTGCAGGACAACCACTCGCGCTCACGGCAGGGCACGCTCCGCGGTCTCCATTTCCAGCGTGCGAGACCACAGGGCAAGCTGGTGCGGGTCGTGGAAGGTGAAGTGTTCGACGTGGCCGCCGACGTGAACCCGCATTCGCCCACTTACGGCCGCTGGGTCGGCGTCAGCCTCTCGGCAGAGAACTTCCGGCAGCTCTTCGTCCCACCAGGCTATGCGCATGGATTCTTTGTGGTGAGCGCGATTGCGCAACTCGAGTACAAGTGCAGCGACTTCTACGATCCTGCCGACGAGGGTGGCGTGATGTGGAACGACCCGGTCCTGGCCATCGACTGGCCGACGTCATCTCCCATCCTCTCCGAGCGCGACCAGCGCCATCCCGCGCTGCCGCCCCGGTGAGCGAGCCGCCGATGTCCGGACCCGTAGTCAACGCCATGTCGGTCGATGTGGAGGAGTACTTCCACGCGAGCGCCCTCGAACGTGTCGCGCCGCGAACCGCCTGGGAGTCGCTGCCCTCGCGCGTCGTGCCGACCACACGGCAACTGCTCGCGCTGTTTGCGGGACGGCAGGTGCGCGCGACGTTCTTCGTACTCGGCTGGGTGGCGGAGCGTCATCCCGAACTGGTTCGGGAAATCGCGTCGGCAGGCCACGAAATCGCATCGCACGGTCATTGGCACCAGATCGTCTACACCCTCGCGCCGGACGCATTCCGCGAGGACGTGCGGCGCAGCAAGGGCGTGCTCGAGGAGATTGCCGGACGCCAGGTGCTCGGCTACCGCGCGCCGAGTTTCAGCATCACCCGGCAATCGCTGTGGGCGCTCGACGTCCTGATCGAAGAAGGCTACCGGTACGACGCCAGCATCTTTCCGGTGCGGCACGACCGGTATGGCATCCCCGATGCCCCTCGGCATCCCTACGCGCTGTGTCGGCCCGGCGGCAGGCTCGACGAGGTGCCGCCGTCCACCGTGCGACTGGCTGGCCAGAACCTCGCGGTCGCCGGCGGCGGCTACTTCCGACTGCTGCCGTACGGCTGGACGCGCGCGGGGCTGGCCCGGCTGAACCGCCAGGAGAAGCGTCCGGCAATCTTCTACCTCCACCCATGGGAGGTCGACGCGCAACAGCCGCGCCTCGACGTGGGCTGGGCCACGCGCGTCCGGCATTACGGGAACCTCGCGCGCACACAAGCACGGCTCGCGCGTCTGCTCGACGAGTTCCGGTTTGCTCCGGTCGCCGACGTGGTCGGGGCACTGGGCGCCCTGCCGGAGCACACGCTCGCCTCTGCGTAGAGCCGCTGGCGGAGCGTTCCCCGGGCAGCCGTGCCACCGGGGCGACACGCGTGGTGACGGCCACGACGCGTATCCGCATGCGTCACGCCGGGCGCCGTGTGCAGTTCTGGTCATGGCGGCCGATACCAATCACGGGCCAGGCCGTCTGTTAGGCTAGTTGGCTGCGCGCCCCCACCCGGTGCCTCTCCTATAGACATGACCGACATCCTTGCTCGCATCCAGGACCGCTCTGCGGTCATCGGCATCATCGGCCAGGGCTACGTCGGCCTGCCGCTCGCGCTCGTGTTCGAGGCGGCAGGCTTTCCGGTCCGCGGCTTC
>JAEZCY010000012.1 GCA_023429845.1 Acidobacteriota bacterium
CCCTTTTTTGTCGAGTCAGCCGAGCCTGAACACCTTCAGCACTTCGTCGCCGTAGTGGTTGATGACCTTGACGGCGATCGCGCCGGTCTCCGGCGGCGGGAACGGCCGGCTGACCGTGCTGTACAGCGTGGACCAGGCGGCCTCCTCGATCTCGGCGCGCAGGGCGCGTTTCAGCTTCTCGTACGGCTCGTCGGCGCCGGTGAAATAGGCGTGACGCACGAAGAAGCTCTCGCCGTCGTAGCTGGTGTCGATGAACCAGCAGGCGATGTCGTCGGTGCTGTTGCTGCGAATGGCGCCGGTCGTCGGGTCGTAGACGTCCACGCCCTTGAGCGTGACCTGCAGGTTGCCGGCAACGTCCACCGGTGCGATGTCCACGTCGGGCTCGCCGAACACCATGAACAGGTTGCCGGCGCCGGTCTTCTTCAGCAGCTCGTCACCCATGCTCAGGTCGGGGTTCATACGCGCGGTGAGCACCTGCAGCGCGCCGTAGCGCTTCGCCTCCTCGGACACGTGCGGGTCGAACGCGAAGCCGCAGATGACCAGCACGTCGTAGCCGACCCCGAGCACGGCTTCCTTGGCGGCTTCCTTCACCTGGCGCGGTCCGACCGTGCCGTGTTCTGGTCCGATCGACACGGCCACACGCCGCTCCGCGCCGTCGCCATCCGTGTACGCGCCAGCGGCATGCAGCCACGTGCCCGGGACGGCTTCGAGTCGATCGAAGACGAGCCGCTCGCCCTTCACCGTGTTCTGCACGCCGGCCTTGCGGAGGTTGTCGAGAATCATCGTCTCGAACTGCCCCGCCACATCGTCGCGCTGCGCCACCTGCTCGCCGCGCGGCCGCTCATCGTCTGCGGGCAGCACGCGGTGCGGCGACAGGCTCTCGACGGTGAACGGGCCGGTGACGCGGATGCGCTTGTTGTCCTCGTACGGCTTGTCGTAGAGCAGCTCGGTGTCGGCGTGGCGCAGGATCGCGGCGTCGATCTCCTGCCGCGTCATGCCTTCTCTGATGTCGGGGTTGTTGGCGATCGACTTCAGCGTCACGTGCGGCACGCGCTTGTAGACGAAGCCCTTGCGGATGTCGCCATCGGTCTTGTAGGACGGCGCGATCTTGCCGGTGATCTCGGCTTCCTTCTTCTGGCCTTCTGGCGAGTCGGCAAGCAGGTACCACGGGAAGCGCGCCGCCATCAGACGGGTTCGCGCCAGCGTCAGCGCGACGCGGCTCGTGTCGCAGGTGATCCAGCGGCGTCCCCACTGCTCGGCAACGTTCGCTGTCGTGCCAGATCCGCATGTCGGATCGAGCACGAGGTCGCCGGGCTCGGTCGCCATCAGCATGCAACGCTCAACTACCTTGGCATTGGTTTGAACTACGTAGGTCTTCGGATCTCCAAAACCTGAAGTGACTGTGTCATCCCAGACGTTCGAAATCGGAAATAGCGGAAAGTCCTCCAAGTATCGAACGTAAGAAAGTGTCCTGCCTTGCGCCAGCAACCTACGTGCGTTCGCTAGATTCCGCATGCCGTCGCGGTTGGTCTTCCAGCCACCCTTGCCCGGCTTAAATACACTCCCGTCCAGCTCAACATCGAACACGGTGGTCTGTGCCTCTCGAACGGTTTGCGAAGTCAACGGACTGCCGCGAAGGACGCGCGCACCTGATGGTGCCGCTTCACCGGCGGCGAGGCGCCGTCTCGAGCCGTCTTGTTGTTCGATCCAGGAGTACTGCTCGGCCCCGTCACCACCCAACTCCTTGTCTCGGTGGAGTTGCCGGTATCGAATCTGGTCCTTGTCTTTGGCGTACCAGACAATGTAGTCAGCTATCGATGCGAGGAGTGTTGTACCGCCGGCGAAGCTGCCGGCACCGGACGTCTTCTTGAAGCTGATGATCGAGCAGAAGTTCTCGGAGCCGAACACCTCGTCCATGACGTTGCGTACGAGATGCACGTTCTCGTCACCGATCTGCACGAAGATGCTGCCGGTCTCGGTGAGCAGTTCGCGCGCGACGGTCAGCCTGTCGCGCAGGTACGCCAGGTACGAGTGGATGCCGAGCTTCCAGGTGTCGCGGAAGGCGCGGATCTGCTCCGGCTGGCGCGTCGCGTCCTCGACCTTGCCGTCCTTGACGTCGCGCTTGCGGGTGCTCACCTGCCAGTTGCTGCCGAACTTGATGCCGTACGGCGGGTCCAGGTAGATCATCTGGACCTTGCCCTTCAGCCCCTCCTTCTCGGCAATGCTGGTCATCACCAGCAGCGAGTCGCCGAGAATCATCCGGTTGGACCAGTGCTGGTCCCACTTGTAGAAGTCGACCTTCTTGTCGAAGCCGTCGAGGCCGTTGAAGTCGTCGAAGAGCGTGAGCTCCGGCTCCTGCTCCCCGGCCTTCGCGGTGGTCCGCAGGTGTTCGATGATCGCCTGCGGATGCACCTTCTCCTGGATGTAGACGGGCACCACGGGGACGGCGAGGTCGGCACGATCCTGTTCGTCCTTGCCCTTCCACACCAGTTGCGGATCGAGCGACGGGTCGCGCGGGTAGAGCATCTCCTTCGGCGACCGCTCGTCGGCGGCCACGAAGTCGCGCAGTTCCTCGGTGGGGATGTTCTTGCGCGTGTCCTTGTGCTTGATCGCCTCGACTGGCGTCGGCGGCTTGGGCGGCTTCGGAGACTTCGGCGTGCGTGTCGGCATGTGATCAGGACTGCTCGGCCAGCCACGTCTCGAGAGCGGCAACCAGCGGAGGGAGGTCGTCGTAGACAGTGCTCCAGACGATGTCGAACCTGATGTCGAAGTAGGCGTGCACGAGGCGATGGCGCATCGTGATGACGTCCCGCCACGGGATCACAGTCAGCTGGTTGCGAGTGGCCGTGGACACCTGCGAGGCGGCTTCGCCGACGATCTCGATGGATTTCACGACGGCGCGCGACAGCATCAGGTCGCTTTCGAGATCCTGCCTCGTCCGCCCCGCGCAGAAGGCCGTCGCTTCGTGCGCTGCGCTCACCATGTGGCGGATGCGCGCCACGTCGGACTTAGGCGGCATACTGTGGAACCGCCTCGGCAAGAACCTCGGCACGAAAGTACCGTGACAGCTCCTCTGGCGTCCTGAGGTCCACCGTGCGTCCGATCAGGTCGGTGAGCTCGTTCTGCAGGGCGGCCATGCCAAGCAGGCCGATGCGCTTGCCAGGCTCGAACTCGACCAGCATGTCCACGTCGCTGTCCGGCCTGAAGTCGTCGCGCAGGACCGAGCCGAAGAGGGACAGGCGACGGATGCCGTTGCGGCGACAGAAGTCAGCCAGCGCGTCGCGGGGAATTGGGATGCGTGGAGTAGCGGGCATGTTCCTGGCAGCGTTGCGTCTACTCTATTTTCTCGGTGAAGGCGGCCGCCAGACAACTTGCCGCAAGCTTGGCGAGGGCGCCTAGCCCGCCTGCTACACGAGCGCCATCGCATCAGCAATCGCGGCCGTCACCACGCCCTTGGCGTCCCATGGGTCGGTCACCTCGACGAACGTCCACCGGCCGAAGCCACCGTGATTGTTCACCGCCGGCACCCATAGGGCCCTCGCCGTGGCCACCTTCGCGGCCTTGTCCTTATTCGCCTCGCCGCTCACCTCGACGATCAAATTCAGGTCCGGCTTCGCGCGGACGATGAAGTCGGGCACGTACTGCCGCGACTCGCCAGCCAGCGTGTAGGGAATCGTGAAGTTGAGCCCCTGGTTCTTCACGTAGCAGGTGACCTCGTCGAGCTCCTCCAGCACCTGCGCCATCTTCTGCTCCCACGACCCGGTGTCGGCGACGACGTGAGAGACGTGACACTTCCCGGGATCGGTAGTCATCGTGGGCTTGGTGGTGTCGAAGTCCACCCACCGCGTTGTGCCGAGGGGGTCGTGCGCGCGCAAAAGTGGCTTCAAGCCCGCCCCGCTGGTGCTTTCAGGTGCAGACGGGCCCGCCGCGCCGAAGCCGCCAGGCGAAGGCGGGTCGTGCGCGACGACGATGGCGCGATAGATGCGGTCGGCGGCATCGTGCGCGAACTCCGAGAGCAGGAGGAGCTGCGGAAACGTGTCCGGGGCGTTCTTCAGCGTCAGGCACTCGGCAACCCAGCGCTTCGCGATGGCGAGCACTTGCGGAAAGACGAACGGCCGATCGGCGTAGTACTTCTCCGAGACGAGCTTCGCCAGCGCAAACGGGATCTCCGCGGGACGCCGCGCGCGGAGGTCGTCGAGCGTATGCACCGCCAACTCGCCGACGATGGGCGCGTTCACGGTATGCGTCGGGATGTCGGCCGTCGAAATCGCCAGCTTCGCGTCGTCCGAGAACGTGGCCGAGAGCCTGTCGGTCGGCGTGTCGAAGCGATACCCGGTGAGGCGCGGGAACGTGATCTCGCAGCCGGCGCGCTCCTCGAGCGCACGCACGCGGGTGTGGGGCGGTCCCGGCTGCGGCGCGGCGCCCGTGCCGGACGTCGGGATGAACGAGAAGGGCACCCCGTACACCTCGGCATACTCGGGCGAGAACCGGCCATCGTCGTTCACGGCGTAGCTCATACGGCGCAGTCCACGGCCGACGACCTGCTCGCACAGCAGCTGGGTGCCGAACGCGCGCACACCGAGGATGTGCGTGACCGTGTTCGCGTCCCAGCCCTCCGTGAGCATGGAAACCGACACCACGCAGCGCACGTGCTCGCCGAGCTTGCCCGCCTTGCCAACCGTGTTCATCACCTCGCGCAGCAGGTCCTCGTCGGTGAGCGCTTCCGCGTCGCGCCCGGGGAATCGCTGACGATACTCCGCCTTGAACTCCTCGATCTCGGTGGCGGCCATGCGCTTGAACTCGTCGCTCATCGCCTCGCCGGATTCGAGCTGCTGCGAATCGACGAGGATGCTGGTCGGCCGCGACGCCCAGCGGTCGTCGTGGACGTTGGTGAAGAGCGGGAGTTGCCCGGGCACGGCCACCCTGGTGGCGTCGGCGAGCGTGCGGGACCAGCCGGCCACGTAGTCGAACACGAGCTTGGACACCGACGTGTTGTTGCAGACGACGACGAAGACCGGCGGGGTGGCGCCGGCCGCCTGGCGTGCCGCGTCGGACTGCCAACGCTCGAACTGCTGGCGATAGTGCCCGTACAGCGAGTGCAGTGCGCCTTCGAGTTCGGCCGGCAGCACCGGCGGTCCGTCGCGCGTCTCGCCCCGTCGTCCCTTCTTCGGCAGGTCGTCACGGATGCGGAGCCAGAGATCGCGATAGGTCGGCATCTCGCCGGTCATCGCGTTGGAGTCCACAGGCACCCGTGGCACCTTGACGATGCCGGACTCGATCGCGTCGATGAGCGAGAAGTCCGATGTCACCCAGGGGAACAGCGTTCCCTCGGGATAGCCGCTGCCGCGAAGGAAGAACGGCGTGGCCGACAGGTCATACACCGAGCGGATCCCGAGCTTGCGGTGCACGGCCTCGAGGCCCGACATCCAGACACGTGCCTCTTCCTCCCGCTGCTTCGCCTCGACGCGATCCTCGCCCGTCAGCTTCTCGCCGTCGCCGCGCGCCAGCCCCCGATAACAGTGGTGGGCTTCGTCGTTCAGGACGACGATCTGCTTCCTGGTGCCGAGTTCGCGGCAGACGCGCCGCACCATCTGATCCGGCGTCTCGGTGAACGGGCTCGGCGCGCCCTTCGCGAGAATCGCCTTGGTGAGCTTCGCGGCGCCACCACGCTCGCGCAACAGGAAGGCGTGGTAGTTGGTGATCACGACGCGCGCCTGCCCGAGTCGCTCTACGAGGTCGGCCGGCACGAGGTCGCGCTCGCGGTAGTAGTTGGACGGGTCCTGCGGGAGGAGCACGCGAAGCCGGTCGCGGATGGTGATGCCGGGCGCGACGATCAGGAAGGCATCGCTGAAACGCTTGTCGTGGCGATCCTCGAGCTTGTTCAACGCCTGCCACGCGATGAGCATCGCCATGACCACGGTCTTGCCGGTGCCGGTCGCCATCTTCAGCGCCGTTCGCGGCAGGCCACCGTTGAAGTCGGCGTTCTCCTCCCGGAGCTCGTTGTCGATCCAGGCGTCGCCGAAACCGCCCGCCACCTCGGTCAGGTAGATCGCCGTCTCCATGGCCTCACGCTGGCAGAAGAACAGGGGCCGCTCGCGATCCCCCGCGTTCCAGTACTGGAGCAGGCGGCTCGTTGTTCGCGTCACGCCAACGTAGACGCTTATGGAGGACCGACCCCCGCGACGCGAGTGCGCGGGTTACGCTGAGGTTCCGGAAAGAGCCCGCGGCGCAGAGCCGCCAAGCGATGGGAGGTCGGTCATGGGCGAGTCTACGACGT
>JAEZCY010000049.1 GCA_023429845.1 Acidobacteriota bacterium
GGCGACCGGCGCGCGCGTCACCCCCATGCCGATCACGCCGCGACAGCGCACGGTCACGCCTGCCGCCGAGACCGCCGAGGAGTTCATTCCGTTCGGTGACACCGGCACCTTCGGCAAGTTCTAGAGCGGTGTAGGTACGTGTCCATGTTCGACTCCCGTCAGCGCTTCGAGGACGTCCTGGCTCGCGTGGCCTGCGAGGCCGTGCTCGCCTCCCCCGGAGCGATCCCCGGCAGCGTCGGGGCCCTCCTGAGCGATCTGCAGGCGCAGCTGCAGGCAAGTGCCTGGCCGGCGCGTTCGGCTCTCGCCGACGCGGTTGCCGGCGCTGCCGCCTGTTCCCACCAGGCCGCTCTCGCTGCCGCCATCGATCACCTGTCCACCCTGTGGGCCGCCTCCCTCGAAGCCTTCGGCGAGCGGGTGATCGAACCCAGCGTCGCGGCCGCCGATGACGCCGAGGACGAACTCGTGATGCTCCACTCGGACGCGGAGCTTGCGGGCATGTTCCTCGCCGAATCGCTCGACCACCTCAGTTCGATCGAAGCTGTCGCGCTGCAACTCGAGAGCGCTCCAGAGGACCAGCACCTGCTCAACGAGGTGTTCCGTCCGTTCCACACGGTGAAGGGCAATGCCGGCGCGCTCGGCGTCACATCGGTGCAGGAGCTCGCACACGTCGTGGAGAACCTGCTCGACCTGGCGCGTGCCGGCAAACAGCGGCTCGGCGCCGACGGCATCGAGCTGGTGCTGCAGTCGGTCGATCTGTTGTCGGCGATGCTGCGCGATCTCGGCCATCGCCTGGCTGGCGGCACGCCGCCGTCGCGTCGTGGCGAGCGCGACGCGCTGATCGCGGAACTGGAGCGGCTGATCGCCGCCGGTGAGCGACCCTCGCCCGCGACCCCCTCCGCCGCGCCGGTGCCACGCGCCCTGAGCACCCCGCCCGAACGTGAGCCGTCCGTCCCGCGTGCCGCACCCGTGCGCCGCGCCGACGACGCCACATCACCCGAACGGGGCCCGATGCCGCGCACGCGGGCCGAGGACCGTCCGGGGCAAGCCGCGGTGAAGGTGGACACCCGGAAGCTCGACAACCTCGTCGACATGGTGGGGGAGCTGGTGATCGTGCAATCGATCATCAACGAGGATCCCGTGCTGCGGGGACTGCTCGACGAGCGCCTGGGACGGAACCTCGCGCAGTTGCGGCGCATCACGAGCGATCTGCAGCGCACCGCGATGTCCCTGCGGCTTGTGCCGATTCGGCAGACATTCCAGAAGATGGCACGGCTGGTCCGTGATCTCAGCAAGCGATCGGGCAAGTCGGTGGAGCTCATGCTCAGCGGCGAAGACACCGAGCTCGATCGCCGCGTGGTCGAGGACATCAACGATCCGCTGATGCACATGATCCGCAACAGCGTCGACCATGGCATCGAGTCGCCCGAGGCGCGCGCGATGACAGGGAAGCGCGCCACAGGCCGACTCTCTCTGAGCGCCTTCCATCAGGGCGGCCACGTCATCATCCAGATCGCCGACGATGGCGCGGGGTTGGACACGCAGCGGATCCTCGACAAGGCCTTGGCGCAGGGGCTCGTGTCACGCGACGCCGGGCTCGCCCCGGCCGACATCCACGCCCTGATCTTCCGGCCGGGGTTCTCGACGGCGGAGAAGGTCACCGAGATCTCCGGGCGTGGCGTCGGCATGGACGTGGTGCGCCGCAACATCGAGGCGCTGCGCGGCCGCATCGACATCGACAGCTCGCCGGGCGCCGGCACGACCTTCACGATCCGCCTGCCGCTCACGCTGGCCATCGTCGACGGGCTGCTCCTGCGCGTGGGCACCCACCGCTTCGTGCTGCCCACCTTCGCCGTGTGCGAGTCACTGCGGCCCGCCCCCGACCACGTGCACGACGTGCAGGGGCGTCCCCGCATGGTGCGCGTGCGGGACACGCTGCTGCCACTGGTGCGACTTGCCGATTTGTTCTCCATCACCGGCGCCGAACCCGACCCCGCTGCATCCACCGTCGTGGTCATCGAGGACGACGGCCGGCGCGTGGCGCTGCAGGTGGACCAACTGCTCGGCAAGCAGGAGGTCGTGATCAAGTCACTGGGGGCAGCGCTCGGCGACGTGCCCGGCGTGGCCGGCGGGGCGATCCTCGGCGATGGCCGTGTCGGCTTGATCCTCGACGCGCACGGACTGCTGGAGCTGAACCTGGGAACCGCGGCGGCCGCCTGACGGACGCTGGAAGAGAGAGAAGACACGATGAGCCAGAACGACGTGCAGGGCCCGGCGGCGACCGGCCTGCAAGCGCTCGCCGGCAAGTACCTGACGTTCGCGCTCGGCCGCGAGGAGTATGGGCTGCCGGTGCTGAAGGTGCGCGAGATCATCAAGATGATGGAGATCACGGCCGTGCCGCAGGTGCCGGCTGCCATCAAGGGCGTGATCAACCTGCGCGGCAAGGTGATCCCCGTCGTGGACCTGCGCGCGAAGTTCGGGCTGCCCAGCCAGGAGAGTTCCGACCGCAGCTCGATCATCGTCGTCGAGGTGCTCGCCGCCGGAGACCGGGTCATGACGGGCGTCATCGTGGACGCCGTCTCGGACGTGCTCAGCATCGCGGCCGACGAGATCCAGGAGCCGCCCCAGTTCGGCGCCCGCGTGTCCACGACCTTCATGAGCGGCATGGCCAAGGTGAAGGGCACCGTCAAGATCCTGCTGGACCTCGACGTGCTGTTCTCGGCCGACGCCGAAGCGATCCTCGACAGCGCGGCATGACCGCAGTGCTCCGAGGTGGGCGGCGGGTGACCGCCGCCGTCGGAACGGTGTGAGGCGCGCGTGCTCAGCCCTCCACACGCCACACCTGCGCTGCGGGAGCGCGAGCTCCGGGCGATCGCCGCGCTCGTCTACGAGAAGAGCGGCATCACGCTGTCGGCCGCCAAGCACGCGCTCGTGTCTGCGCGGCTGCAGAAGCGGCTGCGGCGGGGCGGCTTCTCCTCGTTCTCCGCATACCTGGACCACGTCGCCGGCGACGCGACCGGGCAGGAGCTCACGGAACTGCTCGACGCGATCGCGACCAATCACACGGGCTTCTTTCGCGAACCGCAGCACTTCGAGTTCCTGCGCACGCGCGTGCTGCCGGCCCTGGCTGCGCGGCCGCGCGCTCCCTTGATCTGGAGCGCGGCGTGTTCCACGGGAGAAGAGCCCTACACGATTGCCATGACCCTGCGCGACGTCCTGCCTGACGCGCTCCTGTCGCAGGCGCGCATCCTCGCGTCGGACCTCTCGACGAAGGCCTTGCGGGCGGCCGACGCCGGCGTGTACCGGCTGGGGCACCTGTCGGGACTGCCGCGCGAGGTGCTGCGGGCGCACTTCGAGCGTGGCCTGGGCGCGCAGGACGGGCTCGCCCGCGTGGCGCCGCCCGTCCGTCGGCTCGTGGAGTTCCGGAACCTGAACCTGGTGGCGATCACGTCGCTCGGCCTGTCGTTCGACGTCGTGTTCTGCCGCAACGTCATGATCTACTTCGACAAGGCAGTCCAGCAGCACGTGGTCTCGATGATCGAGCGGCACCTGGCTCCGGGCGGCTACCTGTTCATCTCACACGCCGAGAGTCTGAACGGCATCACGCACCGACTGCGCTGGGTAGCACCGGCCATCTACCAGCGGAGCGCGACGTGAGCCTGCCGCTGCTCCCACACACGACACCGCGACTCATCGTCGGGATCGGGGAGCTAGCCGTGGCAGAGCAGGAGGCCACCATCGTGACGCACGCGCTCGGAAGCTGCATCGCGGTGTGCATCTGGGATCCCGAGTTGCGCGTGGGGGGCATGCTGCACTTCCTGCTGCCCGATTCGCGCATCAATCCCGAACGTGCCGAGAGGCAGCCGGCCGCCTTCGCCGACACGGGCATCCCGCTGCTGTTCCAGACTGCCTACGCACGGGGCTTGCTCAAGAGCCGCACCATCGTCTCGCTCGTGGGCGGCGCCGAGATCAGCCGTGAGGCTCAGGACGGCATGTTGAACGTGGCGCGACGCAATACGCTGGCGGCACGAAACCTGCTGTGGCGCAACGGCGTCCTGATCCGGAAGGAAGACGTCGGCGGCACCCGCGCACGCACCGTGTCGTTGTCGCTGGCCAGCGGCCGCATCCTGATATCGACCGCCGGCGAGATCCGACGCCAGTTGTAGTGGAGCGAGTGATGAACGATGCCAGGGCAGGGAGAGGGGCCGCACCGCTGTCGATCCTCATCGTGGACGACTCGGCGATGATGCGGCTGATGATTCGGCGAGCGCTCGCCCTTGCGGCGCCACACGCCGAGATCAGCGAAGCGGCCAACGGACAGGACGCGCTCGCCGTGCTCGAGGCGCGTACGGTGGACGCCGTGTTCACCGATATCAACATGCCGCTGATGACAGGCCCGCAGCTCCTGCGCGAGATCGACCGGCGTGGCTGGCGCCACCTGCGGCGCGTGGTGATCTCTACCGACGGTTCGGAGGCGCGCCGCGAAGAAGTGCGCGAACTCGACGTGCTCGCCTACATCAACAAGCCGTTCGCGCCGGAGGACCTGCTGGAGGTGCTGGCGCGCCTGCAGCCGGACGTTCATGACGCGCACTGATGCGACGACGCTCACCGACGCCCTGGAGCGCGTCGCCGAACGCAGCTTCTTCGCCTGGGTGGAACCGATGCCGGTGCCCGTGACCCGGCCCGACACGGCGGGCTGGCATCATGCCGAGGTCGGCTTCCATGGCGATTTCCATGGACGCATGACCTTCAGCCTCCCCAGGCCGCTGGCCCACGACCTCCATGCGGCGTTCCTTGGCCAGTCGCCCGACGAGCCCATCGACGAGGCGCCGCTGCGCGACCTGCTCGGCGAGTTCGCGAACATGACGTGCGGCAACTGGCTCACGCACGTGCACGGGGCGCACCGTTTCGAACTGGATCAACCGGACGCCACCGTGCCGGCGCCATCCGCAGCCCCTGCCGCCGCGGCGCTCGTCAACGACCATCCGGTCTTCATCACCCTGGTGTTCGAGGACGGCCCGCGGTGACGCACCCGCCGTTGAAGGTGCTCGTCGTGGACGACTCCGCCGTCGTGCGGAAGCTGCTCGGCGACGCGCTGTCGCGCGAGCCCGACATCCAGGTGGTGGGTGGCGCCGCCGATCCGTACGTGGCGCGCGAACTGATCTTCCAGCACCGCCCGGACGTGCTGACGCTCGACATCGAGATGCCGCGCATGGACGGTCTCAGCTTCCTCGTGAAGCTGATGGCGCATCAGCCGATGCCGGTCATCGTTGTCAGCTCCATCACGCAGTCCGGGTCGGCTGCGAGCGTCGAAGCCCTGCGCCTCGGCGCCATAGACGTCATCGCCAAGCCCGGTGGTCCGTCGTCGGTCGGGGAGGTGACGACACAACTGGTGCGGCGCCTGCGCGCGCTGCGGGAGGGCCCGACGATCCGGTGGGGCGCGCACCGGCAGGAGGGCGCCTCGACGACGGCGTGTTCCGCGACGGTCCCGGCGCCGTTGCCTCGGTCGGGAGCAGCAGCGCTGTCCGGGCTCATCGTGATCGGTGCGTCCACGGGCGGGACGCAGGCCATCGAGACCGTGCTCACCCGGCTGCCCGCCACCGTCCCACCCGTGTTGATCGTGCAGCACATGCCGGCCGGGTTCACCAGGGCGTTCGCCGCGCGGCTCGATGCCACGTGTCCCATGCGGGTGTGCGAGGCAACCGCGGGCGAAGCCTTGCGGGCGGGCACCGCCTACATCGCACCGGGCGACCGCCACATGGTGGTGGAACGCGTCGGGGTGCGCTTGCGGGTGGACCTGCGGGACGGGCCGCCCGTGCACTATCAGCGGCCAGCGGTCGATGTGCTGTTCCATTCGGCCGCGCGGCTGCAGGGCGTACCGATCGTGGGCATCGTCCTGACCGGCATGGGCGCCGACGGAGCCGAGGGTCTGCTCGCGCTGAGGAACGCCGGCGCCGAGACGTTTGCGCAGGACGAGCGGTCCTGCGTGGTCTTCGGCATGCCGCGAGAGGCGATCGCCAACGGCGGCGCCGCGCACGTGGTCACGCTCCTGCAGATGCCGCACGCGATCATGGACCGCGTCGGACGCGCGAGGAGCTCTGCGACGGTGGCGACCGACCTCAGGTGAACTGGGCTCCGGCCGGGTCGGCCAGCCAGGTGAAGGCGGGGTTGGGCCCGTCGGCGCCGCGGACGAAATCCACGACCCAGCTGCCCTGCCAGTTCGTGAACTGGAACTTGTCGCCCTTGACCCAATCGACCTTGTGCCCGAGGCCTTCCATGCCGGCCTTCACGTGCTGGTTGAACCAGCTCTCGGCTTCCACCTTGGTCGCGGGCACCGCGCCCGTCGCACCGGCGAAGCTCGCGAAGGCATCCTTTGCCGACTTGTCCACGAGCTGCTCGCGATCGAAGTTGAACCCTTCGAACAGATGACGGTTCTGCACGCCGCGCGTGAGCGTCTGCGGTCCGGGGCTCGTGGCCGTGGACGCCGCCAGGGTGCCGCCAGCCGTCTGAATCCCGCTCATCAACTGCGACAGGAACGAGCCGAACTCGTCCTGCCCGAGCTGGCCGTCGTTGTTGGCATCGAAGGACTTGATCAGGTTCCTGGCCAGATCCTGGACTGCGGTGGCCGACGTGGCCTGCACTGTGCTCATGGTGTCGCTGCGCCTCCTGGGAGCGTGTGCTCCCGTATCGACGGTCACAATGAGCAAGCGCGGTGCCACGACGGTTCCGGCGCCAGGACCCGATTCATGTGCGAGCCGATGTCCGCCGATTCCTGACGAATCGGCGTTCTCTCGTCGAGCGCACGCCGTGTCGCGCACCGTGCTCCTGCACCACCTGTCGCCATGCCGACATGCGACGCCGGTGCAGCGTCGCCTGTCGGCCCCAGCCCATCCCGTACCGGCCGTCCTCCTTCGTCCTCCCTGCGCTCCTGTTGCACAATCATCGGATGCGACTCATGACGGGCACGGCAGTACTGATCGGCGCACTGGCCTGGGGCTCGGGCCTGGTGGCGGCCGACGAAGGGAAGACGTATGGCGTGGGCGTGTCACTGAAGAAGGCCGTGCCGGTGGCCACGCTGCTCGGCGCACCCACCGCGCACGTCGGGCAGACGGTGCGTGTGGACGGGGTGGTCAGCAAGGTCTGTCAGGCGATGGGGTGCTGGATCGAGGTCGCTGACCCCGCGCTCGGGCGTGGCATCCGCTTCAAGGCCAAGGACGGTGTGATCGTGTTCCCGAAGGACGCACCCGGGCGGAAGGTGTCGGCGCAGGGCGTGTTCGAGGAGATCGCCACGTCACCGGTGCGCGAGACCCACGACGGGCAATCCCGCTCCGCCGACACCAGCGGCAAGCCGGCGCCGTCGGCGCCGACCGAGAAGATCTACTGGGTGCGCGCCACCGGCGCCGTCCTTTTCTGATGGATCAGCCGACGCCGCTGCCGCCAGAGATCCTCGAGGCGCAGCAGCGCAAGGCCGAGGCGATCGGCGTACCCGCCACGCGCCGCCACATCTTCCTGTGCTGCGACCAGGCCAAGCCGAAATGCTGCGATCGCGACCGGTCGATCGTGGCGTGGGACTACCTCAAGGCGCGTCTCCTGGCGCTCGGCCTCGCCGATGCCGGTGGCGTCGCGCGCACGAAGGCCAACTGCCTGCGTGTGTGTATCGGTGGGCCGATTGCCGTGGTCTACCCGGAGGGCGTGTGGTACGGCGCCTGCGACCCGCCCGTGCTCGAACGGATCATCCAGGAGCACCTGATTGGCGGGCGGGTGGTAGAGGAGTACGCGATCATGGTTCAGCCGTTGCGGGTGTGAACGCAGAAATGCGGAATGCCGAAATGCGGGAAGGCGGGAATGTCGAGTGCGGCCACGTCGAGTGTCACCGTCGCTTCGACATTCCCGCATTCGCGACGGTCGCTTTCGACATGTCCGCGTTTGCCACGGTCGCTTTCGACATTTCCGCATTCGCTACGGTCGCTTTCGACATTCCCGCATTCGCGACGGTCGCTTTCGACATTCCCGCATTCCCCGCATTCCCGCATTCTCAATGCACCGTATACGGGCCGCGGAGTTCGAATTTCCCAATCGCGACGTCGAACGCCTCGCCGCTCGGCGTGGTCATCTGGTAGGTGCCCACCATGGACCCGAACGGCGTGGACAGCGGGCAACCGGACGTGTACTCGAACGATTCGTTCGGCATCAGCACGGGCTGTTCGCCCACGACGCCGGGACCGCGAACTTCCTCGAGGCGTCCGTTGCCGTCCTCGATGATCCAGTGGCGGGTGAGCAGCTGCACCGTCAGGTCGCTCGTGTTCTCGATGGTGATCGTGTAGAGGAAGAACCAGTGCTGGCGCGCCGGCGAGGAGTGCTCGGCAGAGAAACGTGCCTCCACGCTGACGCGAATGCCGCGGGTCGTCGCGACCGAGGACGTCATCGGGCGAGCGCCCCGGGTATCGCCGCTTTCATGGGGGGATTGTAGTATGGTGGCGCCCGGTGAGTGCGGCACGTGCCGTCAGGCGCACGACGTACGGTCGGCACGCGGTGCCACCTTCGTGCTGTGCGGGCGCTCTCGAACCGACGCCCGTTATCCCAGGTATCCGGCGCTGCCCCGATGGCGATGTCCCGGCTACGACCCCGAGCCACCGATCGCCCGAGTCACCGTGCCCGACGCTCCCGCATCCGACCTTCCCGTGCCTGATGTCCCGCGGCCGCCCGCCGACCTGCAGGTCCGCGTGGCCGTGCGCGCAGATGTCCCGGTGATCCTCTCGTTCATCGAGCAGCTCGCCGAGTTCGAACAGTTGCGGCACGAGGTGCAGGCCTCCGAGGACGCGCTCGCCACCACGCTGTTCGGCCCGCGGCGAGCCGCGGAAGTGATCATCGCGTCCCTGGCCGGGCGCGACGTGGGTTTCGCGCTGTTCTTCGAAACCTATTCGACGTTTCTCGCCAGGCCCGGCATCCACCTCGAGGACATCTTCGTCGTGGAGGACGCCCGTGGTCATGGCGTCGGCCGAGCCCTGCTCGGGTCGCTGGCCGCCGTCGCCGAGCAGCGCGGCAGCGGTCGTCTGGAGTGGGCGGTGCTCACCTGGAACGATCCCGCGATCCGGTTCTACCAGCACGTCGGGGCGTTTCCGCTTGACGGATGGCAGACCTACCGACTAGATCGTGAGGGCATTCAGACTCTGGCAGCTGGCGCCACCCTCCCATCGCACCATGACTGACGCGCCCGACACCCCTCCCTCGGACGACAAGGCTTTCGACAACGACCCGGCGCTAGACGCCACGGTCGAGTTGCTGACGCGTGCGCAGCAGGGCGATTCCGAGGCGGTCAACCTCCTCTTCAGTCGCTACCTGCCGCCGCTCCGTCGATGGGCGCGCGGGCGGCTGCCGCAGTACGCCCGCGACCTGCTCGAAACCGAGGATCTCGTGCAGGAGACGCTCGTGCACGCCTTCCGTCGCCTCAAGGGCTTCGAGATGCGGCATGACGGCGCCCTGCATGCGTACCTTCGTCAGGCGGTCATCAACCGGATTCGCGACGAGGTCCGTCGTGCGCAGCGGCGACCTCCGCCCGAGGAACTCGAGCCCGACCAGCACACCGACAACACGGCATCCCCCCTCGAGTCGGCGATCGGCACGCAGGCCGTCGAGCGTTACGAAGGGGCGCTCGCCCGCCTGCGCGACGAAGACCGACAGGCCATCGTCGCGCGCGTGGAACTGGGGCTGTCATACGCAGAGGTGGCGCAGGCGCTCGGCAAGAGCTCTCCCGACGCGGCCCGCATGGCGGTAGCGCGTGCCCTCGTGAAGCTGGCACAGGAAATGGGCAAGTCGTCCTCGCCCGCGGAACCCCGATAGGCGTGTCTTCTCCCCATCAGGATCTACGCAGCTTCCTGCGACGGCTACGCGGGGATGGCGACCTCGTGGTCGTGGACAC
>JAEZCY010000095.1 GCA_023429845.1 Acidobacteriota bacterium
CAGCACCGCCGTGCGGTCGTCGAACACCGGCGCCGCCGCGTCCGCACCCGCACCGACAGCGCGCGCGTCAGCGTCGGCGAACGCCCGCTGCTTAGGTGTGGACGCGAGTGCCGGCTGGGCGGGCGGAGGCGCCAGGGAGGGCAGCGGCAGCACCGCCGTGCGCTCACTCGTCGCAGACGCGGAGGGCGCGGGGGCTGTTGCCACGAGCGTCTCCTCGTAACGAATCCGCAGGTCGCCTATCGTCACCACGTCTCCGGTCGCCAGGTCGGCGCCGGCCACCTTGCTGCCGTTCACGAGCAGACCGTTGCGGCTTCCGAGATCGGCAACGCGCGGCACCGGGCCCGTGGCGTCGAACTCGGCATGCCGCCGCGAGATCTTCGTGTCGGCGACGCTGATGTCGCATTCGGGCGCGCGGCCGACGGTGAGCCGACCGACGAAGAGCAGTTCGCGCTCGCCCTCGGGGGCCTGGACGATGAGACGACGCGTGCGCACGGAAGCGACCTCAGAAATCCTGGTAGATGAACTTCAGTACGACGGGCGCGATCACCACCAGCAGCACCGCCGGAAAGATGAAGAAGAGCATCGGGAAGATGATCTTCTGCGTCGCCTGCGCGCCTGCCTTCTCGGCACGCTGGAAGCGCTCGGTCCTCAGGAACGCCGCCTGCGACTTGAGCACGTCGCCGATCGACGCGCCGAGCAGGTCGGCCTGCACCAGCGTGGAGACGAACGACGACAGCGCTGGAATCTCGAGGCGTGCCGCCATCGCGCGCAACGCCTCGGATCGCGTCGTACCCAGGCGGATGTCGTTCAGCACCGCCGTCAGCTCGTCACGGAGGGGCCCGCTGAGCCCGCGCTTCACCAGCCGCTCGAGCGCGATCAGGAACTCGAGCCCTGCCTCGACCGACAGCGACAGCACGTCCACCGCGCCCGGCAGCGCCCGAACCAACTGGCGCTCGCGCGCCTTGCGGCTGCTGTTCAGCAGCATGTCGGGGATGAAGAACGCGGCAACCGCCGCCAGCAGGAAGAACGCCGGATTGCGCAACAGGGCGAACAGCAGTGCGCCGAGCGGGACGAAGATTGCCGACAGGATCTTCAGCGCGAGCAGGTGGTCCACCGTGAAGGAATCGCCCCACCCCGACCGCGCGATCGTCCAGGCGGCTCGCGTCCGGTAGCTCGGCCAGCGGATGCCGGATGCCGGCCCAGCCAGCGCCGACACGATTGGAAAGAACACCTTCACGAATGCCGGCGCGCCGACCGGCACCTCGGTGGGCGCCGCGTGCTCGCCGGCCCGGCGCGACCGGCCGGCCGACGATGTGCCGAACAGCAGCACGATGGCCGCAAAGCCGCTGACCAGCCCGAGAAGCAATACGATGGACAGCATCCCGTCAACGCTCCTACTGCGCGCCCGTCGCTTCGCAGTCGTCCGTCCTCACGCAATCGGCAACGTCCTGCATCGTCTTGCGCCACGGCTGATACATCCACAGCAGCACCAGGATGCCGATGGCCGTCATGATGCCGGCGATCATCAGGTACTCGGTCGGCGTCTGCCCCGATTCCCGGGTCCCGGATCCCGAATCCCGAGTCGCGCTGCGGGCCGTCCCCCTCATACGTCCACCTGCACCAGCTTCATCATCAGGAAGAAGCCGAGGGCGTCGAGGCCGGCCACGACGCCCAGCACGAACCAGCCCATGATGGTGTTGAACAACGGCGCCGTGTAAGTGGGATCGATGATGGTGAAGAGCACCAGCATCCCTGGCGGCATCAGGCACATGATGAAACCCTGGGTCATGCCCTGAGCGGTCATCGACTTGATCTTTCCCGAGACCTTCTTGCGCTCGATGATGGTGTTGGCCACCACGTCGAACGTCTCGCTCAGGTTGCCGCCCGTCTCGCGCAGCGTGAGGATGGCGTCCACGACGATGCGGACGTCCTCGAGCGGCACGCGTTCGGCGAAACGGCGCAGGGCGTCGTCCATCAAGCGCCCGAGGTGGATCTCCTTGACGACGCGCGCGAGCTCGTCGGCCAGGGGCGGCTTCGTCTCCCGCACGGCGAGTTCCAGCGACTGCTGCAGGCTCAGGCCCGCCTTGAGGCCGTTCGACATCAGGCGCAGCGCGTCCACGAGCTGATCGTCGATGCGGTCCAGCCGCTGGTGCCGACGCCAGATGACGAAGAACCGCGGCAGGAAGTATCCCAGCGCGCAGAAGAACAGCGCGAAGAAGATGCGGCTCGCCAGCGCGTTGCCGAACAGGAAGCCGAGCAGCAACCCGCCGAGCGTCATCGCCGTGATGAACTGCCGGGCGCGTTCGACGGTGATGGCCTCGAACATGGCGTCGAATTCGTCGACGATCCACGAGGCATACGTGGCGGTGCGCACGCGCCACCAGGCGCTGATGCTCTCGCCACCGTTCAACACCAGCAGCACGGTGGCCACGAACAGCAACCCGAAGCCGCCGACTTTCACCAGCACGATCGTGTTCATAGAGTCTGGTGAAGGAAGATCTCGGCGGGCACCTGGATGCCGCGATTCGGGAGCAGCTTGATGAACGCGGGCACATGCCCGGTGGGGCGGAACTGGCCGATCACCTTGCCGTCGGGCGTCAGTCCCATCTGCTCGAAGCGGAACACGTCGCGGGTCACGAACTGACCGCTCTCCTGCCCGCAGATTTCCGTGACGTAGGTGATGCGGCGGCTGCCGTCCTGCAGACGTGACTGCTGTACGACGATGTGGACGGCCGCGGCGATCTGGTCGCGGATGGCGCGCGAAGGCAGTTCGAGGCCCGACATCAGCGCCAGCGTCTCGAGGCGCCCCAATGCGTCTGCGGGCGTGTTGGCGTGCAGGGTCGTCAGCGACCCGTCGTGACCGGTGTTCATCGCCTGCAGCATGTCGAGCGCTTCACCGCCACGGCACTCGCCGACGACGATGCGGTCGGGACGCATGCGGAGCGCGTTGCGCACGAGATCGCGGATGGCGCGGAGCGGGAGATCGACGCCGGCCATCAAGACGAGCGTCTCGAGGCGGCTGATCGCCTCGGCAGGCGAGTTGGCGTGCGTCGTCGTGAGCGAGCCGTCGTGGCCGGTGTTCATGGCCTGGAGCATGTCCAGCGTCTC
>JAEZCY010000200.1 GCA_023429845.1 Acidobacteriota bacterium
CCTGACCGACGCGACCTGCGACCCGCCCGGCGCCCGCGGGGCGACGGCTACGTAGCTCCACCGCCAACGCCGCGCGAGCGTGGGGCCGTACGTAGCCGTCGAGCCTCGCCCGACGGTCCCACCGCGCGCCACGCCGAAAACAGTCAGCAGTCGCTTACGTCATCGGATGCACGACGAGCCGGGCGCAGAGGAATTCCGCGTCGTTTTGCTCTTCCGTAGCAACGCAAACTGCGTAAGTGTAAGGTTTGATTTGTCAAGTTTGACAGCGGCCGGCGATGGTGCTAGCCCGAGCAGACGCGCCGCTCAGGCCGCGACCAATTTTTTTTGACAATCGAGCTCTTTTTGTGCTTGACAGCCCGATTTTCTCATCCATAATCTACATCTTGTGTGAGGCAGGGTAGCTCAATCCACCTGTAGTGATGGGCCAATGACGGTCCACCGGAAAGAGCACCGCCAGCCAAGGAGGAAGAATGGCGAAGAAGGCAGCCAAGAAGGCCGCGGCCAAGAAGACCGCCAAGAAGACCGCTAAGAAGGCCGCGAAGAAGCGGTAAGGTGGTCGCGGCATTGGCGCTCGTCGCCACGCCGCATCGGGCGTCCGCAGTTCATCGCGGATCCCGCCAGTTGTGAATGCGGCGGCTGCCAGCTTCGATCGGCGGCCGCCGGCCATTACCGGCCGCAACGAACGGCTGTCCTCTTCCGCCACTCACGGGTCGTGACGCGGGAGACAGCGTTGCGAGCGCACGCGCAGTGCCTGCGAGCGGCCGGCCAGTAGACCACCTGGAGAGGGGGGATACGTCATGGCCAAGAAGGCAGCAAAGAAGGCCGCCAAACCGGCAGCCAAGGCCACCAAGTCAGCCAAGAAGCGATAGGCGGTGTCTCGGACGCACCGCAGGGGCGCGGCAGGTACGCGCCCCTTTTCGTTGTTCACCGTCAATGCGGCAATGCGGGGAAGCGGCAATGTCGAAGGCCGCTTTCGGCATTCCCGCATTCCCGCATTCCCGCATTCCCGCCTTACCAGCAACTACTGTGGCGTGACCCCGTCCCAGACCCGCACGCGGGTGATCGTGTCGCCGACCTGGAGCTGGTCCACCACCTCCATGCCCTGCACCACCTGCCCGAACACCGTGTAGCGCCCTTCCAGATGCGGTTGCGGCAGGTGCGTGATGAACCACTGGCTTCCGCCCGTGTCGGCGCCGGCAAGCGCCATGCCCACCGTGCCCCGCAGGTAGGGGCGATCGTTCAATTCGTCACGGATGCTGTAGCCAGGTCCGCCGCTGCCATCGCCGCGCGGGTCACCATCCTGCACGACGAACGCGGGCACGACGCGGTGGATCTGCAGACCATCGAAGTACCCCTTGCGCGCCAGCGCGACGAAGTTCTCCACCGTCAGCGGCGCGTCGAGCACCGCCAACTCCACCTGCACGGTGCCCTTCGCCGTTTCGATGTACACCTGCGGGGAATATGTCGGCGCGGTTAGCCACGCCGCCTCGTACACATCCGGCGACAGCCGCGTCGCCGCCGGCCGGATCCGCGTCAACGCCCCGCTTGCCGGGTCGCGCTCGGTCAGCCAGCGCGCCGCGCGCAGACGCATGGACCAGTCGCGGTCCGCGAGCGTCTCCTCCATCGGCGCCCGCGCAGCCGACGGGTCGATCGCGGCCAGCGCGCTCAGCGCCGCCCACCGTGCGTCGTCGGCATTGTCGCTGCGCGCGCGCTGCCATGCGGCAACGAGTGCGTCCTTCAACGCCGTAACCTTCCGTTCACCAGCAATCGACGCCACGGCGGCCCGCACGCCGACGTCGTCGCTGGCAAGCGCAGCGGCAAGGCGTTTGTCGAGGTCTGGGAGCCCGAGCGCGGCCCAGGCGCGCAGCACGGCTGGAATCACGCGGGCGTCCTTGTCGGCTCCCAGGCGCTGGAGCATCGGCGTCGCGTTCTCCGGCGTCAGCACGGTGAGGGCCTCCGCCAGTGCCGCACGCACGCGCCAGTCCGGGTCAGGGTCGAGACCCGACAGCACGGTCGTGAACGACAGGACGTCGATCCGCGCCAGCGCCTTGAGTGCGGCGGCGCGGATGAACGGTGAGCGCGCCGTGAGCAGGTCGACCAACTCGTCCTCCGCCTCGCGCACCTCGAGCGCGCCGACGGCAGCCAGTAGTTCCAGCTCGAGCCCCTGGTCCTGGGAATCCTGGCGCAACAGCGCGAGGAGCGGTGCGGATGCTCGCGGGTCGCGCATCTGCGCGAGGGCACGCACGGCCGACACCCGCACCTGCGGATGCACCTGCCGCGCCGGTTCCAGCAACGGCAGGAGCATCGGCACGGCAGCGACGGCCTTGCGGTCGCCGAGGCCGCGGATGGCATAGCCGGCCGCGAAAGGCGACGGCGCGGAGACGAGTTCGGTGAGCGCCGGCACGGCGCGATCGTCGCCGACGCGGGAGAGCGCGGCCGCGATGGGCCACCATGCGCTGCGGGGCCGCCCTTGCGTATCGAGCACGGCTGTGGCCAGCGCGGAGTAATCGCGGAGCGAGGTCAGCGCCAGCAGGCCACGGCGCACCGCCTCGGTTTCGGCACTCGTGACCGGCGAGTCGTCGGCCGGCGGCTGCGCGAGCGCACCGCCGTCCACCAGCAGCTTCACCATCATGCCGATGGGTGCGGCTGCTCGCGCGGCCTTCTCCGGTCCGATGAGGCCGAGCGCGTGCGCGGCCCTGCCCTTCACCAGCGCGTTGGGATCGCCGAGCGTCGCGACCAGCGGGTCGACCGCGGCTTCATCGCCGATGAGGCCCAGCCCGAACGCCACCATCGCCCTGACCTCGGCATCCGGATCCTGCAGGTGCGCGACGAGCGCCGCCGTGCCCTGGGAAAGACCGACACGCCCCACCGCCAGTGCGGCCCGGCGACGGACGCGGGCGTCGGTGTCGCCGAGCAACGTCACGAGATCGAGCGCCGGG
>JAEZCY010000209.1 GCA_023429845.1 Acidobacteriota bacterium
GTCGTCGGCCGACGACCCGGCGGCACGCGCGCGGGTGCTTGGGACATGGGCCGCGTGGACGGGGGCGGCCGCCGTTCTCGGTCCGCTGCTCGCGGGCATGCTCGTGGATCGGGCGTCGTGGCGGGGCGTCTTCCTGGTCTCCGCGGTGCTGGCGGTCGCGGCAACCGTGAGCCTCGACGCACGGCACTCGCGCGACGGGCACGCGCGCGTGGCTGCGGTGCCCGCTCGTGCCACGGCTGGGATGGTGGCGCTCCTCGGCGGGACGGCGTTCCTGCTCATGCACCCGCCGACGGACGGTGTGGATCGCTGGACGGCGCTTGCCGCGCTCGGGATGGTGGTTGGCGGATTCATCGTCACGCGAAGCACGCGGCGGTCCGTGCTCTTTCCGCGAGAACTGCTGACGGCGCCCAACTGCATGCCGGCCAATGCGGTGACGTTTGCCCTCTACTTCGGCATGTTCGGGATGTCGTTCGTCGTGGCGCTGTACACGCAGCAACGGCTCGGGTACTCAGCCTTTCTCGCAGCAGTGGCGCTGGCGCCGATGTCGCTGATGCTGTTGCTCGCGGAACGCTTCGGCCGCGCCACCTCGAGCTTCGGCTCGCGCACGCTCGTTGCCGCTGGCGCGCTCGTCGCCGCAGCCGGGCTGGCCTGGATGGGCGCCGGGTCGCATCCGTTGTCGTTCTGGTCACGGATTGTGTCCGGCAGCGCCCTCTTCGGGCTGGGAACGGCCGTCGCGGTGTCTGCACTCACGCACGCCGCCGTCGCAGCGGTGCCGGTGCGCTGCGCGGGTGCGGCTTCCGGGTTGAACCACGCGATCGTGAGGCTCGCCGGCCTCTCGGCGGTGGCGCTGCTGGGAGCGGTCGCGGCGCCGGGCGCGTCCGACACCGTGTCGCCGGAAGGGGTGAGGCTCGCGCTGCTGACCGCGGCGGCGGTGGTCGCCGCGGGCGCGCTCGTCGGCGCATCGCTGTTGCGAGACCGCGCGCCGGGCGGGGTCGCGCCAGAGACGCCTGACACGGGCAACGGTTGAACTTCGAGAGGCTGGCGCGCGCGCGGACGTGCGTCTGCGAGGCATGCAGATGCATCAGGCTGCGCCGGCAGGTCGCCCTGCTCAGCGTGTGCCGAGCGTCTTCACCAGCTTGTTGTAGATGCCCATCACGAGCAACGGTGTTGCCCACTGCCCGATGAATCGCCCCTGCCGCTCGCGGCCGCTCAGCTCGAGCACGAACGAGGCGCCCATGGTGCCGAGGGCGCCCAGCAGGAACCAGTGGGACGGGATCTTGGCAGTCTGCTGCTCGATGACTCGGGCGAAGTCGCCTTCCGCGTGCTCCGGACGCAGGACGGGCGCGGGCGCGCTCGCCATGGACGCCTGGGCCGCGGGATTGACGTCGAGGTTGGTCATGCGCCGACGTCATGCAAGCAGGGCACCACGTTTGCTTGGCCTGCGAGCGTGACGGATCCATTCCAGCCTGCAACGCAGGGCGCCGGCCCGCTCCTGCAGCGCGACTACTGGGCCGTGTTCGCCGGATGCGCCGCAAGGCCGTCCGAAGTCATGGCGCACGTCAAGTCGCATTTCTGCGAACTCCCTCCCTCATCGCTCGTCCGGTTCGATGCACCTGATGGGGTGCGACTCGACGCCGATCTCGACATCCGCATCGCGCCTGCCCAGGCCTGCCGGGTGCGGGTGCTGCACGAGGACGCGCAGAGCATCACGTTCGGTACGCTTGCCGGCCATCCGGAAGCGGGACGCATCACCTTCGGTTCCTACCGCAATGGGGCTGGCGACGTGATCTTCCATATCCGCAGCCGCGCGCGGTCGTCGTCGGCATCGTCTCGTGTCGGCTTCCTGGCCATCGGCGATGCGATGCAGACCAACACCTGGACGGACTTCATCAACAATACCGCCGCCGCTCTGGGCGTTCGCATTCCCGACGCCATTCGCGCCGAGACGACGGAAGTGGACGAGGAGCCCGAGGACGACGATCCGCTGCACGCGCCCACGTTCCTCGCGGTAGGCGACTGATGGCGGAATGGCGGTTCTGGAGTCCGTGGCCGGCTGCGCACCTGAAGGCGCGGCTCGAGCAGGCGAGAACGTCGCGCACCAACGTGGACGCCGTCGAGGAGGAGATGACGGGCGACCAGGGGTGGCATCACTACCATTCCGAAGCGGTCATCGCGAGAGAGGCCGAAGGTGAGGAGCGCTTCGCCCGCGCACGCACCGCGCTTGCGAACTACCAGTTCTCCGACCCGGGCATCGTCCTGGCGCATTTCGATCCGGCGGAACGGCTGCTCGGCCGCTGCATGCTCCTCGAGATCCAGGTGTTCGGACTTCGCTATCTCTGCCCGGCGGTGGTGAACCGGGTGCGGGAGGAGCCGGGGGTGTTCGCGTTCCGCTACGACACGCTCGAGGGCCACATCGAACGCGGCGTGGAATGGTTCGTGTTGAGCCGGCGCGACGACGGCGAGATCCGGTTCCGGATCGAGGCGCGCTGGCGGAAGGGAGATTTCCCCAATTGGTGGAGTCGCCTCGGCTTCAAGATCGTGTCGGGGTACTACCAGCGGAAATGGCACCGGAGCGCGCACGAACGTCTGTCACTCCTGGCCCACTACGGCTCCACGCGGCGACCGCCGCGCGACGCGACGGGCCTCACACACCAGGGCGTGGACGTCACGTTCACGTACCACACACGACAACGGTGGTTCCAATGAGCACGTCGCCATTGACGACGATACTGGCGCTCGGTGCGCTGAGCGGCACGCGCAGCATGGCGGGAGTCGCGACGCTCGCCTGGGGGAACGGCGGCGTAGCGAAGCCGCTGCTCGCTCTCGCGTTTGCGGGGGAAATGCTCGCAGACAAGACCTCGATCATCGGCGACCGGGTCGATCCCCTGCCGCTGAGTGGCCGCGCGCTGATGGGCGGGATCGTCGGCGCCGTGGTCGCAGGCCGGCACGACCGCAGCAGGCTGGCTGGCGCGCTGCTCGGCGCCGGCGCCGCAGTTGCGACCGCGCACCTGGCGTACCACGCGCGGAAGCGGCTGCCGCTGTCCAGCGTGGCCGGCGGACTCCTCGAGGACGCCCTGGTGCTGGCCGCGGCCTCCCGTCAGGCGTGACGTCCGCTTCCGATACGTAGCCGTCGGGCCTTCGCGTAGGTAGCCGTCGGTTCTTTGCCGTACGTAGCCGTCGGGCCTTGCCCGACGGGCAGCCCGGACGGACCCGTCGCGCCTTCCCGTACGTAGCCGTCGGGCCTTGCCCGACGGACGGGCCCGTGCAGCCTAACCGGAGCGCACGACGACGGCCGCGAGGGCGCTCGGCTCGCGGCGCCCGAGTCGTGGCGTGAGCGCGGCGAGCATGCCGGCCCAGTCGTGCGCCGCGCTGTCGGCGGTCGCCATGGGGGAGGCGTTCGGCGGGTGGCGGCGCAGTGCATCAGCCCATGTCGGTAGTTCCCGACCGTCCGCGTCGCAGGCGCGGACGTCGATGGCCGCGCCCTCCTTGTAGATCGCCACGACCCCCGCGCCGTCCTCGTCGGGCACGCGGAGCTCGAGCCGCGCCACGCGCCCGTCCGGCGAGTCCTCCACGTGCGCGAACAGCCCTTCGACGAGCGCATGGCCGGACGCAAAGAAGTCGCGCGTCTCGTCCTCGACCGCCTGTTCCCGGTCGAACGAACCGATGAACGACGTGCCCCCGGCGACGCCGGGGATGCTGTCCACGAGCGCTTCGCCGCCGAACTCGATCGCGTAGGCGCGCCGTCCGCGCACCGGCTCGACGTGGAAGCCGATCCGTGCGGCCAGCGCCGTGATGACCCGCTCCATCGATGCGTCGAGTTCGGGAGGCACGCGCGCGAGAATCGCCGGGCCCAGTTCGGCGCGATACGGGTCGCGATGCAGCTGCTGGTACACCGCCTCGTGGATGCGGGCGCGGGCGGCCTGCGCGTCTGCGAGCAGCGCGTCGATCGCGGCGTCGGTCATCGGCGGCGCAGCGGGGACCAACGCCCGCGCGGCAAGCGCTCGCTCGATGTGCGCGAGTTGCGGTTCGATGCCGGCGATCGGTTCGCGGAACAGCCCGATGCGCTCGAATACGCGCACGACGTCGGCGCCGACGCCGGCGGTGGGTCGGAAGTAGACGATTCCCACCGGGATGCGCCGCCCGATGCGGTCCAGCCGACCGATCCGCTGCTCGACCGTCGTCGGTTTCCATGGCAGGTCGTAGAGCACGAGCCTGTTGCAGAACTCGAAGTTGCGCCCCTCGCCGCCAGCTTCGGTGGACACGAGCAGGCTGGGACCGTCGTCGGTCCTGAAACGCGCGACCTCGAGATCGCGGCGAGCGGCCGACAGATCCTCGTGAAAGACGGCGGTTGCCAGTTCCGCCCGCGCGCTGAGTGCGGCTCGCAGCATCTCGAGCGTCTCGCGATGCGAGACGAACACCAGGGTCTTCTCCCGCGCGTCACGCCATCGCTTCGCGTGTGCGGCGAGCCAGGTGAGTCGCGGGTCCGTGCGATCCAGTTCCTGGGCCTGTCGACGCAGGTCGCCCTCGTCCTGTCGAAGCACTGCCGCGAGCGACGCGCCGGAGGCGAGCGCCCGGCGTACGCGTTCGACGGTCCGCTTCTCGACGAGTGGCGTGGCCGCACTCTCGTGCGCGGCCGACGCCCCGGCCGTGGCGCGCGTCGCGG
>JAEZCY010000355.1 GCA_023429845.1 Acidobacteriota bacterium
GTGCGGCGCAGCCTTTGGCGGCGCCGCAGGCCGCGGACGCGTTTGCGCCTCGGCTCGCACGGCACAGCCCAGCGCCAGGACGGCAACCGTCACGAGGCACTGCGCACGCAGGGGCGAGGGAAACCGCACCCGCGGATCTTAACGCGCGGCGCCGCGAAGGGTGCGGACCCACCCCGGAGCCGCATTTGCGCGACAATGTGGAGGCTCTCAGAAAGGACCGTCCCCGATGCGACTGCTGCCAGCCACGACCCGGCCCTGGCTTGCCAGCGCCTTCGTCCTCGTCACCGCCGGCTCCGGACTGGCCCAGCCAGGCACTCCGCCGCCGCTGCCGGCACCATCGATCCCGGCGGTGGGCCTGCGGAAGATTTCGGTCGGCGACGTCGACCGCATCCTTACCGTGAGTGATCCCCAGCGCTCGCCGGACGGCGCCTGGGTCGTCTACGCGGTGGGCACGGTGGATGCCGTCAGGGACAAGACCGATTCGGATGTCTGGATGACGAAGTGGGATGGAACCGCCCACGTGCAACTGACCTCCTCGGACGAATCGGAGTCGTCGCCGCTGTGGAGCCCGGACGGCCGGTGGATCTCGTTCCTGCGCGCCGACACGAAGAAGAAGCCGCAGGTCTGGCTGCTCGACCGGCTCGGCGGTGAAGCCCGCGCCCTCACGGACATGGCTGGCGGCGTCTCCGATTACGCGTGGTCGCCCGACAGCACGCGCCTGATCCTCGTGTCGCGTGATGCGGACCCCGACGTGACTGCGAGCCGGTCCGGTGATGACGGCACCAGCGACAAGGCCGCCAGGCCGATCGAGATAGAGACGTTCAAGTTCAAGCGCGACGGCGTCGGCTACGTGGACGGCCGCCTGCGCACGCACCTGTACCTCTATGACGTCGCGCGGCGCACCGCCACCGGCCTGACATCCGGCCCCTTCGACGACACGGCGGCGGCCTGGTCGCCCGACGGCCGGCATGTCGCCTTTCTCAGCGCACGCTCCGAGTCCCGCGAGAAGACCACCGTGCGCGAGGTCTACATCGTCGAGGCCGCGGCCGGCTCCACGCCACGGCAGGTGAGCACCCGCGTGGCACGGCACACGGAGCCGCTCGTGTGGAGTCCGGACGGCGCGCGGCTCCTCTACATGGAAGGCGGCGACCCGCGATACGACGCCTACGAGCAGTACCGCATGGCGGTCGTGCCCGTTGCGGGTGGCGGCCCCACGCTGTTGACACCCACACTCGACCGGCCGGTGAGCAGTCCGGTGTGGTCGCCGGACGGCACGCGCGTCACGTTCGTCGTCGCCGACGACCGCGAGCAGTACGTCGCGTGGGTGCCCGCGGGCGGAGGCGCAGTGACGAGGCTGACGACCGGGCAGCACGTCGTGCGCTCGGCGACGGGCAGCCGCGCCGACGCGGACGTCGCCGTACTCGTGAGCACCCCATCGCAGCCGGACGAGGTGTATGCCCTGAAGGGTGGGTCGCTTCGCAAGCTGACCGGTCACAACGACTGGATCGGGAAGGAGTTGACGCTCGGGACGCTGAAGCCCGCCGAGTTCACGAACGCCGAGGGCGTGCGTATCGGCGCGCTGCTCACGCTGCCGCCCAACGCGGCGCCGGGAGTGAAGCTGCCGCTCGTGCTGCACATCCATGGCGGCCCGAACGGCCAGGACAACTACGGGTTCCTGTTCGACCGCGAGTGGCTGGCCGGTAACGGGTATGCGGTGCTGCAGGTGAACTACCGCGGCAGTCACGGTCGCGGCCAGGCATTCCAGTCGGCCATCTTCGGCGACTGGGGCCAGAAGGAGGTGGTGGACCTGCTGGCAGGCGTGGACTGGGCGGTCGCCCAGGGCATCGCCGATCCGGACCGGCTCGGCATCGGCGGCTGGAGCTATGGCGGCATCCTGACCAACTACACCATCGCCACCGACGCGCGCTTCAAGGGTGCAGTCAGCGGGGCCGGCAGTTCGCTGCAGCTCACGATGTACGGCACCGACCAGTACATCGTGCAGTACGAGACGGAGATGGGCCAGCCGTGGAAGTCGATGGATCGCTGGATGAAGGTCTCGTACCCGTTCTTCCAGGTGGAACGCATCCGCACGCCGACGCTGTTCATGACCGGCGAGAAGGATGTCAACGTGCCGGCGATCGGCAGCGAGCAGATGTACCAGGCCTTCAAGTCCACCGGCATTCCCACGAAGCTCGTGGTGTATCCCGGTCAGTTCCACAGCATCGTCCGCCCGAGCTACCGTCGCCATCGACTCGAGCAATGGGTGCACTGGCTGGACGCGCACGTCACGAAGCGGACCGCACCGACCGGGAGGCCCGCGACGAGCCCGTCTGCAGAAGGTCACTGAGCGATGGCCGTCCCTCGCACGGTTCCGGCCGCACACGGCCTCCAGTGGCTTCGCCAGGGCACCGAGCTCTTCTCCGCAGCGCCTGCCACCTGGGTCGGCGTGACGGTACTGTTCCTGCTCATGGCGGTCGTGCTCAGCGTGATCCCCTTCGCGGGCATGCTGTGGACCGTTGCCGTGCCGATTCACGCCGGCGGACTCATGATCGGGTGCGACGCGCTTCGCCACGGACAGCCACTCGAAGTGCGGCACCTGTTCAATGGCTTCGAGCAGCCACGGGTGCAGCCACTCGCCATCGTCGGCGCGCTGTACCTCGCCGGGAGCGTGCTGTTGATCGTGCCGGCGATGCTGTTGCTCGTCGGGAGCACTTTTCTGTCGGCACTCACGATGAGCCTGGCGCCGTCGGCCGTCGGCGCCGCGTTGTCGTTGGCGCTGATCGCCGCCGTCGTGATCGTCATGTTCGCGGTGGCGACGACGCTCGCTATGGCCGTGTGGTTCGCGCCGGCGCTCGTGGTGTTCGAAGGCATCGAAGCCGTGGACGCCATCAAGCTCAGCCTCCGAGCGTCATGGGAGAACGTGCACGCCTTTGCCGTGTATGGGCTTGCCGCGCTGGCAGTGGGCGGCGTGATCCTGGCGCCGCTCCTTGCCGCCGCGGCGCTCGTCGCCGCAGGTGGAGAGCGGCAGTCCGGCGCGCTCGCGGTGATGCTGATTGGCGGCGCCGGGCTGTTCACCGCGCTCTGCATGCTGCTCGTGATGCCTGTCGCGTGGGGCGCGATGTACGCGAGCTACAGAGACGTCTTTGCCGGTCAGGCCACAGGGTAGGCGGATCCGCTCCACTCGACGTCGACTCGCTGCGTCGCCTTCCCTACACGGCTCCGTCGTGCTCCCGTTCGGCCAGGCGCGTCGCGGGTTCGATCACGACCGAGGCCATGAAGAGGCACACGGCCAGGCCCGCGGCAATGACGGCCGGTACCACGCGCTCGTCCGGCGCGTAAGCCGACATGTACATGAGCAGGGCGGCGTACACCACGTCCAGCAGTGTCAGCACGGGCCGGAGCCGCCGCCGCGCGGCCGCGATGGGCCGCGGATAGTGACGCGCGCTGAACCACAGGTGCAGCCGCAGCGATGTGGCGACGGCCGCCAGACACACGAGGGCAAGGTGCGCGGTGGTCCGCCACCGGCCCGGCAACGCCGTGGCGACGACCCATCCCGGCCAGAGCAACACCACGTACAACACCGCGGTGACCGCCTGGTGCACGTCCCACCAGCCGCCTTCGCCCCGACCCCTTCGCACAGGGCTCGGGCCGAGCTCTTGTTGTTCAGGCGGCCGCAGACTGTCGTGCGCGTTTGGCGGCGCCGCACGCAGCGCGTCGAGCAGCTCACGCATCGACGGGAACCGATCCTCGGGTCGTCGCGCGAGGCAGCGGTGGACGAGGACGACGTCGCCGACGGTCAGTTGCGGTGCGAGCGAGGCAAGCGTCGTCGGCGCGTCGCGCAGCATCCGCGCCCACACGGCCGCGATCGGACCGTCGCCGAACGGCAGCCGTCCGCTGGCCGCCTCGTAGAGGACGAGCCCCAACGCGTACTGGTCGGAGAACGGAGTGGCCGGACCACCTTCGAGTTGCTCCGGCGCCATCGCCAGCGGCGTGCCGGCAAGTTGTCGGGGGCCCGTCACGCGCGTGTCGCCGCCGTCGCCTTCCGCGATTGCGATCCCGAAGTCCACGAGACGCACACCGTCGCGGCCCATGACGACATTGCGGCTCTTCACGTCCCGGTGCACCACCTGCGCCGCGTGCGCGGCCGCAAGCGCGTCGGCGAGCGCACAGGCCATCCGGTGCCACTCCTCGCGCGGCAGCGGACTCCGCTCCGCCAGAACATCGGCCAGCGTCGGCCCTTCGACGTACTCGGCGACGATGGCGAGCATGCCGCCAATCTCCTCGAGCGCGTGCACGGAAACGATATGGGGATGCCGCAGCAACGCCGCCGTCCGCGCTTCGCGCCGAAGTCGCGCGCGCGCAGCGGGGTCGCGTGTCGCCGCTGCGGGCAGCACCTTGAGCGTGACGCGGCGTCCGAGCCTGGTGTCCCGTGCGACGTAGAGCACGCCCATCCCGCCACGCGCGAGCAGCCGCTCCACGACATACGGTCCGGCGCGTGCGCCCGCGGCAAGTGTCGGATCCTCGAATGCGTCGAGCAGATCCCGAGGCTGCACCGATGCGCCCCGCTCGAGAAACCCGTCGTCGCGATCAGCGTCGAGCAGGCTCGCGACCTCGCTGCGAACGTCCGTGTCGTCACAGGCGCGCTCGAGGAACGCCTCGCGATCGGACGCGGGCAGGGCCCGAGCCTCATCGAACAACGAGGTCACACGTTCCCACTGCGCGGGGGTCATGACGCGGGTACGGACAACCGCCGGCGCAGCCAGGCACGGGCGACGGCCCAGTCGCGCTTTGCCGTCGCTGGCGCCACGCCGATCTGCGCCGAGGCCTCCTCGATCGTGAGGCCGCCGAAGTAGCGAAGCTCCACGAGGCGCGCCTGGCGCGGTTCGAGCGCGGCAAGCACCGACAGCGCCTCGTCGAGCGCTTCGACGTCGGGGTCGGGGCTCCCCGCCGACGCGGAATCGTCGGCGAGCGTGACGCGCAACCGATCGCCGCCGCGCTTCAGCGCCTGGTGGGCACGGGCCTGCTCCACGAGGATCTGCCGCATCGCGCCTGCCGCGATGGCGCAGAAGTGCGCGCGGTTCTGCCACGAGGTGTTCGCTTCACGCAGCAGCCGCACATACGCCTCGTGCACGAGCGCGGTGGGCTGGAGGGTCAGGTCGGGACGTTCGCCGCGGACGTAGTACGCGGCCAGTCGGCGGAGCTCCCGATACACCTCGGGCCACATCGCGTCGAGCGCCTGTTGGCCGCGGAGCCGCGGCCCGTCGTCACCCGCCCCGTCCACTCGACGGATTCTACTCTTCGACTCACCGTGTGGAGATTGGGCCACCGCGATCACCGCGGGCGCCGCGTGGAGAGACGCGCCGTCCCGGTGCGCCGGCGCGAGTCGAAGGCGCTCCACGGCACGCCAGCAAGCTGAGGGTTCGGCGCAGGGGAAGGCATGGCAGGCCAGCGTCACCCCGGACTGGTGTTCTAAGCTGTCTGCGGCATGTCGGAGGCTGTGACACTCGCGGTGCTCGGATGGGACGCCCGCTGGGCCGACGTGTGGGCCGCCCACCACGCCGCCTCGCCCGAGCTCGTGCCCGCGCGTGTGGTCCTCGAACACCAGCACATCTACCGGGTGAGCACGGGTGACCAGGAGCTCCTTGCGCGCGTCACCGGACGGGTGCGGCACAAGCTGGGATCGCGCGAGGCATTCCCCGCGGTGGGCGACTGGGTCGCGGTGAGACCCGCAGGCCCCGCGGAGGATATGGGTCGCATCGTCAACGTGCTGCCACGGCGTGGACGTTTCGTGCGCAGGGCCGCCGGCACGGTCGCCGAGGCCCAGGTCGTCGCCTCCAATGTGGATGTCGTCTTCCTTGTGAGCGGCCTCGACAACGACTTCAACGTCCGCCGAATCGAGCGATATGTCCTCGCAGCGCTGGAAGGCTGTGCGTCACCGGTCATCGTGCTCAACAAGGCCGACGTGCGAGCGGACCTGGACGAGGTACGGCGACTGCTGGAGCCGGTCGCCGGCGACGTGCCGGTGGTGACGACGAGCGCCAGCACGGGCGCCGGCGTGGACGACCTCCGCGGCCACATCGGCATCGGCCGCACGGCGGCCTTTCTCGGCTCGTCGGGCGTGGGCAAGTCCACGCTCATCAACCGCCTCATCGGCCGAGACGTGCAGCGCACCGCCGAGGTGCGTGAGAGCGACAGCAAGGGCCGCCACACGACAACGCACCGGGAACTCGTCGTGCTGCCGGGAGGCGGGCTGCTGATCGACACGCCTGGCATGCGCGAACTGCAGCTGTGGGACGTGTCCACGGGTCTGGACGATGCCTTCGAGGACATCGCCGGGATCGGGGCGGACTGCCGCTTCCGGGACTGCACGCACGACACCGAGCCCGGCTGCGCGGTGAAGGCGGCGGTGGACGACGGCCGCTTGTCTGCCGAGCGGCTCGCCAACTACCTGCGCTTGCGGAAGGAAGTGCTCACCAAACCCGTGGAGGAAGCCGACATCAAGGCGGCTGCCGAACGGAAGCGGGAGGGACGCCTGGCGTCCAGGGCGCTCAAGAAGCTGTACGCCAACAGGAACCGCGAATAGACGCGCCTCGCCCGCCCTAGGTCATGCTGACCCGCCGGATCGGGAGTTCCCGGATCCGCTTGCCCGTCGCCGCGAAGATCGCGTTGCAGATGGCCGGCGCGATCGGCGGCACGCCGGGTTCGCCAACACCCGCCGGTGGCGCCGTGCTGTCCACCAGATGCACGTGCGTCTCGCGCGGCGCCTGCTGGCGGTGCGCCAGCGCGTAGTCGGTGAAGTTGGACTGCTCGATCCGGCCTTCCTTCGCCGTGATCTCGCTGAGCATGGCGATGCTCGTACCGAACACCCCAGCCCCCTCGAACTGCGCACGCACGCGATCCGGACTGATGATCTGTCCGGCGTCCACCGCGACATCCACCCGCGGGATCCGCACCTGGCCGCGCGCCGTGACGTCGACCTCGACGACCGTCGCGATGTAGCTGAGGAAGCTGTAGTGCGCCGCGATGCCGAGGGCCCGGCCCGCCGTCGCCGGCTTCTTCGCCCAGTCCGACTTCTCGGCCACGAGCTCGATCACGCGCCGCAGACGCGCCGTGTCGAACCGGTGTCTGGGGTTGGCCTTCCAGCCCTTGATGCCCTCGGCGCCGAAGTCAATCACGCGCGGGGCTCCGAGTGCGCGGAGCAGGTAGTCCACGCGGTCGGCCTTGGCACGCGCCGCGAGTTCGTCGGTGAAGCTCTGCACCGCGAATGCATGGTGGATGTGCGCCACCGATCGCAGCCAGCCGATGCGGACATGCGCCGGCGCCGGGTTGTTCTCGACGCGCACGTGCTCGAGGGGATACGGCAGGTCCGAGAAGCCCATGCTGACCTGGAAGCCGCCGTACTGTTCCTTCTCGTCGAAGGTGGATCCGATCGGCGGGAACGCGGTCCGCTGCAGCCAGGCGGTTGGCAGTCCGTCGGCGCCCACGGCCGCCTTCACGAACATGGCGGCAGGGGCATGGAAGTAGTCGAACCGCACGTCGTCTTCCCGGGTCCAGACGACCTTCACGGGCTTGCCGACCTGGCGCGCCAGCAGCGCAGCCTCCGCGCAGTAGTCCGGCTTCGACTTCCGTCCGAAGCCTCCGCCGAGGAGCGTCACGTGGCAGGTCACGTCTTCGGGCCTGATCCCCAAGGCCGCGGCAACCGTGTCCTGCACCGCCTGCGGGTTCTGCGTGGCCGTCCAGATCTCGGCCTTGCCATCACGCACCTCGGCGAGCGCCACCGGCGGCTCCATCGGCGCGTGCGCGAGCATCGGCGTGTAGTAGGTCGCCTCGTGCGTCGCGCCACTGCCGAGCGCAGCGTCCACGTTGCCGAGATCGCGCACCACCCGCCCGGGCGTCTTCACGGCGTCGAGCAGTGACTGCTTGAAGGTCGCCGAGTCGAACGACGCGTTCGGGCTGTCGCCCCATGTCACGTCGAGTGCCCGGCGGGCCTTGATGGCCGTCCACGTGCTGTCGGCGATGACCGCCACGCCACCGAGCGGCTTGAACCCGTAGGGTGGCGTAGCGAGCGGCAGCTTGACGACGTCGTGCACGCCGGCGACGGCCCGTGCGGCGGCCTCGTCCACGCTGACGAGCGGACTGCCGAGCACGGGAGGTCGCACGACGGTGGCAAACACCATGCCCGGACGTTCGGCGTCGATGCCGAACATGCCCTCGCCCTTCACGATCGGATCCAGATCGACGCTCGGGATCGGCTTGCCGACGTAGCGGTACGCCTCGGGTTTCTTGAACTGCAGCGTCGTCGCGTCGGGCACCGGGAGCGTGCGCGCGGTCGCCACGAGCTCGCCGAACCCGGCGGCCCGACCGCTGCCGGCATGCACCACGCGGTGGTTCTGCGCCGTGACCTCGTTCACCGGCAGGTTCCACGTCTGTGCAGCGGCCTGCTCGAGCATGCGGCGCGCGCTGGCTCCGGCCACGCGCATGGCGTCGTGGAAGTCGCGGATCGAGCACGAGCCGTCGGTGTTCTGCGAGCCGTACTTCTTGTCGCCCACGGCCTGCACGACCGTCACGCGGGACCAGTCGGCTTCGAGTTCATCGGCAACCACGAGCGGCAGCGACGTGCGGATGCCCGTGCCCATCTCGGAGCGGTGCGCGACGATGTTCACCGTGCCATCGGGCAGGATGGCAAGGTAGACGCCTGGCTCCCATGAGCCTGCGGCCGCACCCTGCGAGAAGACGGACACGGGCACGAGGCGGGTGCCGAGCACGAGCGCGCCCGTGGCGGCCGCCTGCGCCAGGAAGCGGCGGCGCGACAGCGTGGAGGTCGCGTTCATGCGTCCCTCCCCGACTGCGCGACGTCGAGAATGGCAGCGCGGATGCGCTGATAAGTGCCGCAGCGGCACAGCACGCTTTCCATGAACGACTCGATCTGCGCCTCGGTGGCGTTCGGGCGAGAGGCCAGGAGCGCCGCGGCCTGCATGATCTGGCCGCTCTGGCAGTACCCGCACTGCGGCACCTGGTGCTTCTTCCACGCCGCCTGCAGCGGGTGTTCGGAGCCGGGAGCGGCGAGTCCCTCGATCGTCACGATCTTCCGGCCGGCCACCACCTTGACGGGCGTCGAGCAACTGCGGATCGGTCGGCCGTCCATGTGCACGGTGCACGCGCCGCACATCGCGACGCCGCAGCCGAACTTGGTGCCTGTGAGCTTGAAGCCGTCACGGAGGACCCACAGCAGGGGGGTCTCCGGATCACCGGTGAACGTGCGCGTCTCGCCGTTCACGGTCAGGGAGACCGCGGCGGGCGGGGTCGGAGCGGGAGTCTGGGACATGCGGCGACAAGTTTACGATCGCCAGCCCTTCCACGTGGCGGTCGAGACCGCCCTCCGTTCATCGAGACCGCCCTCCGTAGCCGGCGGGCCTCGCTCGACGGACGAGCGCTTCCCGTCGCCCATGGGGCGACGGCTACGTACTCCGGGGGGCGACGACTGCGTTCATCGCGAGACGTTCCTGCGTAGCCGTCAATGCACGCCCTGCCCGACCTGCAGGCTGCCCGGCTCGGCGCCGAGGCGACGAATCGCCTGATCCCACATCTCCTCGGCCGGCGTGTCGAAGATCAGCCCGGGATCGACGTCCACGGTGAGCCAGGCCGACGCGGCGAGCTCATCGTCGAGCTGGCCTGGCCCCCATCCCGCGTAGCCGGTCAGCACCCGCGCCCGCGGTGGCGTCGCGGCGATGATGCGACGCAGCAACTCGATCGACGTCGAAAGGTAGAGGCCTGGCGCGACCTCCGTCTGCGCCTCCTCGTCAACCGACTCGCCGAGCAGGATCCAGCCGCGTTGCGGCTCGACGGGGCCTCCCATCCACAGCAGGGGCCCCTCGCTGGTGTCCAGGGGCGGATCGAAGGCCACGGCCTCTGCCGCCGCCGTCGTCGTGGGCCTGTTCAGCACGAGTCCGAACGCGCCTTCGGTGCTGTGGTCGCAGAGCAGGACCACCGTGCGCTCGAAGTTCTCGTCGCTCATCTGCGGCATCGACAACAGCAATGTTGGCGCGAGGCTCGACTCCCGTTCGACGCTCATCTCCGCATGATACGCGGAAGGGGGAAGGGTCAACCGAAGACGGGGAGACGGCGGGCGAGACGAGTCACGCCTGCGCCAGCCGGTTGCGCGCCCAGGCGACGTGCGCAACGACGATGGGGTGGGCGAAGGAGGGGTCGAGGGCCGCGTCGCGCGGTTCGAAGAGGGCGGCATGCGCGTCGGCATCGTCGCTGGCGGCGATGGCCAGGGCGAGGTTCCGGCGAAGGCGCCAGACCTTCGTGCGGTACATCGGGCTGTGCCGGATCGCGACCTGCATCTCATCGTCCGACGCGCGCCACAGGCGCGCCAGCGTGGCCTGCTTCCACAGCGGACGCGCCACCCACACCGGGTCGTCGGTCACCGCGGCGTGGCGGTTCCACGGACAGACGTCCTGACAGAGGTCGCACCCGTAGACCTCCGGGCCGACCGACGTGCGGTGCGCGGGGTCGATCTCGCCGTGCGACTCGATCGTGATGTACGACAGGCAGCGGCGGGCGTCCACGACGTAGGGCTCGACGATGGCGCCCGTCGGGCAGACGTCGAGACAACGGGTGCACGTGCCGCAGCGATCGCTCACGGGCGCGCCCGTCGGCAGGTCCAGCGTGGTCAGGATCACCGACAGGAACACCCATGAGCCGAGTTCCTGGTTGATCAGGCACGTGTGCTTGCCGACCCAGCCCAGGCCCGCCGCGGCCGCGAGCGCCTTCTCCTGCAGCGGTCCCGTGTCCACGTAGCCCACCGCGTCGAACGACGCGCCGGCGTGCTCCTTCAGCCAGCCGATGAGCAGGTGCTGCCGCCGGCCGAGCACCTCGTGGTAGTCCTCGCCCCAGGCATAGCGGGCGATACGCGCTGCGCCCGCGCCATCCCGCGCGATCGACAGCGGCTCGTCGGTGTTGTAGACGGTGGCTGCGACGATGGCCGACCGCGCGCCGGGCAGCACGCGCCCCGGATCCATGCGGGCGTCGGCACTGCGGGTGACGTAGTGCAGGTCGCCCGCATACCCCTTGGCGATCCATTCGCGGAGATAGTCGAGGCGGGAGACGCGTTCGACCGGCGCCACGCCGCACAGGTCGAACCCGAGCGTCAGAGCATGGGCACGAAGAGCGTCGATGGAGAACATCGCGGCACGGGACCGCAGGAGACAAGGAAGTGAAATGCGTCAATGCGTCAATGCGTCAATGCGGAATGTCGAGGGACGACTTCGGACGCTACCTGCCCTCGACATTCCCGCATTCCGCATCCCCGCATTGCCACATTCCTGATTCCCCGCCGCGGCAGCCGTGGTGCGTCGCTAGGCCTTCTTCACCAGCTGCCGCACCACATACGGCAGGATGCCGCCGTGCCTGTAGGCCGTCAGCTCCTCGGGCGTGTCCACGCGCACGCGCACAGTGAGAGTGCGTGTGGTGCCGTCCTCGGACTGCGCGGTCACGGCCAGTTCACCTCGCGGCTGTAGTTGGGCGAGTTCGATGCCGAACACTTCGCGCCCGGTGATGCCCAGGCTGGCGGCGGTTTCGCCGTCTCGGAACTGCAGCGGCAGCACGCCCATGTTCACCAGGTTGCTGCGGTGGATGCGCTCGAAGCTCTCGGCGATCACCGCGCGCACGCCGAGCAGGAGCGTGCCCTTGGCCGCCCAGTCGCGCGAGGACCCGGAGCCGTACTCCTTGCCGGCGATCACGAGCAGCGGCACTCCTGCCTGCTGGTACTTCATGGCCGCGTCGTAGATGCTCATCGGCTGGTCGCCGGGCATGTACAGCGTCACGCCACCTTCGGTCCCGGGCGCGATCTGGTTGCGCAGGCGGATGTTGGCAAAGGTGCCGCGGACCATCACGTCGTGATGGCCGCGCCGCGCGCCGTAGGAGTTGAAGTCCCGCGGCTGCACGCCGTTGGCGATGAGGTACTGCCCTGCCGGGCTCTCCTTCTTGATGGCCCCGGCCGGGGAGATGTGGTCGGTCGTCACGCTGTCGCCGAGCAGGGCGAGCACGCGCGCACCGCGCACGTCGGTGATGGGCGCCGGGTCCACCGACATGCCCTCGAAGTATGGAGGGTTGGCGATGTAGGTCGAGTCGTCCTTCCAGGCGAAACGATCGCCCTCGGGCGCCGAGAGGGCCTGCCAGCGTTCGTCGCCCTTGAACACGTCCGCATAGCGGCGCTGGTACATCTCCGACTGCACCGAGGCCAGCATCGTCTCCTGGATCTCGCGCTGCGTCGGCCAGATGTCCTTCAGGTACACGGGCTGCCCGTCCGAGCCGGTGCCGAGCGCATCACGCGTGATGTCCACGGTCATGCTCCCGGCAAGCGCATACGCCACGACGAGCGGCGGCGACGCCAGGTAGTTGGCCTTCACCTGCGGCTGGATGCGGCCCTCGAAGTTGCGATTGCCGCTGAGCACCGAGCACACCACCAGATCGCGGTCCTCGACGATCGCCGACACGTCGTCGGGCAGCGGTCCGCTGTTGCCGATGCAGGTCGTGCATCCGTAGCCGACGAGGTTGAACCCCAGCGCATCGAGGTACTGGTTCAAGCCCGACTTCTCGTAGTACTCGGTCACCACCTGCGAGCCGGGCGCGAGCGAGGTCTTGACCCAGGGCTTGCGCGTGAGCCCCTTCTCCACCGCCTTCTTCGCAACCAGACCGGCCGCAATCATCACGCTCGGGTTCGAGGTGTTGGTGCAGCTGGTGATCGCCGCGACGACGACCGCGCCGTGATCGAGCTGGTCGGCCCAGACCGGCGCCTGCACGGCCACGGCGGTCGCGGCCGTGCCGCCGCTGCCCTTCTTCTTCGGCTCGGCCAGCATCGCGTCGCGCGACTTGCCGAACGATGCCTTGGCGTCACGCAGCGGCACGCGATCCTGCGG
>JAEZCY010000003.1 GCA_023429845.1 Acidobacteriota bacterium
GGCCGCTCCATGCCTCATCAGCACGGGCGTCGTCTGCACAGGGTCCCGCCACGCACGTCGCACGGTGGGCGGCGCGTGCTATGATGCCCGGCCGTCGTCGAGCGCGCCTGTAGCTCAGCTGGATAGAGCGTCGGCCTTCGAAGCCGCAGGTCGGGGGTTCGAGTCCCTCCGGGCGCACCAACTCGCAAGGCCCCCCGCACCTCCGGGTCTGCATCAGCGCACGTCAGAACATGAATGCGCAGTCAGGCCGCCCGCTCTCAGTGGCGGACGAGCGGCCGCGGCGCGACCAGTCCCTCGATCTGCGGCACGTCGAATTCCGCGAGCAGTCCGAACGTGAACATCTCCGGCATCTCCTGCGCGGTGATGTTCCGATCGAGTACGTCGCGCAGTGTCTTCCACGCGCCGTACGTCTCCACACCGCTTATTGCATCCGGCTCGAGTGCCGCGGCGACGAGTGCGATGAGGCTCGTGCGCGGGCCGCGTGCCGTGATCGCCACCGATGCGCCGTGTCGTGTCTTCAGCCATCGCGCCGACGCGGCGACCTGCGCCGCCTGGACGCCGAGCGGCCGTTCACCGAGCGCCGCCACGAGCAGGCCGAAGAGGTAGTCGCGCCGGCCGAGCGTCGATTCGCCGAAGTAGAAGGGGTCGAGTGCGGCTGCGCGTCGGCCCGACGCCAGGATGCGGCGCACGTCGTCTGCCGCTGAAGCGCGGCCCTCGTCGGCGAGCACGATCGTCGTGCCGTCCGCCCTGCCCGGAGCGAGTTCCACGAGCGGCACCGTCCAGTGATCCATGTGCAGCTTCCAGTACGCGGCGCCAGTCTCGCTTCCGGACGCCTCCGGACGGACGTCGTACCGGGGCGCGCGGACGATCTCGTGGAGTCGCGTGCGCTGCGGCGGCGCGGGCGCCGGCAGGGTCGCGAGGATGCCGCGAGCAAGCGATCGGAAGTCCGCGTTGCCGGCGGGCACCGGCAACTGCAACTGGCCGGCGTCGCGGATCTCCGACGTGACGTCGATCTCGCGGGGGTCGAAGTCGGCGCGGCCGTCGAGCAGCCGCGTGTGGAGGAAGCGGTAGAACGCCTCGCGGTTGTCGCGCTCGTAGTTGTGTCCGGGATCGTAGTTGACGTGCGACGCAAGTCGCTGCGGCGCCCCGAGCAGATCGAACACGGGACGCGCCTGCTGCAGGAGCGGACCGAGCGCGTAGTCGGCGCGATAACAGCACGTGTCCTTGGCGTTGTGTGTCAGTTGCAGGGCCCGCGGCGCCATCAAGGCGTTGAGGTGCGTGTAGTCGGCGATCGAGGCCAGGTCCGACGGCGTCTGCTCCGAGTCGCCGAGGTCCTTGTCGGGCCACTGCGCGCGCGTCACGTAGCTGGAGAAACCGGCAACGGGATTGGCGAGTGCGACACGGGTGTCGAGGGCGCTGAGGATGATCGTCTGCCAGCCACCGCCCGACAGCCCGGTGACCGCGATGCGTGCAGGGTCGGCATGCGGCAGTCCCAGGGCGATGTCCACCGCGCGGCGCAGCGCCTCGTAGTGCACGGCGAGCCCGGACGTGCCCACGAGGTCGAGCTGGTTCATGCGGTAGTGGAGCAGGCCCTCGCTTGCCAGCGTCGCCTGGCCGATCCACTCGGGATCGATCGCGTACAGGCCCTTCTTCGCGAGGTTGATCGACCGCGCCTGCTGCGGCACGCTGCCGAGACCGACCGGCCCGTGGCCGTTGACGTTGAGCACGACGGGCGTCGGCTTCGTCGGTGCGGGCACGGGTTCGTAGACGAGCGCCGGCACGTGCAGCCCCGGCACGGCTTCGTAGAGGATCCGGCGGATGGCGTAGCCGTCGCCCGTCAACACGTCCACCTGGCGGACAGCGGGTTTCTGCTGACGCCACTCCTGCGCTGCCGCGCCGCGGTAGACGACCTCGTCGAGGATGCGCTGACGCAGCGTCCGCGCGTACGGCTCCCAGGCCTCGCGCGCGTGCGGCACCTGCAGCACCGGCACCTTCGACGCGGTCCAGGCCTGCGTGTCGATGCGCGCCTGTTCGGGATCGAGGATCGGGCGTTTCAGGGCCTCGTCCACGCTCGCGGGTTGCGCGAGCAGGCCGAGGGTCAGGAGGAGGGTCAGGGCCGGCAGCTTCATGGCTGCTCACTCTACCAATGGCGGCGCTCGCGCGTTTCAGACGTTCGCGTGACGGGCGCTGCCGCGGGTTCGTGACCCGTTCCGCCGCGGAGTGGTAAGATCGCCCGTCTGTCGCGGTCGGATGGGAGCCTGCAGCGCTCCGGCCGCCGCACGGAATCCCGCCCCACGCGCGCCCGTAGCTCAGCTGGATAGAGCGTTGGCCTCCGGAGCCAAAGGTCGCAGGTTCGAATCCTGCCGGGCGCACCATCGAGCTCCGCACCGCAGACGTGCCAGACTTCTCCCCTTCGTGGGCCCGTAGCTCAACTGGCAGAGCAGCAGACTCTTAATCTGTTGGTTGAAGGTTCGATTCCTTCCGGGCTCACCACTTTCCTTCGTTTTTCCTAGAGATTTAGCGAAGTCGGATCGGCGGTCAGGAGGCATCCAAGC
>JAEZCY010000041.1 GCA_023429845.1 Acidobacteriota bacterium
TGCTGCGGCACGACCCCGGATCACATCCGCGCGATGGTGGCGGCCTGCGAGACCGTCACGCCGCGCGCGGTGCCGACCGACATCACGCGGTTCAGCCGCTTTTCCGGGCTCGAGCCGCTCGTCATCCGTCCGGAAAGCAACTTCCAGATGGTGGGGGAGCGCACCAACATCACGGGTTCGGCGAAGTTCGCGCGTCTCATCAAGGCGGGTGACTTCACCGCGGCCGTGGATGTGGCGACCGAACAGGTGCGCAACGGCGCGAACATCCTGGACGTGAACATGGACGAGGGCATGCTCGACAGCGAGGCGAGCATGCGCACGTTCCTGAACCTGCTCGCGACCGAGCCGGAGGTGTCGCGCGTCCCGTTCATGATCGACAGCTCCAAGTGGACGGTGCTCGAGGCAGGGCTGAAGTGCGTGCAGGGCAAGGCCATCGTCAACTCGATCAGCCTCAAGGAAGGTGAGGCCGATTTCCTCGCCAAGGCCCGCACCGTCCGTGACTACGGCGCCGCGGCTGTCGTGATGGCGTTCGACGAGGTGGGTCAGGCCGACACGGTTGCGCGCAAGGTGGAGATTTGCCAGCGCGCCTACCGGCTGCTGACCGAGAGCGTCGGGTTCCCGGCCGAGGACATCATCTTCGACCCCAACGTCCTGGCCATCGCCACAGGCCTCGAGGAGCACGACGAGTACGCGATCAACTTCATCGAGGCGACCCGGCAGATTCGCGAGACATGCCCTGGCGTACTCGTGAGCGGCGGCATCAGCAACCTGTCGTTCAGCTTCCGCGGCAACGACGTCGTGCGCGAGGCGATCCACTCGGCTTTCCTCTTCCATGCCATCAAGGCCGGCCTGACGATGGGCATCGTCAACGCGGGGCAGCTGGCCGTCTACGAGGACATACCGAAGGATCTGCTGACGCTCGTCGAGGACGTGCTGTTCAACCGGCGGCCGGACAGCACGGAACGGCTCGTCGCGAGAGCGGAGCAAGTGAAGGGGTCCGGCACCAGGCGCGAGCTCGATCTCTCGTGGCGGGAGGCGCCGGTGCAGCAACGGCTTTCCCACGCCCTCGTGCACGGCGTCGTCGACTTCATCGAGGCCGACGTCGAAGAAGCCCGGCAGCAGTACGCGCGGCCGCTCGAGGTGATCGAAGGCCCGCTGATGGACGGCATGAAGGTCGTCGGCGATCTCTTCGGCGCCGGCAAGATGTTCCTGCCGCAGGTCGTCAAGAGCGCCAGGGCGATGAAGCGCGCGGTGGCCGTGCTCCTGCCCTACATGGAAGCGGAGAAGGCGGCGGGCGGCGCGCAGGCACAGGCGAAGGTGCTGCTCGCCACCGTGAAGGGCGACGTGCACGACATCGGCAAGAACATCGTGTCCGTGGTCCTCGGCTGCAACAACTACGAGGTCGTCGATCTCGGGGTGATGGTGCCGACCAATCGCATCCTCGATGCCGCGGTGGAACACCAGGTGGACGTGGTCGGCGTGAGCGGCCTCATCACGCCGTCGCTCGACGAGATGGTGGGCGTGGCCCGCGAGATGGAGCGTCGCGGCATGCACATGCCGCTGCTGATTGGCGGCGCCACCACCAGTCCGCAGCACACGGCCGTGAAGATCGCCCCGGAGTACTCCGGCGTCGTGGTGCACGTGCTCGATGCGTCGCGCGCGGTGGCCGTCGTGTCGAGCGTGCTGTCGCCGGCCCGGCGCGACGCCTACGCGGAACAATTGCGCGCCGACCTGGCGCGGGTCCGCGAGATGCACGTGAAGCGGCAGGAGAAGCCCCTGCTGTCGCTGCGACAGGCGCGGGAGAACCGCGTGCCCATCGACTGGGCTGCCGAGACGCTGCCGACCCCGGCGTTCACGGGGCGACGCGAGTTGCAGATTCCCGTGGCAACGCTCCGTCCGTACATCGACTGGACGTTCTTCTTCAACGCGTGGGAGCTGAAGGGCCGCATCCCGGCGATCTTCGAGCACCCGCAGTACGGGGAGGAAGCGAAGTCGCTCTACGAACATGCGCAGGCGATGCTCGATGAGATCGAGACCGCCGAGACCGTGACGTGTCGCGCCGTCTACGGCTTCTGGCCGGCCAATGCCGACGGCGACGACATCGTCCTGTATGGCGACGAGTCCCGCCGGGACGAGGCCGCACGCTTCCCGATGCTCCGACAGCAGGAGCCCAAGCCGGATACGAAGCCCAACCGGTCGTTGGCCGACTTCGTGGCGCCGATCGGACAGGGCGCAGACCATGTCGGCGCGTTTGCGGTGACGGTGCATGGCGCCGAGGCGCGCGCCAAGGCCCATGAGGCGGCCCACGACGACTACAACGCGATCATGGTGAAGCTGATCGCGGACCGACTTGCGGAGGCCGGCGCCGAGTACCTGCACCAGCAGGCACGGCGTGAGTGGGGATACGAGGCGGAACCGCTGCCTGTGGACGACCTCGTCGCCGAGCGATACCGCGGCATCCGGCCGGCATTCGGCTATCCCGCGTGCCCGGATCACACATCGAAGCGGACGCTGTTCTCGTTGCTGGATGCCGAGGCCATCGGCGTGTCTCTGACGGAGAGCTGCGCGATGTGGCCGGCCGCGAGCGTTTCAGGGCTCTATTTCGCGCATCCACGTGCGTCGTATTTCATGGTGGGCCGTCTGGGCGAAGACCAGATCGAGGACTACGCCCGGCGGAAGGGCATGTCGCGCGATGAGGTGGAGCGTTGGCTCGGACCGAACCTCGCGTATGCGGCGGTGGCGGCTGGGGCCTGTTAGCTGGGGCACAGGAGAAATGCGGGAAGGCGGAATGCGGGAATGGCGCAGACCGGCTGGGCTCCCGCGAGGTGGTTCCCGACATTGCCGCATTCCCGCATACCCGCATTGCTGTGAGGCTCGGTGGTTTCACCGAGCCTCTTCGCGTCTATCCGGCTTGACGGAAGGAAGTACGAGGTGATACTCTCAATCCGGATAGAGCGATGAATCAACTCGCCACGCCGGTCCTGGCGCATCTCAACGTGTTGGGCGACCCGCTGCGGTCGCGGCTGCTCCTCGTGCTCGAGGGGCGGACGTTGTCGGTCGGCGAACTCTGCGACATCCTCCAGCTCCCGCAATCGACGGTCAGCCGCCACCTCAAGACGCTCGTGGACGGCGGCTGGGCTCGAGTGCGCCGCGAAGGCACCAGCCGGCTGTATTCCTTCCTCGGGGACGATCTGGACGCCGCCTCGGCAGACCTGTGGCGTGTGGTCAGAGCCCAACTGCTCACCGCGCCGGCGGTGGTGCAGGACGGGGTGCGCCTTGCACGCGTCCTGGCCGATCGCCGCATGCAGTCGGCGGCCTTCTTCTCCCGCGCCGCGGGGCAATGGGATGCGCTGCGCGACGACCTCTTCGGCACCACCTTCCACATGGAGGCGCTGCTCGCCATCCTCGATCCCGCCTGGGTCGTCGCCGACCTCGGTTGTGGCACCGGCCGGACCGCCGCGGCTCTCGCGCCGTACGTCGGCAAGGTGATCGCCGTGGACGCCTCGGCCGAGATGCTCGGCGCGGCCCGGGAGCGCCTTGGCGGTGCGGGGAACGTGGACCTGCGGACGGGCGAACTCGAGGCGCTGCCCATCGAGGATGGCGCGGTCGACCTGGCGTTGCTGGTCCTCGTGCTGCACCACGTCGGGGACCCTCAGGTGGTCCTGCGCGATGCGCGTCGCATCGTGGCGCCGGGCGGCCGACTGCTCGTGATCGACATGCAGCCACACGATCGCGAGGAGTATCGTGGGCAGATGGGTCATGTGTGGCTCGGGTTCTCGGCAGCCGAGATCGGCCGGCTGCTGGGTGGCGCCGGTTTCACCGACACGCGTGTGGTCTCGGTGCCTCCCGCTGCGGGTGCACGGGGGCCCGCCCTGTTCGTGGCTCGCGCCATCGCGACGCCAGCATCATCGTTGAACGAGAGAAGGGGGTCGGCTCTCCGAGCCTGACCCACGGAGATCCCGGGCGGCCTGGCTGGCACAGCCTGGTCATACCGGAGTGGCAGGACACAGGGCGACCCGTCGAGAAGATCGACACGGACGGTCGTCACGACTCACGCGGCACGACGCCGCGCGTGAAGGAGCAGAAGGAATGACCCCTGCAGTCGCAACCGAGCCGTTGCACGCATTCGCCCAGGCCGAGCAGGCCGGGCGCCCGGCCTACAAGGTCAAGGACCTGTCGCAGGCCGATTTCGGTCGCAAGGAGATCCGTCTCGCCGAGCAGGAGATGCCCGGCCTGATGGCGATCCGCGAGGAGTACGCCGGCAAGAAGCCGCTGGCGGGCGTGAAGATCATGGGCAGCCTGCACATGACCGTGCAGACGGCGGTGCTGATCGAGACGCTCGACAATCTGGGCGCGGACGTGCGCTGGGTGTCGTGCAACATCTTCTCGACGCAGGACCACGCGGCCGCGGCCGTGGCGGTGGGGCGTCCGGAGACGGGCGGCACCGTCCAGAACCCGAAGGGCATCCCGGTCTTCGCCTGGAAGGGCGAGACGCTCGACGAGTACTGGTGGTGCACGAAGGAGGCGCTCGTGTGGCCGGATGGCAGCGGCCCCGACCAGATCGTCGATGACGGCGGCGACGCGACGCTGTTCGTGCACAAGGCCCTCGAGTACGGCACGGCCGACAAGGTGCCGGCCTTCGACGCGGACAAGGAGCCGGAGGAGTGGGGCATCATCCTCCAGACCCTGCGCGACGAGCTCGGCAAGGCGCCCGAGCAGTGGCAGGCGATCGCCCGCGGCATCAAGGGTGTGAGCGAGGAGACGACCACCGGCGTGCACCGTCTCTACGAGATGATGGCGGCCGGCACGCTGCTGTTCCCGGCAATCAACGTCAACGACGCGGTCACCAAGAGCAAGTTCGACAACCTGTACGGCTGCCGGCACTCGCTGACCGACGGCATCATGCGCGCGAGCGACGTGATGCTCTCGGGCAAGGTCGCGGTCGTGTGCGGGTACGGCGACGTGGGCAAGGGCTGCGCACAGTCGCTGCGCGGCCAGGGCGCGCGCGTGATCATCACCGAGATCGACCCCATCTGCGCGCTGCAGGCGGCGATGGAAGGCTACCAGGTGACGACGCTCGACGACGTGCTCGAGACGGCCGACATCTTCATCACGGCGACCGGCAACAAGGACATCATCACCGCCGCGCACATGGCGAAGATGAAGGACAAGGCGATCGTCGGCAACATCGGCCACTTCGACAACGAGATCGACATGGCCGGGCTGAAGAAGGTGCCGGGCATCGAGCGGATCAACATCAAGCCGCAGTACGACGAGTGGCGCTTCGCCGACGGGCACAGCGTGATGATCCTCGCCGAGGGCCGCCTGCTGAACCTCGGTTGCGCCACGGGGCACCCGAGCTTCGTGATGTCGGCCTCGTTCACCAACCAGGTGATGGCCCAGATCGAGCTGCACACCAACAACGCGGCGTACGAGAAGAAGGTCTACACGCTGCCCAAGCGGCTCGACGAGAAGGTCGCCCGCCTGCACCTCGACAAGCTCGGCGTGAAGCTGACCACGCTGCGGCCCGACCAGGCGTCGTACATCGGCGTGGCGCCCGAGGGCCCGTACAAGCCGGAACACTACCGGTAC
>JAEZCY010000055.1 GCA_023429845.1 Acidobacteriota bacterium
CTCCCGGGGAGCGGGCCCTACCCAATACCGGATGCCCGCGTGGCGTCCCAGCAAACGATGTCATCCACTGCCGCCCAGGATTCATTGCTCACAGGTTTCGACGAGTTCATCGGCTCCCGCGCCTCCGATCCGGCATGGCTTCGCGCCAGCCGTGCCGACGCCGCGGCGACCTTTCGCGACGAGGGCCTGCCCACCACGCGCCACGAGGAGTGGCGCTTCACGCCCATTGACGGCGTCGCGGTGGTGCCGGCGCAACCCGTCGCGGATGCCGAGGCCGACCCGCACGTCGTGGACAGCTTCCTGTTCCGCGAGTTCGACGGCCCCCAGCTCGTGTTCGTGAACGGCCACTACTCGGCGACGCTGTCGCAGGTGCGGCCGCTGCCCGACGGCGTGCGCGTGGCGTCCATCGCCGAGGTGCTCGGCAGCCATCCCGAGCTGCTCCAGCCGCACATCGGCGCGGCCATCCGATTCCGTCAGCACGGATTCACCGCGCTGAACGACGCCTGGTTCACCGACGGCACCGTCGTCGTCGTGGACCCCGGCGTCGTCGTGACCGAGCCGATTCACGTGCTGTACTTCTCCACCGGCGCCGGCGCTTCCTACCCGCGCACGCTGATCGTTGCCGGCGCCAACAGCCAGGTGTCGGTCGTGGAGAGTTACGGCGGCACCGACTCCGGATACCTGACCAACGCCATCACGGAAGTGATCTCCGCCGAGGGTGCGCACGTCGATCACTACAAGGTGAACCGCGAGAGCGTGCAGGCGTACCACGTGGCGAGCACGCACATCCAGCTGGCGCGCGCCTCCGAGTTCTTCACGCACAACATCTCGCTCGGCGGCCTGCTGACCCGCAACGACATCAACGCCACGCTCGATGGCGAGGGGATCGACTGCACGGTGAACGGCCTCTACCTCGCCGATGGTCACCGGCTGGTCGACCACCACACGGCGATCGACCACGCCAAGCCGCACTGTCACAGCTACGAGATCTACAAGGGCGTGCTCGACGGGCACAGCCGTGGCGTGTTCAACGGCAAGATCTTCGTACGGCTGGACGCGCAGAAGACCGACGCGAAGCAGAGCAACCAGGTGGTGCTGCTGTCGGACGACGCGTCGATCGACACCAAGCCGCAGCTGGAGATCTTCGCCGACGACGTGAAGTGCACCCACGGCGCCACGGTGGGCCAGCTGAGCGACGAGCAGCTGTTCTATCTGCGCTCGCGCGGCATCGGCCAGGACGATGCACGGGCGCTGCTGATCCATGCTTTCGCCGAGGACATCGTCGAACGTATCAAGATCGACGGCGTCCGCCACGCGCTCGAAGAGGTGCTCCTCGCGCGCCTGCCGATCCGCGAGTGACATTCGACGCCACCGCCGTCCGGCGCGAGTTCCCCATCCTGGATCAGCGGGTCCACGGGAAGCCGCTCGTCTATCTCGACAACGCCAACACGACGCAGAAGCCGCTGTCGGTAATCGAGGCGCTCGACAGCTACTACCGGAACGACAACGCCAATATCCACCGCGCCACCCACCTGCTGAGCGAGCGTGCGACCAAGGCCTATGAAGGGGCTCGGGAGAAGGTGGCCCGCTTCTTCAACGCGCGCGAGCACGCCGAGATCGTCTTCACGCGCGGCTGCACCGAGGCCATCAACCTGGTGGCACAGAGCTTTGCGAGGCCTCGCTTGAAGCCCGGGGACGAGATCGTCGTCACGCACATGGAGCACCACTCCAACATCGTGCCGTGGCAGCTCGTCGCCCAGCACACGGGCGCAGTGCTGCGTGTCGTGCCCATGGACGACAAGGGCGTGCTCGACATGGCGGAGTACGAGCGCGCGCTCGGCCCCCGGACGGCGCTCGTCTCGGTGATCCACGTGTCCAACGCGCTCGGCACCGTGAATCCCGTCGAGGAGATCATCGCGCTCGCCAGGGCGCGCGGCGTCGCCGTGCTGGTCGATGGCGCCCAGGCAGCGCCGCACATGCCCGTGGACGTTCAGGCACTCGACTGCGACTTCTACGCGTGCTCGGCGCACAAGATGTACGGGCCGACCGGCATCGGGGCGCTCTACGGGCGCCGGGCGCTGCTCGAGTCCATGCCGCCCTGGATGGGTGGGGGCGACATGATCGCGTCCGTCACGTTCGCGCACACCGAGTACAACGAAGTGCCGTACAAGTTCGAGGCGGGCACGCCGAACATCGCGGGTGTCGTGGGCTTTGGCGCAGCCATCGACTTCCTCTCGCGTTTCGACCTGAACGAGGTGGCCGCGCACGAACACGCGCTGCTCGAGCATGCCACCGAGGCCCTGGCGGCGCTCGGGGGAGTGCGGCTGATCGGCCAGGCGCCTCGGCGGGCCGGCCTCGTGTCGTTTCTCATCGGCGACGTCCACCCGCACGACGCGGGTACGTTCCTCGATCAGGACGGCGTGGCGGTGCGCACCGGCCAGCACTGCGCTCAGCCCGTCATGGACTTCTACGGGATCACCGCGACGGTGCGTGCGTCGTTCGGGCTCTACAACACCACCGAGGACGTGGACGCGCTCGTCGCCGGCGTGCGACGCGTGCAGCAGTTCTTCTCGTAGGACGGCAGCCAGATGGAACTCCGCGACCTCTACCAGGAAGTCATCCTCGATCACAACAAGAAGCCGCGGAACTTCGGTGCGATGGAGGGTGCCTCCAAGGCATCCGGACACAATCCCATGTGCGGCGATCGCGTCAGCGTCTACGTACGCATGGCCGAGGGGCGGGTCGCCGAGGCACGGTTCGAGGGCAACGGCTGCGCGATCAGCAAGGCGTCGGCCTCGATGATGACCGAGGTGGTCACCGGCCGCACCCGCGAGGAAGTGCGCGAGCTGTTCGCGGATTTCCACGAGATGGTCACCGGCAGGACCGAGGCGGACGAGGAGAAGCTGGGCAAGCTGGTGGTGCTGTCGGGCGTGAAGGAGTTCCCGTCACGCGTGAAATGCGCGATGCTGGCCTGGCATGCCCTGCAGGCCGCGGTCGACGACGCGGGCACGACGGTGACGACGGAGTGAATTGGCCTAGTTTCCCATCGCGAGGGTCTGAGATGTTCTCCCTGTTCTCCAAATCCAAGCCGGCAGACACGACGACCACCCCTGCCAGTCCCGCGGCCACCGCGGGCGAGACCGCTCAGCCGGAACCGACAGGCCCCGGCAATCCGCTCGCCTCCATGGACGTCGAGGCTCCCGATGTGCCGTCGCCATCGCAGTCGGCCGGCTACGGTCTCGACGTCGGAGCGCTGCTCGAGCCGCCGCCAGCGCCGCCCGGCAATTCGCAGGTGGGGGCCCGCGACGAGGCAAAGACGGCCGAGCTGACACCGGGGATCGTGGAGGCAATCAGTACGGTGTTCGACCCCGAGATCCCGGTGAACATCTATGAGCTGGGGCTGATCTACAAGATCGAGGCCGATGCCGACGCAAAGGTGCGCGTCGAGATGACGCTGACTTCACCCGCGTGCCCGGCGGCGCAGCAGTTGCCGAGCGAGGTCCGCTACAAGGTCAAGGCCGTGGAAGGCGTGAAGGACGCCTTCGTCGAAGTGGTGTGGGAGCCCGCCTGGACGAAGGACCTCATGTCCGAAGACGCCAAGTTCTCGCTCGGATTCTTCTGACGCGTCCACCTCGCCCGCCCCCGGCACGTGGCGCTCACACAGGCGAGGTCGCCGGCGCCCCGTCCCGCTGAAGCAGCGCGCCGACCACGGGGCGCACACTCTCGAGCGTCACGTCGAGATCCATCTCGGGATTGCGCAGCGCGCGCAGCGTCAGCCCTTCGAACAGCGCGGCCATCGTGTCTGCCCGGGCTGCGAGTTCGGGCTCGGAGAGCGCCGCGAGCTCGCGCTGGCTACGCAGGACCTCCAGATAGCGCGCACGGCTCATGGCGTCGGCGTCGCGAACCTTCACAGCGACGCGTGGGCTCCGCGAGGCTTCGGCGAGCACCTCGAGGCGCAGCAGGATGCGCTTGCGGCTGCAGCCATCCGACAGGCTCTCGCGGAGTACGGCCACCAGTTCGTTCGCCACGTCGTCGGTGTTCGAGAGCCGGTCGAGCACGGCCATGAACCGCTCGAGGTCACGATCCACGATGGCTTCGATGATGGCTTCCTTGTTTTCGAAGTAGTGATAGATGTGCCCGACGCTCATGCCCGCCTCGCGGGCGAGCTCGACCATGCTGGCCCCGTGGAACCCGCGTGCGTTGAAGCAGGTCGCGGCTGCGGTCAGGATCTGATGGCGGCGGTTGTCTGACCGCGTCGCCCCCCGCTGATTGTCCCTCTCTGCCGCCCCTCGCTGGGGCCGGTCGTTGCTCACGTCAGTCTCGACTCCTCTCTGCCGTAAGGATCCGTGGGAAACGGATGTTGCAGATGAACCGAGCCTAGCATAGAATGAACGTTCGTTCTAATCTTCTCGTCAGACACACCTATGCTTCGTCTCCCTTTCTTTGCTCTCTTCCTGCTCGCGGCCGGAGGCGCCGCCGCGTGCGGTCGTCCCGAGGCTGCGTCGACCGCCGCGCCCGCTGCCCCACCTCCGACGGAAGTCGCCGTCGTGTCGGTCAGTCCCCAGTCGGTCGCGCTGAAGACCGAGTTGCCCGGACGGACCTCGCCCTTCGGTATCGCGGAGGTGCGTCCGCAGGTGAACGGCATCATCCAGAAGCGGCTGTTCCGCGAAGGCACGGACGTGCGCGCCGGCGCAGCTCTGTACCAGGTGGACCCCGCGCCGTATCGCGTCGCGCTCGACAGCGCCCGCGCCTCCCTGGCGCGCTCCGAGGCGAATCTCGTGGCGGCCCGCCTGCTCGCGGAGCGCTACGAGGGTCTGGTGGCCATCAACGCGGTCAGCCGACAGGACTACGACAACGCCGTTGCGGCGCAGAAGCAGGCCGAAGCGGCCATCGCTGCCGACAAGGCGGCGATCAGGGCCGCCGAGATCAACGTCGGGTACACGACCTTGACGGCGCCGATTGGCGGACGCGTCGGACGCTCCGCGGTGACGCCGGGCGCGCTGGTCACCGCCAACCAGGCCGCGCCGCTCGCAACCGTGCAGCAGCTCGACCCGATTTATGTGGACGTGACGCAGTCGAGCGCCGAGCTGCTCCGGCTGCGCCGCAATCTTGCGGAAGGCCGCTTGAAGTCCGACAAGGGCCAGGCCGTCGTGCGCTTGCTGCTCGAGGACGGCACGGAGTACGCGCTGCCCGGTCGGCTGCAGTTCTCTGAAGTTGCGGTGGACCAGAGCACAGGCGCCGTCACCCTGCGTGCGGTGTTCCCGAACCCGAAGCACGACCTCCTGCCCGGCATGTACGTCCGCGCGGTGATGGAGGAAGGCACCGCGCCCAACGCGCTGCTGGTCCCGCAGAAGGGCGTCGCGCGCGATCCGAAGGGCAACGCCACTGCGATGGTCGTGACCGCCGACAACAAGGTCGAGGCGCGCGCAATCGAGGCGCCGCGGGCGGTTGGCGACGCATGGCTGGTGACGAGCGGGCTCGAGGCGGGCGACCGCGTCATCGTCGAGGGCCTGCAGAAGGTCCGTCCCGGCGCCACGGTGAAGCCCGTGGCTGCCCAGTAAGGCACTTCCAAATGGCACGCTTCTTCATCGATCGGCCCATCTTCGCGTGGGTCATCGCCATCGTGATCATGCTCGCCGGCCTGCTGTCGGTGGTGACGCTGCCGGTGGCGCAGTATCCGGCGATCGCGCCGCCCGCGATCACCATCAACGCCAATTACCCCGGCGCGTCGGCCCGCACGCTCGAGGACACGGTCACGCAGGTGATCGAGCAGCGCATGAAGGGCCTCGACCACCTGACCTACGTCTCGTCCACCAGCGACAGCTCGGGCACGGTGACGATGACGCTGACGTTCGACCCGGCGGCCGACCCCGACATCGCGCAGGTGCAGGTGCAGAACAAGCTGCAGCTCGCGCTGCCGCTGCTGCCCCAGGAGGTGCAGCGGCAGGGCGTGCAGGTGTCCAAGGCGCGCAGCAACATGCTGATGGTGATCGGCTTCGTGAGCACGGACGGCCGCATGACGGCCACCGACATCTCGGACTACGTCGCCGCGAACATGCAGGATCGCATCAGCCGCGTGCAGGGCGTGGGCAGCGTGATCGTGTTCGGCTCCCAGTACGCGATGCGCATCTGGCTCGACCCGCACAAGCTGCAGAACTACCGGATGACGCCGGCCGACGTGCGCGCGGCCATCGTCGCGCAGAACGCCCAGGTGTCGGCCGGCCAGCTCGGCGCGGCGCCGGCGATTGAGGGACAATCGCTCAACGCGACGATCACCGCGCAGAGCCGCCTGCAGCGGCCCGAGCAGTTCGAGCAGATCGTGCTGCGTGCCGGCTCCGGTGGTGCGGTCGTGCGCCTGGCCGACGTCGCCCGCGTCGAACTCGGCAGCGAGAACTACGACATCTTCTCGCGCTTCAACGGCAATCCCTCCTCCGGCATCGCCGTGCAGCTGGCCACGGGCGCCAACGCGCTCGACACCGCGAACCTCGTGCGGGCGGTGGTGGACGATCAGCGACAGTACTTCCCGGAGGGCCTCGAGGCAGTGGTCGCCTTCGACACCACTCCGTTCGTACGCATCTCGATCGAGGAAGTGGTCAAGACGCTGGTGGAAGCCATCATCCTGGTGTTCCTCGTGATGTACGTGTTCCTGCAGAACTTCAGGGCCACGCTCATCCCGACGCTGGCAGTGCCCGTCGTGCTGCTCGGCACGTTCGCGGTGCTCGCGGCGTTCGGCTTCAGCATCAACACGCTGACGATGTTCGGGATGGTGCTGGCCATCGGCCTGCTCGTGGACGACGCAATCGTCGTGGTGGAGAACGTCGAACGCGTGATGAGCGAGGACGGCCTGCCGCCGAAGGAGGCCACGCGCAAGAGCATGGACCAGATCACCGGCGCGCTGATCGGCATCGCGCTCGTGCTGTCGGCGGTGTTCGTGCCCATGAGTTTCTTCGGCGGTTCGACGGGCGTCATCTACCGCCAGTTCTCGATCACGGTCGTGTCGTCGATGGTGCTCTCGGTCGTCGTCGCCCTGGTGCTGACGCCGGCGCTGTGCGCCACCATCCTCAAGCCGATCGAGAAGGGCCACGGGCAGAGCAAGCGCGGCTTCTTCGGCTGGTTCAACCGCACGTTCGACCGCGGCACGTCGGCGTATCAGTCCACGGTGAGGCGCCTCGTGCGGCGTCTCGCGCCGTCGATGGTCGTCTACGCGGTGCTCATCGTGGTCATGGGCGCCCTGTTCATGCGTCTGCCGACCGCGTTCCTGCCCGACGAGGACCAGGGCGTGATGTTCACCCAGGTGCAGCTGCCGGCCGGTGCCACGCAGGAGCAGACGCTCGCGGTGATGAAGAAGGTCGAGGACCACTACCTCACCAACGAGAAGGAGACCGTGCAGTCGCTGTTTGCGGTCACCGGCTTCAGCTTCGCCGGCCGCGGCCAGAACATGGGCATGGCGTTCGTGCGCCTCAGGGACTGGGAGGAGCGCCAGGACGACGACCGGAAGGTCGGCGCGGTGGCGGCGCGCGCGATGGGCGCGTTCTCGCAGATCCGCGAGGCGATGGTCTTCGCGTTCGCACCGCCTGCCGTGACCGAGCTGGGTAACGCGACCGGCTTCAACGTCCAACTGCAGGACCGCAACGGGCTCGGGCATGAACGGCTGATGGAGGCGCGCAACCAGTTCCTCGGCATGGCGGCGCAGCACCCCGTGCTGTCCGGCGTGCGCCCGAATGGGCTCGAGGACACGCCGCAGTACGAGATCGAAGTGAACACCGAGCGAGCCGGCGCCGTCGGGCTGACGGTGGCCGGCATCAACGACACACTCTCGACCGCCTGGGGCAGCGCGTACGTCAACGACTTCATCGATCGGGGGCGCGTGAAGCGCGTGTTCATGCAGGCAGATGCGCCGTACCGCATGCTGCCCGAGCACCTCGACCTCTGGTACGCCCGCAACATGAACGGCGAGATGGTGCCGTTCTCCTCGTTCGCCACGGGGAAGTGGACGTTCGGCTCACCGCGCCTCGAGCGCTTCAACGACGTGCCGTCGGTCGAGATCCTCGGGGCGCCCACGCCGGGTTACAGCTCTGGTGAAGCGATGGACGCCGTCGAGGAGATCGCCTCGAAGCTGCCGGCAGGCATCGGCTTCGAATGGACCGGCCTGTCGTACCAAGAACGGTTGTCTGGCTCACAGGCGCCGGCGCTCTACGCGATCTCGCTGCTCGTCGTCTTCCTGTGTCTGGCGGCCTTGTACGAGAGCTGGTCGATTCCGTTCTCGGTGATGCTCATCGTGCCGCTCGGCGTGCTCGGCGCAGTGCTCGCCGCCGCCGGACGCGGGCTGTCCAACGACGTCTACTTCCAGGTGGGTCTGCTCACGACGATCGGCTTGTCGGCCAAGAACGCGATCCTCATCGTGGAGTTCGCCCGCGACCTCGAGGAAAGCGGGCGCGACCTCGTCGAGGCGACGCTCGAAGCGTCGCGCCAGCGCCTGCGCCCCATCCTGATGACGTCGTTGGCCTTCGGTCTCGGCGTGCTCCCGCTGGTGCTGGCCAACGGCGCGGGTTCGGGCGCGCAGAACGCCATCGGCACCGGCGTGCTCGGCGGCGTGCTGGCTGCCACGTTCCTCGGCGTCCTCCTCGTGCCCGTGTTCTTCGTCGTCGTCCGGCGGATGTTCTCGCGCCGCCACGTGCGGGTCGAGGAGCCGGTCACCATGGCGGGTGACGAGCTGTCTGCTCAGGAAGGATCCCTGTCGTGAGTCGAGTGGTGATGTTCGTACCGGTGCTCGTCAGCGTGCTGCTGGCCGGCTGCCGGACCATGGCGCCCGAATACGCGCGACCTGCGGCGCCGCTGCCCGATGCCTATCGCCAGGCCGGTGAGGCGTCGGAGGCGCGCGCGGCCAGTGAGATCCCGTGGCAGGAGTTCTTCGGAGACGCGCGGCTGCGTGCCCTCGTGGAACAGGCGCTCGAGAACAACCGCGATCTGCAGATCGCGGTGCTGAACATCGACCGCGCCCGCGCCCTGTACCGCATCCAGCGGTCGGCCCTGTTTCCGTCGGTGAACGCGACCGGAAGCGCGGTGCGCCAGCGCATTCCAGAGGGCGTGTTCGGCGGCGCCGGGGGTGCGTTCAATGCCGAGCAGTACTCGGCCAACGTCGGCGTCAGCGGGTACGAGCTGGACGTGTTCGGCCGCATCCGCAGCCTCAACGACGCGGCACTGCAGCAGTACCTGGCGACGGAGCAGGCGCGGCGTGCGGTGCAGATCGGACTCGTGTCGGAGGTCGCCCAGGCGTTCCTCACCTACGCGGCCGACTCCGAGCGGCTCGCGCTGGCGCACGACACGCTGAAGCTGCAGCAGACCGCGCTGGACCTGACGACGCAGCGGTTCGAAGCGGGTGTCACGTCTGCCCTGTCGGTGCGACAGGCCGAGACCACCGTGGAGTCGGCGCGTGCCGACGTCGCGCGATTCACCTCACTGTTGTCGCAGGATCGGAATGCGCTCGAGCTCGTTGTCGGCGCCACGGTCGCCGAGGCGCATCTCCCGCAGCAGGCGCTCGACGACGCATCCGCGATGAAGGAGGTGCCGGCAGGGCTGCCTTCGGACCTGCTGCAGCGACGACCCGACATCCTGAGCGCCGAGCACAGGTTGCGGTCGGCATATGCCAGCATCGGCGCGGCGCGGGCGAACTTCTTCCCGACGATCAGCCTCACCGGTTCCGCGGGCACCACGAGCCGGGCGCTGGATGCGCTGTTCACGACCGGCACCGGCGCATGGTCGTTCGTGCCCCAGGTTGTGATGCCGATCTTCAACGCCGGTCGAAACAGGGCCAACCTCGAGGTGGCGCAGGTCGATCGGGAACTGGCGGTCGCCAATTACGAGCGGACGATCCAGTCGGCGTTCCGCGAAGTGGCGGATGCCCTCGCCATACGCGCGACGATCGACGAACAGATCGCCGCGCAGCAGGCGCTCACGACCGCAGCGAGTGAAGGGTTGCGGCTGGCGGACGCGCGCTTCAAGGGCGGCGTGGACAGCTTCCTGCCAGTGCTCGACGCCCAGCGTCAGCTGTATCAGGCGCAGCAGGGGCTCATCGCCGTCCGCCTCGCGCGTGGGGCCACGCTCGTGAACATGTATCGCGCGCTGGGCGGCGGCTGGACCGACCCGCCACCTACCGTCGCGTCGGTGCAGTAGCGCACGCAGTTCGCGCTTTCGGGCGGGGCCGCGCTCCGGGCGCACCTCGCGTAGGGCGCGCTTCACGTGTGCCTGCGCTCGCTCGGGGCTTCGGGCAGGGGCGCGCTCTCCAGGCGCGCCGCCGTTCACCGGAACCGTCGCGGGCTACTTGCTGGACGACGTGAACTTCACGACAACGCCGCCGACGAAGGTCACGTCGGTGACGCTGTCGGTCGTCTCCCATGTCTCGACGATCGATTCGAGATCGCCCTGCTTGCTCGAGCGGCGACGGGTGGGACGCCCCAGAAGGTCGTGCACGTCGTCGGTGCCCATCCCTCGCCTCAGCGACAACGCGGCCGTCTCGACGTCGTCGGGTCGGCCGCTTGCGGTTCGGCCGCTGGTGCTCGTCAGCCGGTTGCCCGGCGTGCCGCGGCTGACACCGGGGACGCCGTCGCCGTTGGTGCCGCCGAAGTCGAGGTACTTCGCGAGCGAGTACATCAGCTCTTCCGGCGTCGGTGCCCACCGTTCGAGCCGCTTGTCCTCGTACCAGATGTTGAACCGTGAGCCGCCGTCGAGACGCTTGACGGCAATCTCGCCCTTCTTGATCGCCGAGAGCGCCTCGGCCTCCCGCTGGGCCGACCGCTGCTCGCGCTCCCGTTCGTCGCGGAGGTAGCCGAGCTCGCGGTCGATCTGCCGCTTCCGGCGATCGTCCGACGTCCGTCGGCGCTCCTTCTCGAGGTCCTGCTCGCGCCTCGACTTTCCGACATACGCAGCCGACACGTTGCCGCTGTCGTCGCTCCACGTGCCGTAGCCGCCTCCCCCGAGGTGAAGCTCGATGTTCTTCTTGTTCACCTTGATCGTCGTGATCATCACGCGATCTTCCTTGCGGAGCGCGACGCCGTACGTCTTGGTCCGGTAGGCGTAGTCGGCGAAATCGAGTTCCGGCTCGCGCTGCAGGTGGAGGTCGATGCCCTTGTGTGTGGCGGGCATGTCCATCAGGACCGTGACCTCCCGTCCTTCGAAGGCTCTCTCGAGGGTCGCCTGGTCCTGGGCGACGGCCGTCGAGGCGAACGTGATGAACAGGGTGAGGAGGGAAAAGCGAATCCGCACTGTGAGCTCCGTGGGAACGACCGAACAGAGGTAACAACGTCAGCCGTCCGCCGGGCCGAACATGCCTGGCCCCGCGCCCCAGGCCGCAACCCCTCGTCACACGAGCGGCCAGATGGCGGCGAGCACGAGCGTGGCGACGAGCCCGGCGCAGCCTTCGAGGAACACCATGGCGCTCGCCGTCTTCAGGGTTTCGGCTTCCGTCATGCCGCTCATCCGCGCGATCACCCAGAATCCGCTGTCGTTCATCCACATCCCGATCTTCGAGCCCGCCCCGATGGCTATGGCCACGTACACGGGGTGATAGGGCAGTTCGGCGGCAAGGGCGATGGGGCCGACGATGCCGACGGCGGTGATCATCGCGACGGTTGCCGATCCCTGCGCGATGCGCACGAGCGCGGTAATGCCCCACGCGAGCGGCAGCAGCAGCAACTTCTGCTCGGGCACGGTCGCGCCTGCCAGTTCCGCCATGCCGGCCTGCCGGAGCGTCGCACCGAGTGCACCGCCCGCGGCAATGATGAGGATGATTTCGCCTGCTTCGACGACGCTGTCGCGAACCGCGCGCCGCACGACGTCGGCGTGCGATGCGGACGCCGCCGGATTTCCGTAGAACACGAGCAGCGCGAGTGCTGCGCCAGCCGAGAGCGTCAGCGCCAGGTTCTTGTCGCCCAGAACGTGCACGGCGGCCACCACCGCGGCGGGCAGGCCGTACGTCGTGGTGTCCAGCACCGAGGCCGCACTGATCAGGACGACGGGCAGCAGGATGGGCAACAGCGACAGGGAGAGCGGCGGCAACGTGCCGAGGTCGAGTGCGTGGTCAGGTTCCGGCATCTCGATGCCGTCGCGACCAACCGCCGCCCGCAGCGGGAATCCCCAGCGGCGATCGGCGTACCTGGCATAGCCGTACCCGGCGACCGCGGCGATCGCGGCGACGATGGCGCCCTGGCGGATCATCAGCGCGATCTCGACGCCCATGGCATCGGCGACAAACAGCGGTCCCGGCGTGGGCGGCACGAGCGAATGGGTCATGGTCGCGCCGGCGACGATGGCAAGCACGAAGAGCACGTAGTTGCGCCGCGTCTCGAGCCACATGGCCTTGGCGAGCGGCAGGAGCAGGTAGAACACGGCCTCGGCGAACATCGGGATGCCGAGCAGGAAACCGCTGCCCAGGAACGCGAGCGGCGCGCGCGACGGGCCGACGGCGCTCCTCAGCGAGAGGACGATGCGCTCGGCGCCGCGCGCGGCCATCAGGCAGCCGCCGAGGATGGACGCCATGGCGATGAGGATGCCGATGTCGAGCGCCGTCCGTCCGAACCCCTGGGCAACGCGCTCGCCGATCGTGGCAGTCGCGGTGCGCGCCGCGGACCGCGCGACTTCAGGCGTCGTCACCCAGTCGCCGGCCCGTGGCGTGCCGGTGCTGCCACGCTCCCGGATGACGAGCCGCGCCTCGTCGCGCCGTAGGGCAGACGCCGGATCGGCGGGCTCGATCCACACGCGCGCGATGTGGTGCGGTGCACGCGAACCGCTCTCGAGGCGGTAGACGTCGTGCGGAATGTCGGGCGCCAGCGGTCGCCGCGGCGTGACGAAGACCGCCTCACCGGCATCGCCGATCCGTTGGACTCGCACGCCTTCGCGCGTCAGTTCGTGACGCTCGATCGTCGCGCGCGGCGTGAGTGCCGCGACGGCGAGCGCAGCGACGATCAATGTCAGAAAGGCGTGCAGCCGGAATGCCAGCACGCCCGTGAGCACGATCGCCAGGGCGATCGCCAGGATCGGCAGTGGACTCAAGAGGCGGTTAGCGTAGACTTCCGCGACCGGATTTTCCAGCCTTCCGTGATGCCCGATTCCCACGATCCCATGATTCCGGGCGCCGCGACGCGGCGCGCACGGCGCTCGCCGGCCGACCTGCGATCGCAACGCTGGTTCGCCCCAGACGACCTCCGCAGCTTCGGCCACCGCAGCCGGCTACGGCAGATGGGCTACTCGGACGTCGATGCCGAGGGCCGGCCCGTCATCGCGGTGCTCAACACGTGGAGCGACCTCCAACAGTGTCATGGGCACTTTCGCGAGCGCGCGGAGGACGTGAAGCGCGGCGTGTGGCAGGCCGGCGGATTCCCGGTCGAGATGCCCGTGCTGTCGCTGTCGGAGATGTTCGTCAAGCCGACGGCGATGTTCCATCGCAACCTCCTGGCACTCGAGGTCGAGGAGGTGCTGCGGTCACACCCGATTGACGGCGCGGTGCTCATGGGCGGCTGCGACAAGACCGTGCCGGGCTTGCTCATGGGCGCGATATCGGCCGACCTGCCGGCGTTGTTTTTGCCCGCCGGCCCGATGCTGGCCGGCCGGTACCGCAGCGAGCGACTCGGCAGTGGCACGGACGTCTGGAAGTACTGGGCAGAGCGGAAGGCCGGCAACCTGGACGACTGCGCGATGCGCCAGATCGAGGACGGGATCGCGCGCTCCGCCGGCACCTGCATGACGATGGGCACGGCGTCCACCATGGCAGGAATCACCGAGGCGCTGGGGATGACGCTGCCTGGCGCCGCGACGATCCCGGCGGTGCACGCCGCCCACGCGCGCATGGCCGCGGAATGCGGCCGGCGCGCCGTCGAACTCGTGTGGGAGGACATCAGGCCGTCCGAGATACTCACGGCCGACGCGTTCATGAACGCCATCGTGGCCGACATGGCGCTCTGCGGCTCGACCAACGCCATCATCCACCTTGTCGCGATGGCCCGCCGCGCAGGCGTGCCGTTGTCGATCGACGACTTCGACCGTCTGTCACGCGAAGTTCCGGTCATCGCCAACATCCGGCCGGCCGGCGAATACCTCATGGAGGACTTCCATGATGCCGGGGGCATGCGGGCCCTGCTGTCACGGCTGCGCGACCACCTCGCGCTCGACTGCCTGACGGTGACGGGCAAGCGCCTCGGCGAGGTGATCGCAGACGCCGAGGTGCTGTCGGACAACGTGATCCTGCCGATGGATCGGCCGCTCGCCCACGCGGGCGGCACGTTCGTGTTGCGCGGGAACCTCGCCCCGGACGGGTGCGTCATCAAACCGACCGCGGCAGAGCCGCGCCTGCTGAAGCACGTCGGCCCGGCGCTCGTGTTCACCACCTACGCCGAGCTGAAGGCGCGCATCGACGACCCCGCTCTCGACGTCACGGCCGATCACGTCATCGTGCTGCAGAATGCCGGCCCGGTTGGCGCGCCGGGCATGCCCGAGTGGGGCATGCTGCCGATACCGCAGAAGCTCCTGCGTGACGGCGTCCGCGACATGGTCCGCATCTCGGACGCACGCATGTCGGGGACGAGTTACGGCACGTGCGTGCTGCACGTGGCGCCGGAGTCGGCGATTGGCGGCCCCCTCGCGCTGGTGCGGAACGGCGACCGTATCGAGCTCGACGTCGAGGCGCGCCTGCTGCACCTGCACGTCAGCGACGAGGAACTGGCCTCGCGGCGCGCGGCCTGGACGCCGCGGCCGCGAGCCTACGAGCGCGGCTACAGCCGCTTGTTCCTCGAGCAGGTCACGCAGGCGCCCGACGGCTGCGACTTCAACTGCCTCGCCCGCGGCGACTGCGGGCCGACGCCAGAGCCTGACATCTACTGACGGAACGCTGACCGTCGGGCAGGGCCCGACGGCTACGAACCTGCGGAGGCCCGGCGACGAACCTGCGGAGCCCCCGCGAGGAACCTGCGGAGCGCCCGCGACGAACCTGCGCAGCCCCGGCGACGAGCCCGCGCAGTCCCGCTACGAACGTGCGCAGTCGCCTGCTGATCGGGGAGGCATCTCGGGCGCGGGCGTTCTCGCCTGGATGTGCCTGCGCGTTCGTGTAGCCTGTAGCACCCTGGCGAACCGACAATGATCACGAGCCCGCTGACCGCTGCCCACTTCCACCGTTCGGTGATGGCCGTTCCCCCGCTGGCGCGCGACCACTCCCGCGCCATCTCCGAGCAGGGCAACGCGCGCATCATCGGCCACCTCGAATCCGGAGGCGTGTCGCTGCTGCTCTATGGCGGCAACGCCAACTTCTACAACCTGCCGCTCTCGGAGTACGACGCCGCACTCTCGATGCTGTCGCGCCTGGCGGGGCAGGACACCCTGGTGGTGCCGTCGGCCGGGCCCACGTACGGGCTGCTCCTCGAGCAGGCGACGGTCGTTCGCCGACATGCGTTCCCTGTCGTGATGGTGCTGCCACAGCGCGGCGTCACGACGAGTGCGGGCGTCGCCAACGGCATCCGCGACTTCTCGGCCGCCGCTGGCGTGCCTGTCGTCGTGTACGTGAAGGACGATGGCTACATCGAGCCCGAGGACATCGCGGCACTCGACGAGGAAGGCATCGTTGCCGCGATCAAGTACGCCGTGGTGCGGCCAGACACGACGCACGACCCGTACCTGCGTCGCCTCGTGTCTCTTGTCGACACCTCGAAGATCATCAGCGGCATCGGTGAGCAGCCGGCAATCGTCCACACGCGCGACTTCGGCCTCGCTGGCTTCACGAGCGGCTGCGTCTGCGTCGCGCCCCGGCTGTCCCAGGCGATGCTGGCGGCCGTTCGTCGCCAGGATTGGGACGACGCCGAGCGGATCCGGGCGATCTTCAGGCCCCTCGAGGACCTCCGGAACGGCATCAACCCCATTCGCGTACTCCACCAGGCGGTGGCAAGCGCCGGCATCGCCGAGACAGGTCCACTGCTGCCGCTGTTGAGCGACGTCGAACCCGAGCATGTGCCGGCGATTGCAGCCGCGGCCCGCGCGTTGCTCGACGCCGACGCCCGTGCCTAGCGCGGTGCTGTCAGACGCGGTCGGAGTGCCGCGTACTCCCGGGGACGACGTCGAGCGATGTCGAACGCAGGACCACCGAAGGATCCATTCACCCTGGCCATGACCCTGTCGGACGCTCTCGTTGGGATGGCACCGCCAGACCGCATGCTCTCCCGTGAGGAAGACGCACGGCGGCAAGCCGCGATCGAGCTGATCTACACGACCTTGACCACGCTCGCGCGTCGCGTGGTGCCCGACTCGCATCGCGACGACGTGGTCAACGACGTCGTCGTGCGCCTGATGAAGAACCGGCCCGGGCCGCGGCGCTACACGGCCAGCGACGGCGAGGCCACGGGCTACCTGGTGACCGCACTGAAGAACCGCTGGCGCGACGGGTTGAGCCGTGACGGAGAGGACCGCCGCCGGCTCACGTCCACGACGAGCGAGGACGACGACCGCGCCGACCGCGAGCTGCAGGATCCGGCGGCCGACATCCGCTCCGTGCTGATCGAGAAGGAGAGCCGCGCGGCACACGCCGAGTTGCTCACCGCGGCCGAATCGATGCTCTACGACCAGGCGATCCCCGCGATCGCGAAGACGCTGCGCGAAGGCGACGGCTTCATCGCCAACGTCCGCGACATCCGCGCCATCGCCCGCGAGACGGCCACCATCGACGAGATGGTGGCGCGCGAACAGCGGGACGGCGACACGTACGTGCGCACCCGCAACCGGATCTACCAGCGCCAGAAGCGGGCGCGCGGGTACCTGCTCGAGGTGCCGCGCCATCGTCCCGACGACGTGCCGCGCCTGTCGGCATGGCTGGCGGCTGCTGCACTGCGTCCTGAGCTCGAGGCGGCGGTGCGGGCCGTGGCCGTTTTCGATTTCGCGCCGCGCGTCCAGCACGGCGACACGCAGCCCCCTTCGGACGACGAGGCCATCCCGGCATGAACACGCAGATTCAGGACGAACTCGAGGCCATGGGCGTCTCGCTCCAGATGCTCGGACCAGCCGAACATCTGCCGCTGCCGGCCGGCGGTCCGCAGCAGGCGCTTCAGGCGGGCCCTCGCGCCGCCGGATCGACGCTCGCTGCACACAGCCCGACGCTCGACACGCTGGGCATGCGTCTCGAGCTCGAGCCGGAGGCACGTGCGGTGCGCGTCATATCGCGGCATGGTGCGTCGTTCCGCGTACGACCGGGGTTGCGAGGACCGGCGCTCGTCGCCGACGAGGCCGGCATGGCGCGCGTCGAGCTCGAGCAGCAGGGTCGCTTCCTGATCGAGAGCCTGGGCGGCATGCCGCTCCTTGTCGGCTACACGGAGAACGCCGCGCTGCGACTGCAGCCGATCTACAGCTGGCCGTCGCCCCCGCTCGAGGAGTGGATCGTGAGCTCGAACGACATGTGGATGCAGGACGAGGCAAAGGCAGGCATCGGCGCCGACGCGTGGACGCGTACGTCGCTCGCGGGGCAACTGGCTCGCCTCTCGGAATCGGAGACCAGGGACGTCGCCGCGCTGATTGCCGCCGGGCATCTTCAGGACCTCGTGAGCGAAGGCGAGCTGGCGCCGCGACGCTGGGCGCGCGGGCTCGACACGGCGTCGACGACGGCGCTGGAGCAGCAGGCGGTGCGACGCGCCGAGACCCTGCGCGATGACCTGGAGGATCTCTTCGACACGCTCTCGGCCGACATGGGCGAAGCGTCGTGGGCCTGGCGTCGCCTCTGTCATCGGCGCGACGACATCGAGAGCGTCCGCGTGCTGCTGCGCGAAGCGGGCGCCGGCGACGAGCTCGACGGCATGCTCGCCGAGGCCGACCGCGTCGGGCGAGCTGTGCGGATCAACCTCGATGGTTCTGTCTCGGCCGTTGACGAACGGCTGCGGCGCGTGGCGCTCGGCGATCCGTCGGCCTGGTGGGGCAGCACGGATCTGGAGGCACACTACTTCTGATGCACGCCGCTCCGGAGAGCGCTCTGCGCGCGGGTCCGTGGTGCTGGCCGCGATCCGAGGCCCGCACCGAGCGGCTGACTCGGCGAGTCGGCCCGGTGCCGGCGATCGGCATCGGCTGCGTGCCCGTGGTCAGCATCAGCGAAGACGAAGACACCGTGATCGCGTGGCGGATCTCGCCGGCGTCCGGCGGCGGTGCGCAGGGGGTCTCGCTCGGGCCCGCGATGCGGAAGTCCTGGCGCGCGGCGGGCGTCGCCTTGCCTCGCACGTTGCCCGTGCTGTGGACGAGCGTCCGCGACGCCGTTCGCCAGCTGCCCGTGGTCGTTCCCCTGGACGGGTGCCGGCGGACGCCGGGCTTCGTCGATCCCGGTTCCCTCGTGGAGGGCCCGTCGTTCGGCCTGGCCTTCTGCGTACACCTGGCATCGGTGGTGCTGGGCTGTGCGGCTCCCGAACACGTGCTGGCGGCCGCAGCGGTGGATGAATCCGGCGCCGTGAAGCCGGTGGGCGGCCTGGGCAGGAAGATCGCTGGAGTCACGATGCTGCTTCCGCGTGTGACCGATGTGCTCGTCTCCGCCGAACAGGTGGACGAGGCCCGCCACGCGGCAGGGGGCCGCGTGCGCATCATCGGCGTGGCGCGGGCGGCAGACGCCATCGAGTTCGCGCTAGGCGACACCCTCTCGCGGCTGCTCGTGGACGCCGGCTACGACGCCGATCGGCGGGAAGGCCTCACGGCCAGCTTCTTCCGCCTCGCGCTCGTAGGGAGCGACACCATCGTGGACTGGGGACCGGTTGCGCGCGGCGCGGCACTCGCGATCGATCGCTGGCCGGCTGGCGGACCTGATGCCGGTTACCGGCTCGCCTTCGCGCACGCGGTGGCCGCACGACACGAAAGCAATCGCGGACGCGTGCACATGCCGCCATCGGAATGGTTCGCGACGCTTCCGCGCATGCTGCGGCTGCAGGTGCTCGCCCACCTGGTGCAGCAGTCGGCGTATACGCCAACGCCGGACGCCGCGGAAATCGAAGCGCGCGCGGTGGTCGAGCTCACCGCGCGCATCGAGGATGCGGCGCTGCAGGAGCTGCGCCTGCGCGGTGCGATCGGTCGATTGCGGGCCGTGACGGGACGGGCGGAGCAGGCGCACGACGACCAGCGGACGATAGCCGAGGCCTTCGCCGCGCTCTACGCGGAGGACGACGTGGCTCGGCCCCTGTCCGAGTGGAGCCGCCTGGCCGGAGCACTGGGCGACGAGGCCTCGCTCGCCGCCGCCTGCGCGCTGCACGAGCAGCTACTCGGTCGCGGCGGCTACGGCGGCCTCGGCGCGCGGTATGTGGAACTGGCGATGACGCGAGCGCGGCTGATGCTGGACCCATCCGACGAGGACGCACGGGCAAGTGGCCGCGCCCTGTGCGACGACCGCTCGCTGCCGGACCACGTGCGCTGGTCTGCCCATCGATGCGTGGCCGACGACGACGCACGCCACGCGCTGCAAGTGGCGGCAGACGGCGGCGACGCGCTGGCGAGCCGCTACCGCGTGCTGCTGGATCTCGACGACGCCAACACGAGTGGCGACGTCGAAGCGGCCGAGGCGGCGGTGATTGCGCTCGGGTTGTATGATCCCGGCCCTGTGACCCACCTCCGGCGCAGCGGCGCGTCGGTTTCCGACGTTGCGCTGCTCTATCCCTACTGAACCGTGAGCATCCAGGACACGCTTCTCCAGCGCCTCATCGATCAGGGCAAGGTCGAAGACGACCTCGCGCTCTACGTGCTCGCCGCGTGCGACGGTGGGGACGCCCTCGAGCAACTGATCGAAGGCACGTCCACGCCCGTCCGTCCGGCATCGCCAGCCGACCCGTCACCGGCAGCGGCTGTTCCACCGACGTTCCTGACATGCATCCAGGTCCGCTCGTTCCGCGGCATCGGCGAAGAGGCGGCGCTGCAGGTGACCCCGGGCCCGGGCGTGACGCTCGTGGTGGGTCGGAACGGGTCCGGCAAGAGCAGCTTCGCCGAGGGGGCGGAGGTCGCGCTCACGGGCACCAGTGCACGATGGGTCGGCAAGGGCAGCAAGGAGTGGCAGAAGGGCTGGCGCAACGTCCACTCTGCGCCATCACCTCGCATCGTCGTCGAGATGATGCAGGAGGGGAACGCGAAGCAGTCCCGCGTAGAACGCGTCTGGAGCGACCCCGAAGACTTGGGCAGCGGGCAGACGACCGTGATCGGGCCGGACAAGCGCCGGCAGCCGATCGCGAGCACCGGACTGGCGGCGGCGCTCGAGCAGTACCGCCCGTTCCTCAGTTACAGCGAACTCGGCGGCATGCTCGAGGACGGGCCCGGCCGCATCTATCAGGCACTGCTGGCCGGGCTGGGCCTCGACGAGTACGAGAAGGTACGCGACCTGCTGGCCAGCGCCGAGAATGGCCGCGGCAAGATCGTGGACGCCGCACGGAAGCAGGCGCAGGCGCTCGCCGCGCGCGCACGGGAGTTCGCGGCCGCACACCCGGAGGAATCTCGCTTCCCCGAGGTCGCGGCGCTGCTCGAGAAGCGCGTGCGCGACGTTGGCGCCATTGCCGCACTCGCGACCGCTCGGCCGGCAGACGAGCGCAGCCGGACGATCGACGCCATCGTGGCGATCGCCCCGCCAGTGGATCTCCAGACGGCGGACGATCTAGCAACGGAGCTCGTGTCGATCAGCGAGGCACAACGCGCGATGCGGGGCCACTCGGCCGACATCACGTTGAAGCTGTCGGAGGTGCTGAAGCGCGCCCTCGCACTGGCGGCAGCGGCGCGGCAGGACGTCTGCCCGGTGTGCGGGAGCGATCGGGCGCTCGATGCTGAATGGCAGGCCGACGCCCAGGAGCGGCTGAAGGAACTGGAAGCGGAGGCCGAGGCCGCGCGCCAGCTTCGCACCCGCGCCACCGCGACGATCCGGGCCGCACAGCAGATCTGCGGGCCGGTTCCCGACGTGCTTCGACGTGCCGCCGCACTCCAGCTACCCGGCGCGGCCGAGGCGCTCGCGCGCTGGGAGTCGTGGGCGCACGGCGCCACGCTGGAAGACGCCGACGCACTCGCCCAGCACCTCATGGCGCATGCGACACCGCTGGCGACCACGGCGGCAGCGGCGGTGCAGTCGGCAGCCGACGAAGCCGCGCAGCGCGACGTCGCGTGGCAGCCGCTGGCGCTGGAGATTGCACAGTGGGTGCCTGGCGCGATCGCGGCCGAGCACGCCAAGCAGGCCGAGAAGCCCCTCAAGGAGGCCAAGGACTGGGTTGCGGCCACGATCGATGCGGAACGGCAGGCGCGCTTCGCTCCGGTCAAGCAACAGGCCATCGGCTTCTGGAACACGATCGCGCACCTCAGTCACGTGGTGCTGCAGGACATCGTGCTGTCGGGGATGGGCAAGCAGCAGCGCGTGACGCTCAAGGTCACCGTGGACGGCCAGGACGCGCCGGCGCTCGGGGTGCTGAGCCAGGGCGAACTGAACGCGATGACGCTCAGCCTGTTCCTGCCGCGCGTGCTGCTCGACGCGACACCGTTCGGCTTCGTGATCGTGGACGATCCCGTGCAGGCCATGGACGAGGCGCGCGTCGACGGACTCGCGCGCGTGCTCACCGAGGTCGGCCAGCAGCGACAGGTCGTCGTCTTCACGCACGACGCGCGGCTGCCGGAGGCATTCGACCGCCTCGCCCTGCCGCATTCGAAACGCCGCGTCACGCGCGGGCTGTCGTCGAACGTGTCGGTGTCGCTCCTTGTCGGCCCGTGGGAGCAGCGACTCGAGGATGCGGTGTCGGTCACATTGACGCCGGACCTTCCGGATCACCTCGCGGGTCGGGTCGTGCCGGGCTTCTGCCGCCAGGCGCTCGAGGCTGCCTGCGTGGATGCACTTCGCCGCCGCTGGCTGTTGCGCGGTGACGCGCACGCCGAGGTCGAGAAGCGACTCACGAGGCGCGGTCTGCGTGAGTTGCTCGCGTTCCTCTTCTTCGAGGATTCCACGAAGCACGCGGCGCTCCCCGCACGCCTCAAGAAGCTGAAGGTGATCGACGCGGTCGCAATCGTGCAGGACTGCCAGAGCGGCGCGCACGAGGGCTTCGAAGGCGACCTGAAGGAAATGGTCGCGCGAACCCGCGCGTTGTGTGAGGAGCTGCGCAAGGTCAAGGCGCCGTGACTACACCCGTGACTCCCGCCGATCTGCTGGACGTGGCCCGGCAACTCTGCGCATCCAGCGGATGGAACGCGCGCGGCTGGACGACTCGCGCCGTCGCGTTGCTCGTGCGGCAGGCGGTCGAGATCTCGCTCACCGAGTATTGGGACGCCACCGCGCCGGCGGTCGCCGCGGCGCCGCGCAAGGCGCAGTTCCTGCTGCTGAACCACGCCCTCGGCGCCGACGACGCGGCCGAGGCGCACGCGGCCTGGGGGCAGCTGTCCCACGCGTGCCACCACCGCGTGTTCGATCTGGAGCCATCGCTCGATCAGGCGCTGCGCTGGATCGCCCAGGCCGAACGCTTCGGCGAGTCGCTGCGCGCGGCCCACACCGCGGAGCACTGAGATGTCCGTGGACGAGCGTCTCCTCGCTGCCTATCGCCGCACCGAGTACCGCGTGGCCGACGGCAGCTACGCCTTCACCCTGCGCGTGGACGAGCCGTCGGACTCCCTGCGCACCTGCCACGCAGCATTCGGCGTGGACTGCTCCACCTTCATCACGGCCTGGAATCCCCGCAGTGAGCCGACCGATCGCGCCGTGAACGAGGCCGCCATGGCGCGGCTCGAACAGCTGGTCGAATCGCGCGGCTTGTTCGCCCTGCGTGGCGAGGGCGTGGACCCGACCGGCGCATGGGCTGGAGAGCCGAGCCTGCTGGTGCTCGGACTCGACGAACAGGGCGGCCGTTCGCTCGCACGCGCATTCGGTCAGTGGGCGATCGTGTCCGCGTCCGAGGACGCGGTCCCCCGACTCGTCGTCGTGTGAGGCGAGTCTCACGCGGCCCGGATGGACCAGCGTGATCCGTCGGGACGCTTGTCGATCACGATGCAGGCAGGCATGCGATCGGTGAGCTCACGCACGTGCGTGATGATGCCGACCATGCGCCCCGCCACCTGCAGCGACTCGATCGCCGCCGCGACGACTTCCTGCGCGTTGGCGTCGAGGCTGCCGAAACCTTCGTCGATGAAGAGACTGTCGAGGCTCACGGCACCCGCCGCGCGCTGCACCTGTTCGCTGAGTTCGAGTGCGAGCGCCAGCGACGCCAGGAACGTTTCGCCTCCGCTCAGGGTGTCGGCGGTGCGCCGCTCCCGCGCGTTGTCGTGGTCCACCACGTAGAACTCGTTGTCCACCCACTCGAGCGTGTATCGGCTCGTCAGCACCATCAGCCGCGCCGAAGCGCCACGCACGATCCGCTCGAACACCTCGGTGAGCAGCCAGTCCTGGAAGACGTTCGCCTGCAGGTCCGAGGAGAGCACGCCGTAAGTCGCGGCATCTTCGCCCGCCGCGGCGAGCTGCCGCCGCAGGGCGTCGCACTCGTCGAGGCGCTGCGCGAGCGACGATCGCTCCGCATCGAGCTCGCCCCGTCGGCGCATGGCGGTCACGAGCGCCTCCTCTGCCTCGGCGGTGGCCTGCACCGCCGCCTCGAACTGGCCGTCGGACGCCACGTTCGCGCCGGCCCGGCCTTCGAGGTCGGCGACCCTGGCAGCAACGACCGCATGCCGCTCCGACCACTGCTCGCACTGCTGGCGCAGACGCTCGTCTTCCCCATCGTCCAGGCACGAGGCGCGCGCGTTCGCGGCATCGGGAAACCCGGAGCTGGCGAGCGCCTCCGCCACGTGCGTCGCGACCTGTTGCAAAGCCTCGACCGCCTCGTCGCGCGCGCGCTCCGCCTGGCGAAGCGCCACCTCCGCCGCGCCCCGCGCAACGGCCTGCCGATTGAGCGCGCCCGTGGCATCTGCCATGTCGAACTCGACCTGCTGCACGCGGGACGCGAGCTCGTCGGTCTCCCTCCTCGGATCGTCCGCACCGGTCACGAGCGCGATGTCGGCGTCCACGGCGGCGAGCTCGGCGTGCTTGGCTTCCAGCTGGTGCGCGAAGCTGGTGCTCTCGCGCGCGCACGCATCGCGCTTCTCGACGGCGAGCGCGAGCGCGCCTGCGGCGCCTATCGCCGTCTCGCGCGCGACCTGGCTGGCTCGCTGCGCGGCCTCCCGCGTCGCCTGCCCGGCTCTCAAGTCCTCCAGCCGCTCGAGCAGCCAGTGTTCCGGCATCCGCTCCGCCGACGAGGGCAGGTATCCGCCAAGTGTCGCGCGCAGTTGTTCTTCCGACGCAGCGATGCGCGCCGTGACCTCGAGCCGCTCCCGTTCGAGAGCCACGAGCGACGACTCCGCGCCAGCATGCGCGGCCGCGGCGCGAAGCGCAGCCTCCTCCGCGTGCCGTACGGCGATCTCGCCGTGCCTGACCGCTTCGGCCGTCTCGTTGACCGCGGCGTCGGCTTCCTTCAGGCCCGGCGGCGTCTCGACCGCTGGCACCACTCCCACACCCTGCTCGCACACGGGGCAGGTGTGTCCCGGCTCCAGATGCGCGCGCAGCGTCATCGCGCGATGCGCATCCAGCACGGCGCGCTGGTGCTGCCAGGCGTCGTTTCTTTCCTGGATCGCCCGGTCCAGGGCGTCCCGCGCCCCCGCCAGTGCCGTGTCGTGCGCCGCGTGGGAGCGCCGCGCCTCATCGACTGCGATGCCGGCTTCCCGCCGGCGCGCGTCGAGCCCACCGATCGCCAGCCTGTCGCGTCGCAGCTCCAGCGCTCTGTCGCGGCCACGTTCGCAGGCCTGCCACTCCTCGGTGTCGGACAGGAGGCGCGCGAGGGCTGATTCGGCGCGACGCTGCTGCGCACGCGTCACTTCGAGCTGCGCCTCGCCCTGGACGACGGCGGCGGCCTGGATGCGGAGTTCCTCGCGCGCCAGCCGCAGCGACTGTGCGAGCCGCCCGGAGTCGGCACGGCACGCGTCGCGGTGCCGGATCCGCCCTTCGAGAGCGCGGAGCGCGTCGAGACGAGCCCTCAGTGCCGGCAACTCCCCGTGTGCCGCGCGCGCCCGTTCGCAAGCGGCGCCCGCCCGTTCGTGCAGGCGCACCACGTCGCTGAGGTGCGCTGCCGCGAGCTGTGCCTCCCGGACGCGAGCGGCGTGTGTCGCCGTGTCGCGCTCGAGCCGGTCGAGCGAACCCGCCAACTGCTTCGCGCGCCTCGACCGCTCCAGACGGGCCATGCGGCTGTCGTGCGCCGGTCGCTCCTGCAGAACGCCCGTCAGCTCGGCGCGACGTTCTGCGA
>JAEZCY010000083.1 GCA_023429845.1 Acidobacteriota bacterium
GCGCAGAACCGCTGAGCCGGGCGGACGACCGGCGCCCTGGGGGCGACGGCTACGTACGCCCTCCCCGCGCGCAGCCGCCACTGCCCCGCGTAGCCGCCACTGCCCCGCGTAGCCGCCGGGCCTCGCCCGGCGGACGTGGGACGCCTACTCGTCGCCCAGATGACGCCCCGGGACGAGGTACCTCGTCACGTACTCGGCCACCGCGTCCGACAGCGGCGTCGGTGGACGCGTGTAGCCCGCTGCCCGCAGTCGGGAGATGTCAGCCTGCGTGTGGTACTGGTAGGTCCCTTTCAACGCGTCGGGCATGTCGATGAACTCGATTCGTTCCGGCACGCCCAGCGACACGAAGATCGGGCGCACGAGGTCGAGCCAGGTCTGGGCGCCGCCCGTGCCGATGTTGAAGAGCCCGGCCGCGCCGTGCGACGCGACGTGCAGCGTCATGTCCACGACGTCCTTGACGTACACGAAGTCGCGCCGCTGCTCGCCGTCCCTGTAGTCGGGGTGCTGGCTGCGGAACAGGCGCACGACCCCCTCGTCGCGCACCTGGGCATATGCCTTGTGCACCACCGACCGCATGTCGCCCTTGTGGCCCTCGTTCGGTCCGAACACGTTGAAGAACCGTAGACCCGCCACGCGCGACAACAGCCCCTCGTCGCGCGCCCAGCGATCGAACAGCAGCTTCGAGTAGCCGTACATGTTCAGCGGTCGCAGCCGCTCGATCGCGGCGGGGTCGTCGTCCATGCCGACGCGCCCGTCGCCGTAGGTCGCGGCTGAGGACGCGTAGACGAACGACGTGCCCTGCCGCAGCGCCCAGCGACTCAGGTCCTTGCTGAACTCGTAGTTGTTGCGCGCCAGGTACGACGCGTCCTGTTCGGTCGTCGCCGAGCACGCCCCCATGTGCAGCACCAGGTCGAACGCTCCCAGGCTGCCGCGGTCGAGGTGACCGAGGAGATCGTCGGCCTCGAGGTAGTCCTCGAACTGCAGGCCGCGAAGGTTGCGCCACTTGGCGGTCGTGCCGAGTCGATCGGCGATGACGATGCGCGCGCATCCGCGCGTGTTGAGTCCCCAGGCCAGCGCCGAGCCGATGAAGCCGGCGCCGCCGGTGACGAGCACACGGGCACGTTCGAGGTCGATCACTCAAGCTCCCTCATGGGTGGGCTGCAGGGTGGACGTGGACGCATGCGACTGGTACTGCAGCTCGTACAAGCGATGGTAGATGCCGCGCATGGCCAGCAGCTCCTGGTGCGTGCCCGCCTCGCGCAGCTCGCCGCGGTGCAGCACGAGGATACGGTCCATGTCCTGAATCGTCGAGAGCCGGTGTGCGATGGCGATGGTCGTTCGCCCCTCCATCAGGACGTGGAGCGCATCGCGAATCAGCACCTCGGTTTCCGTATCCACGCTGGACGTGGCCTCGTCCAGCACGAGGATCTGCGGATCGAAGGCGAGTGCCCTGGCAAACGACAGCAGCTGCTTCTGCCCCACCGATAGGGTGGCGCCGCGCTCGGCCACCGGGGTGTCATACCCCTGCGGCAGTTCGCGGATGAATGCGTCCGCGTGGACGGCTTCCGCCGCCGCCCGCACGCGTGCATCGCTGATGTCATCGCGCCCGAGCCGGATGTTGCCGGCGATGGTGCCAGAGAACAGGTACACGTCCTGGAGCACGAGCGCATAGTGCGACCGCAGCTCGGTGAGCGGCAGGTCGCGGATGTCGGTGCCGTCGAGGAGGATTCGGCCGCTGCCGACGTCGTAGAACCGCAGGAGCAGGTTGATCAGCGTGCTCTTGCCAGAGCCGGTGGCGCCGACCACGCCGATCCGCTGTCCGGGCTCCACCGTGAACGACACGCGCTTCAGCACGTCCACGCCCGGCGAATACGCGAACGTCACATCGTCCACGACGATTCGACCCGGCTTCGGCGCGGCGGGATCCGCCCTCTCCTCTCCTGAACGCGCACCGCTCGTCGTGACCGACAGGGGCGCCGCGGGGGCCACGCGGTCGTCCGGCGTACCCGGAACTCGGCCCTCGCCGCTGGGGCCCGTGATGCGCACCGGCGTGTCGAGCAAGCCGAACAAGCGTTCGGACGACGCCATCGCGGCCTGCAGCAGGTTGAACTTCTCGGACATGTCCGAGATCGGCCGGAAGAACCGCTGCGCGTACTGGATGAACGCCACCAGCGTGCCGATGGTGAGCGATCCCGCCAGCACCCAGACGCCACCGAACCACAGGATCAACGCCGTGGATAAGGCGCCGATCAACTCGATCAACGGGTAGAACACCGCGTAGTAGTAGATCGATCGCAGGTTCGCATCGCGATGCTCGGCGTTCACCCGGCCGAACTCCCCGAACGCGTGCCCCTCACGCCGGAACAACTGCACGGTGGCCATGCCGGTGAGGTTCTCCTGCAGGAAGGCGTTGAGCCGCGACACCCAGGTCCGCACCTCGCGATACGACTCCCGCACGTTGCGCCGGAACCACTGCGTCACGAGCAGGATCAGCGGCAGGACGCAGAACGTCAGCAGCGCGAGCCGCCAGTCGAGCGACACGAGGATGACGATGATGCCGAGCAGCGAGAGGACGTCGCCGAACACCGACACGACACCCGACGTGAACAGGTCGTTGATGGCATCGACGTCGCTCGTCACCCGCGTCATGAGGCGTCCGACGGGGTTGCGGTCGTAGTAGGCCAGATCGAGGCGCTGGAGGTGGTCGTACACCTGCCGGCGGAGGTCGTACATGATCCGCTGCCCCAGCATCTGCAGCGTCACCGTCTGGACGAATTCGGCGACGAAGGCGCCGACCAGCGTGCCGAGATACAGCAGCGCCACGGTGGTCACGCCGGCGAAGTCGCCGGTGGCGATGTGTTCGTCGATCGCCCGCTTGACGAGCACCGGCTGCGCGAGCTGGAACCCGACGTAGGTGACGATGGCCGTCATGGCCAGCGCGGCCCGGCCCCAGTACGGACGGAGGTAGCCAAGCAGGCGCCGCATCAGGCGGCCGTCGTACGCCTTGCCGATGATTTCGTCGTCGTGCGCGGACATCAGGAGACTGCGAGTTCGGCCTCGAGCTGCTGCTGCCGCACGAGATCGCTGTAAGGGCCGCCGGCGCGAGCCAGCACGTCGTGGTTGCCGCGCTCGACGATGCGTCCCGCGTCGAGCACGATGATCTGGTCGGCATGCCGCACCGCGGAGATGCGGTGCGCGACGATGATCGTCGTGCGGTGGGCCGTGACGGCCCGCAGCCGCGTGAGGATCTCCTCTTCCGTGTACGTGTCCACCGCCGACAGCGCGTCGTCGAACACCAGCACCGGCGCTTCGGTCATGAGCGCGCGGGCGATGGCGGTCCGCTGCTTCTGGCCGCCGGACAACGTCAAGCCCCGCTCGCCGACGCGCGTCTGGTAGCCGTCGGCGAAGTGCGACACGTCCTTGTCGAGCCGGGCAATCGCCGCGGCCTCATGCACCCGGCGACGACGCTCGTCCGCATCCGGTTCGGTCACGCCGAACGCGATGTTGTCCTCGAGGGTCGTGCTGAAGAGGAACGTCTCCTGCGGTACGAACGCGATGGCCTGCCTCAGTTGCGCGAGCCGCACGTCGCGCACGTCGTGACCGTCCAGGAACACCGTGCCCGGCGGAGGGTCGTACATCCGCACCAGCAGGTGTACGAGCGTGGACTTGCCGCTGCCGGTGCCACCGACGATGGCCAGCGTGGTGCCGGCAGGCACGTGCAGGTCGATGTCGCGGAGACTCGCGGGCCCGGCGCCGTACGCATAGCTGAGGTGTCGAATGCGCAAGTCGCCACGCACCGGCTGGGGCAGGTCGCGCACGTTCGCGCCGTCAACGATGGACGGCGGTTCGTCGAAGACCTCGAGCATCCGCCGCCACGACGCGAGTCCACGCTGGATCAGGTTGGTCACCCAGCCGAACGCGACGAGTGGCCAGGCGAGCTGGCCCAGATAGCCGTTGAACGCCACGAACTCGCCGAGCGTCAGGCGCCCCTGGATGACCTCGCGGCCGCCGAAGTAGAGGAATCCGACAATCGCGATGCCGAACCCGAGCGTCATGCTCGGGTAGAAGCACGCCTGCACCAGGATCAGGTTCCGGTTGCGCGCCACGTACTCGTCGTTGGCGGCGAGGAACTTCGCACGCTCGGCGTCCTCCTGCCCGTAGGCACGCACGACGCGCACGCCGGCGAGCGCCTCCTGGGTGATAGCGCTGATCTCGGACAGTTGCGCCTGGATCCGCTCGAACCTGTTGTGGATCGCCTCCCCGAAGTACTTCACCACGAGCGACACGGCGGGCAAGCCGGTGACGAGCAGCAGCGTCAGCTTCGTGTGGAGCGACAACATCATGCCGACGGCCGCCACCGCGAGCACGCCTGTCGACACGGCGTACATCGCGGCGGGGCCGACCATCATGCGCACGGCGCCGAGGTCGGCCGAGGCGCGCGACATCAGGTCGCCTGTGCGGGCCCGATCGAAGTACTCGCGGGGGAACTCCTGGAGCTTCGCGAAGAAGTCGTTGCGCAGGTCGTACTCGATGCGCCGCGACGCACCGACGATGAGCCGGCGCATCGCATACCTGAACACACCGCCAACGGCGGCGATGGCGAGCAGGGCCCCGGCATACAGGCCGAGCTTGCCACGCGTCACCGACGTGGTGAGGTCGTCCACCGCGTACTTCAGCACCCACGGTGTCAGGAGGGTGAAGAGGTTCGAGGAGATGGCGCAGGCCAGTCCGAGCAGGATGGGGCGCCGGTACCTGTCGACGTACGGCAGCAACCGGCGCAAAGCGGCACCCACCGTTCGATTATAGGAGGCCGCCTGCCCCCTGTTGTCGCGACGCCGTGCGTCCGATAGCCTCCGGTATGATGGTTCGACGATTGTCCGCGTACCTCGGCGCCGCCTGCGCCCTGCTCTGTCTGGGCGCTTCCCCGGCGCTGACACAATATGGTCCGCTCACGAGGTCCGAGCCGGCCGTCGGCGAGCGCTACACGGTCGAGGCGGCATTCGGCATCTGGAATCCGACGCCCGGCATCGTGTTCTCGAGCGAACAGTTCGGGATTCCCGGCACCGAGATCGACCTGGTGGAGGACCTTGACGCGGAACAATCCTCGTTCCGCGACTTCCGGTTCGTGCTGCGCCCGGCACGCAAGCACAAGCTGCGCGTCGAGTACGTGCCCATCAAGTACGACGTGGACACGATCCTTCGGCGCAACATCGTCTTCAACGGCAACCTGTATCCCGTGGGCCTGCCAGTGCAGGGCGAACTGAAATGGGATGCGTGGCGCTTCGGCTACGAGTACGACTTCATCTATCGCGACCGGGGGTTCCTCGGCCTCATCGCCGAAGCGAAGTACACGCACGTCTCGGCAGAGCTCGCCTCCCCGCTGACCTCGGAGTTCGCGGAGGCGCGCGCGCCCATCCCGGCGCTCGGCCTCGTCGGTCGCGGGTACCTGCTGCGGAATCTCGCGGTCACCGGCGAGTTCACGGCGTTCAGGATTCCCGACAGCGACAGCCGCGATTACAGCGGGCGGTACTACGACTTCGACCTGTACGCCACGCTGAACTTCACCAACAACTTCGGCGTGACCGGCGGCTACCGCAACCTCACGCTCGGCTACGTCGTGGACGACGACTTCGGAGACTTCAACATGAAGGGGTTCTACTTCATGGGCGTCGCGCGGTTCTAGGCGTTGGATCGAGGCATCGACGTGCCCGTCGATGCCCGCCATGCCCGTGCCGCCCGCCGCCGCGGTGACCCAGCGGGGGCGTGGTACGATACGCGCCTTATGCCGTCCGGACGTGCCGCAGCATGGGGCGGCCGCCTGGCGCTCGGCGTCCTGCTCGCGGTCGTCATGACGTGGCCGATGGCCGGCAAGTTCGACCGCGCCGCCCGGCTCAACTTCGGTGACGGCGAATGGAGCGTGTGGAACGTCACCTGGGTGGCCCACGCGCTCACGACCCGGCCGGCCGACCTGTTCCAGGCCAACATCTTCCATCCCGATCGCGACACCCTCGCGTACTCGGAATCCAACGTCGTCACGGGCGCGCTCGGCGTGCCGTTCCACATCGCGAGCGGCGGCAATCCGTACGCCACGCACAACGGCGCGATCCTCACCGGGCTCGTGCTCGCGTTCCTGTTTGCGTGGGGCCTTGCCGAGACGCTTGGCGCGTCGGCCGCGGCGGCGGCGGCCTTTGCGGTGGCGTTCACGTACTGCCCGTACCTCTTTGCCCGCACGGCGCACATCCAGTTGATGATGACGTTTGGGCTGCCGCTCGCCCTGCAGGCATTCCATCGCGTTGTCGAGCGTCCAACGGCCGGGCGCGGCGCATGGCTCGGCGCGACGCTGGCGGTCCAGGCGCTCGCGTGCGCCTACTTCGGCATCTTCGCGGGCCTGACGGTCGGTCTCGGCGCGCTGTTCTACGCGTATACGCGAGGACACTGGCGCCGCCGCGCCTATTGGGTCGCGATCGCACTCGGCGCGATCGTCAGCATCGGTCTCGTGGCGCCGTTCTTCGTGCCGTACGTCCGCGTGCAGAAGGAGCTGGGCTTCACGCGCCTGCTCGAGGACGCGGCGATGTACTCGGCCGACTGGCAGGCCTGGCTCGCATCGTCCGCGTGGGCGCACCGCTGGATGCTGCCCTGGTTGGAGCGCTGGAACGAGGTGCTGTTCCCCGGCTTCCTGCTCCCGGTGCTCGCCCTTGTCGGGCTCTGGCTCGGCCTTCGCACGAAGGCCGAAGGCCGAATGACAGAGCCCGACGATCGTGCGCTTTCTCCGTCGAGGCGCCGCGAAACGACGGTGTTCTACGGGCTCGTCGCGCTGATTGCGTTCTGGGCCAGCTTCGGGCCGAAGGCCGGGTTGTACACGGTGCTGTATTACACCGTGCCGGTGTTCACGTTCCTGCGGGCGCCGGGGCGCTTCGGCATTCTCGTGGTGCTCGCGCTGGGCGTCCTGATGCTCGTGGCCCTGCAGACGTTGCTGGAGCGTCGACGGCCGCGTACGAGGACGGTCGCAGCGTCGATCGTGGCGCTGCTGCTCGCTGCGGAGTACACGACGGCGCCGATTCGTCTCGAGGATGCAGCCACCCCGCCAGAGGCGCATCTGCGGCTCGCATCGCTGCCGCCCGGGCCTGTCGTCGAGCTGCCCTTCTGGTACCTGCGCAGTGACTTCCCGCGCCATGCGCGGTACATGCTGTTCTCCACGTACCACTGGCAGCCGCTCGTCAACGGCTACAGCGATCACATCCCGCAGTGGTTCCGCGACGAGGTGATCCGCATCAGCAGCTTCCCGACCGCCGAGTCGCTGCAGATCGTCGTCGGCCGGCACGACGCGCGGTACGCGATCTTCCACTCGCGCTACTACGACAGCCGCAGCCGCATGCGCCTGCGCGAGCGGTTGGAGCAGTACAAGGCATTCGTGCGGCCCATCATCAGCGAAGGCGACGTGTGGCTCTACGAGATCGTCGGAGCTCCGCGCTAGTCTTCGCGCTGTTCGCGGCACTCGCGCTGGCCCATACGTGGCCGCTGGTCACGGCACCGGCCACGCTGTCTCGCACCGACAGCGCCGACGGCCTGCTGAACCAGTGGATCCTCGGGTGGGTGGCGCATGCGGTCACGACGAACCCGCTCGGGCTCTTCGACGCGAACATCTTCCATCCCGAGCCGCGCACGCTCGCCTTCTCGGAGCACCTCGTCGTTCCGGCGATCGCCGGCGCCCCGGTGTTCTGGCTGGGCGGCTCGCCCGTGCTGGCCTACAACGTCACGCTCTGGATCGGCCTGGCGTTCACGGGATGGGCAACCGCCGTCGTGCTGCGCCGCTGGACCGGAGACTGGGCCGCCGCCTGCGTCGCGGGTAGCCTTGCGGCGTTCAACACCGACACGCTGACGCGCATGGCGCACATCCAGGCGATGTACCTCGGGTTCCTCCCGCTCGCATTGCTGGCGCTCGACGATGTGCTGCGACGCGGTGGGCGCCGGGACACGCTCCGGCTCGGCGTGTTCGCAGCGCTGCAGATGCTCTGCTCGGGGTACCTGCTGGTGATGACCTGCATCGCGCTGGCCACCGCGGGTGTGGTGCGGGCGCGCGAGTGGACCGGCACTCGCCTCCGATCGCGCCTGCCGTTGCTGGTGCTGGCGGCGGCCGTTGCCCTGCTCATCTGCGCGCCGTTCCTGTACCAGTACTATCGCGTGCGGCACGACCAGGGGCTGACCCGATCGATCGACGAGGTGCGGCTGTACTCCGGGGTGTGGTCGAACTTCATCGCGACCGGCGCGCGCGTCCATTTCGAGACGTGGGCCGAGCCGTTCTACCAGGCCGCCAACTCCCCGGCATTCCCCGGCTTCCTCGCGGTGTTGCTGGCCCTCGTCGCGCTGGGGTGCGGCATCGCCGTGCGTGATGCCAGGGCACGCACGTGGCTCGCCATCGGCGTCGTCGGCGCGGCACTCAGCTTCGGACCCCGGCTCCCCGGGTACACCACGCTGTACGAAGCGGTGCCGGTGCTCGAGGGCGTGCGGGCGGTGGCGCGCTTCTCGCTGCTCCCGCTGCTGGCAACCGGCGCGCTCGCCGCGTTCGGCCTGGCGTGGACGCGCCAACGGTTGTCGGGGCGCGGGCACGTACGCGTGGCGAGCGCAGTGGGCGTCATCGCGGTCGTGCTCGTCAACGTCGAGAACGCCCGGGCACCCATGGCATTCGTCCGATTCGAGGGGATCCCGCCGATCTACGCCACGCTCGCCGACCAACCCGATGCCATCGTCGCTGAACTGCCGTTCCCGGAGCCCGGCCGCGTCGCCGCGAACGCGCGGGCCGTCCATGCCTCGACGAGGCACTGGAAGCCGCTGCTGAATGGCTACTCGGGCTTCACGCCGGCGAGCTACGTGCAGCATTACCTGGCGTTCCGCAGCTTCCCCGATCCGTCGTCTGTCGCCGCGCTGCGCGACGCTGGCGTCACCCACATCGTCGTCGATGTCGTGCAGCTCCCGGATGCCGTCGCTGCTCTCCAGCGGATCGATGGGGTGGCATTGCTGGCGTCCGACCAGCGACGGCGGATCTATCGGATTCGATGACGACGGTGGGTATCCGCCGAGGCACTTGCGTACGTGGCCCTACGGAGCTTCTCGCGTACGTAGCCGCCGGGCCCCGCCCGGCGGACACCCGCCGGCTGTTAGGCTGTACGCCGTGAAACCCTCGATCAAGGCATCGCAGTTCACCGAATCGGTCATCCGCGAGATGACTCGCGTCGCGCTGGCGCATGGCGCGGTCAACCTGTCGCAGGGCTTTCCCGACTTCCCGGCGCCGGAGGAGGTGAAGGCCGCGGCGATCCGTGCCGTTGCCGACGACGTGAACCAGTATGCGGTGACGTGGGGCGCGCCTTCCCTGCGCGCGGCAATCGGCGAGCACATGCAGCGTCACCACGGAGTGGCCATCGAACCCGATCGCCAGGTGACGGTGTGCTGCGGCTCCACGGAGGCGATGATCGCCACGCTGCTGGCCACCGTGGACCCCGGCGACGAGGTCATCGTCTTCGAGCCGTACTACGAGAACTACGGGCCCGACGCCGTGCTCAGTGGCGCAACGCCACGGTACGTCCAGCTGCACGAGCCTGACTGGTCCTTCGACGTCGTTCAGCTTCGCGCAGCCATCACGCCGAAGACGCGCGCCATCATCGTCAACTCGCCGCACAACCCTACGGGCAAGGTCTTCACGCGCGACGAGCTCTCCCTCATCGCTGCGGTGTGCCAGGAGCACGACCTGCTGGCGATCACCGACGAGATCTACGAGTTCATCGTCTATGGCGACGCACGCCACGTCCCGTTGTGCACGCTGCCGGGGATGGCCGATCGCACGGTGACGATCAGCAGCCTGTCGAAGTCGTTCAGCGTGACCGGCTGGCGGGTTGGCTGGGCCATCGCGCCGCCGCATCTCGCGGGAGCCATCCGCAAGGTGCACGACTTCCTGACGGTGGGCGCGCCGGCGCCGCTGCAGGAGGCAGCGGCCTTCGCGCTGCGCATGCCCGACGCGTACTTCACGTCGCTCGCGGCGCACTACGACGTGCGGCGGCAGCGCTGCGTGGCGATGCTCGATCGGTGCGGGTTCGCGCCGATCGTCCCGGCCGGGGCCTACTACGTGATGACCGACATCCGCGAGCCGGTGGCACGCGCGCGGTTGCGTGGGCGGGGCCCAGACGCCGACGACGACGTCAGCGTGGCGCGGTGGCTGGCGATGGCGGTGGGGGTGGCCGCGGTGCCGGGCAGCAGCTTCTACCGCCCCGGCACGGCGGGCAGGCAGCGCCTCCGCTTCTGCTTCTGTAAGCAGGAGGCGACGCTTGACGAGGCCGAAGCGCGCTTGTTCGGCGCGTTCGCGTGAAATTGGAAATTCGAACCTGGAATTGCTCGATCTAGCGGATTGGGCCGACAGTCGAACTTTCAAATTTCAAACTTCACGTTTCCGGACCCACCCCGCTGTTCCCGCCCGACCCACCATCCGGCGAGCAGCGGCAGCAGGATCAACTGTGCCAGGGCGGCCGCGAGTCCTGGCCGCATCGCGTTCTCCAGATACATCGGCAGCGGCGTCGTGACCGCGCCGGAGAAGACCATCACCGCGAGGAACAGCAGGCGCCCGCCAACAAGTGACGCGAGCGCCGCCTGCAGGCGGCCCCGCTGCAGGACCTGCAGCACGAACCCCGCGAAGAAGCCGTACGCCGCCAGTTCCAGCGTCATGGCCGGCAGCACCACCGGGTGCGGCATCCCCGAGATCAGGTAGCTGACCACCGGCGACAACCCGCCGATGAGTGCGCCCGACCTCCAGCCGTAACACAGGCCGGCCAGGATCGCGGGCCAGTGCATCGGCACGAGCAGGCGCACAGGCAGTCCGGCCAGGTGTACAACAGCCGGCAGCAGCCACGCCGCGGCAAGAAGGAGACCGAACTGGATCGTCAGCGCGCGCGGCCGCAGGGCAGGCAGCGTCGGCGTGGAAGCATGGGCGGAGTACGTCTGTGCCACGCGAGGATTGTGACGCGACTCATGGGATCGCCGCAAATGCCTCGCCGTGGAGACCTCGCCGCCTCCGGTTGGAGGGCCGCCTGGTTCTATTCGGCGAGCAGGTCGCCGTACAGCCGTTTGTAGTCCACGGCGGTGCCGATGATCTTCTTCACGTAGATCTGCGTCTCGGGAAACGGGATGTCGTCGATGAACTCCGCCTGTTCGATGGCGCCGCGCTCTGCCTTCCACCGCACCACCCGGCCCTCGCCTGCGTTGTAGCCGGCCAGCGCGTAATGCACGCCGCCGAGCTCGCGCACGAGATTGGCGAAGTGACGCGTGCCCAGCCGCACGTTCGTCTCGGGGTCGGTGAGCATGGACGTGCGGAACGGCCGCACGCCTTCGGCGCGTGCGAGACGCGCGCCGGTCGTTGGCAGGATCTGCATCAATCCCCAGGCATTGGCCGGCGACCTGACGTCGGCCACGTACGAGGACTCCTGACCGATGAGCGCCGCGACGACGAACGGATCGATGCGATGACGCGCCGCATAGCGCTTGATGAGCGGCACGTAGTCGATCGGAAAGATCACTTCCTGGATCTCGCGCGGCAGCGCGTCGCCGCGCACGGACAGGTACTGCGGGTATGCCTGGCGCATCGTGTTGATCGCCGGTCGGATCTCGCCCTGCTGGCGATACACCCAGGCAAGAGTCGCATCCAGCTTCGGCGTACGGCCGTGCGCACGCTGCGCGTGCCTCATCTCCTCGACGGCCTCGGCGTACATGCCAGCCGAGACCAGCCAGGTGATCATGTCGGCCGTCGGCGGCGGCTCGGCCCCGGCGAGTGTCGCGCGGTCGTCGGGCGCAGTGTCGCCGTCGGTGGGCAGAGCGTCGGGATCGGGCTCGCCCCCGTCGACCGACGCAACGACGATGTCGGGCATGTGTCCGGAGGTGCTCGTGGGCACGGGCGTGCCGAGGCGTGTCAGCGCGTCCGAGGCCAGCCGGCCGTAGTACGAGTGCAGGTAGTCCACCGCCGCCAGGGTCAGACGCTGCGTGGCGCCAGTGCGATCGCCGGTCTTCTCCCGCCCACGGCCGGCCCAGTAGAGCCATGCGGGCCGCGTGTTGGCGCGGGGGAAGCTCGCCGACGCCGCCTCGAACACCCGCACGGCCTCGTCGAACTGCTGCTGCCGGTAGCTCCACCAGCCCGACTTCCAGGCCGCACGCTCGGCGTACCTGCCGGCGGGGTTGCGATCGAACAGTCGCCGAAACACCAAGGCGGCCTGAGCGTCGTTGTCGGCCCGAATCAGGTGTGTGCCGTACTCGTCGAGTGCCCGTTCGACCCAGGTGTCGGCCGCCGTGCCGGGGACGACGGCGATGAGCGCCTCGATCGCGGTGCGGTACTCGGCGTGGCGACCGAGTTCGCGCAACGCCCGGGCCGCGAGGTATTGCGCCTCGCCGTTGCCGACGCGACGGTCAGCCAGATCGGTCAGCGTCGCCAGGGCGGCGCCGCAGCGCTTCAGGGCGCACTCCGCGTGTGCGAGGCGCAGTTGCAGGC
>JAEZCY010000100.1 GCA_023429845.1 Acidobacteriota bacterium
CGCCAGCGGCGCGTCGCTACCGGCTCGTCGAGAACGCTTCGTACTGGTCGGTCGCGACGAAGTCCACTCCTGCCTCGCGTGCGGCACGCCAGCGCTGGCGGGCCGCCGCCAGGCTGCCGAAGTTGTAGCTCTTCGACCAGCCCTGGGCATCGGCCTCCGCGGCCGGGTGGCCATTCAGCGTGTAGAAGCGGATCCACAGGCCCTGGGCGTGCGCGCGCGACACAAGCCCCGTGAGTCGCCGGCCGTCGGCGGCCGTCCAGGCACCCGCCCGATTCTGCCCCCCGGATTCGACGGCAAGCCACGGGAAGTTGACCCAGCGGCGGTAGTTCGACGCCTTGGCCGCGATGAGCGTCTCGGGCGACGTCCTTGCGAGCCAGAGCGCCCGGTCGCGCGCATTCGCGCCCTGCGGCGCCGGCTGCTCGATCGCGCCGAACAACCGCAGCGTCTGCCCGAGGGCGAGCCGGTCGTGGAACTCCACCTGCTGCATGCGGTCCGATCCGGTCAGCACCAGCATCGGACCGATCGTGAGCGGCGCCGGCGCATCGGGCGTGGCGGTGCGCGGCGCCGTCGTCAGCCAGTGCGCGTACGTGCCGAGGACGCGCCAGATCGCGGCGTGGTGCGCAGGCTCGTTGGTCTTCAGATCCAGGTTGAGCACCAGCAATGGCCACTGCTCGCGGCGGTTCTCGCGGAGCGCCTGCTCCATCAGCGGCTTCACGCGCGCGAAGAAGTACTGCTCGAACGTCGGCGCGTTGGCCACCTTGTCGATGTCGTGCCCGACAACTGATTCCCCGTGCCCGTCGGGTCCGACCCGCCAGATCAGGTCCTGCTCGATCGCCACGGGCAGGCCGGTCGCCAGTCCGCGTTCCAGGCGGTCCACGAAGCGGTCTTCGTACGGGTACGCATTGTGCGCGTCCAGGAGCACACGGGTGCCTGGTCCCTGGGCATCGGCGAGGAGGCCGGCCACGCCCGGCAACGCGAGGAGGCAGGCGAGTGAAAGGAGCGTCGGGCGCAGCTGCATGCGCACGAGTGTAGGGGGCTTTTGGCTGCGCGGCGTCGCCGACCCTCAACTTCACACCCGCCCGAGCCGATTGCCTCGATGGTATGGCATCTCCCGCAGCCGCAGTGCCCACGCCCGTCGTCCAGGAACCACCGATCAACCGCCTGTTCCGACTCATGGTGCAGACCGGAGCCTCGGACCTGCACCTGAGCGTCAGCGTCCCGCCGATGGTGCGCAAGGACGGTCGGATGCTGCCCGTGGAAGACACGGCGCCGCGCCTCACCGCCGAGGACATCCGCCGGCTGCTGGGACCGATCACGCCTGAGAAGAACCGGACCGAGTTCGAGCGCCGGCACGACACCGACTTTGCGTACGAGATCGGCGGCCTCGCGCGCTTCCGCGCCAACATCTTCATGGACCGCAAGGGCATGGGCGCGGTGTTCCGCGTCATCCCGAGCCGGATCCTGACCGCCGAGGAGCTCGGTCTCTCGCCGCACCTGCTGCAGCTCTGTCACCTGAGCAAGGGCCTGGTGCTCGTCACGGGCCCGACGGGGTCCGGCAAGTCGACGACGTTGTGTGCCATGGTGGACTACATCAACCGCACGCGGCACGACCACGTGATCACCATCGAGGACCCGATCGAGTTCGTCCACGACAACAAGTCGTGCCTGATCAACCAGCGCGAGGTGCACACGCACACCGACTCGTTCAAGGATGCCCTGCGCGCCGCACTCCGCGAGGACCCCGACATCGTCCTCGTCGGGGAGATGCGCGACCTCGAGACCGTGGCCATCGCCATCGAGACTGCCGAAACCGGGCACCTGGTGTTCGGCACCCTGCACACCAGCACCGCGGCGTCCACGGTGGACCGCATCATCGACCAGTTCCCCGCGGATCGGCAGAGCCAGATCCGCGTGATGCTGAGCGAGTCGCTCAAGGGCGTCGTCGCGCAGACGCTGTGTCGCAAGGTGGGGGGCGGTCGCGTCGCGGCACTCGAGACGCTGATCGTGAACACCGCGATCAGTAACCTGATTCGCGAAGGCAAGACCTTTCAGATCCCGTCGATGATGCAGGTCGGCAAGGCGCAGGGCATGCAGACCCTCAACGACGCGCTCGCGGACCTGGTGAAGAACAAGCTCGTTGCGCCGGAAGAGGCCTACGTCAAGGCCGTGGACAAGGGCGGCTTCGAGTCCATGCTGAAGCGCATCGGTGCCGACACCAGGTTCCTCGGCCCCGCACCCGCCGCCAAGGCCGTGTGATCGGCGCCCGTCGCGGGCCTCGGCGCGGCGCCTGCATGCCGTGCACACGCGATACACTGCCTGCGTGATCCGCGTGGCCGACCTGCACCATGCCTACGGCGACACGCCTGCGGTGCAGGGGTTGTCGTTCGAGGCGGGCGTCGGCGAGGTGCTCGGCCTGCTCGGGCCCAACGGCGCAGGGAAGTCCACGACGGTGAAGATCCTCACCGGCCTGCTGCCCGTGCAGCGCGGTACGGTCGAGGTATCGGGGTTCGACATCGCGCGCGAACCCATCGAGGTCAAGCGCCGCGTCGGGTACGTGCCCGAGACGGGTGCGCTCTACGACGCGCTGACGCCTGACGAGTACTTCCGTTTCATATCGTTGCTCTATCGCCTCGAGCCCGAGGTCGTGCAGCCGCGCATCGAGCAGATGCTCGCGATGTTCGAGCTCGAGTCGGTGCGTGGGGCGCGCATGGTGACGTTCTCGAAGGGCATGAAGCAGAAAGTGCTGATCGCATCGGCCCTGCTGCACGCGCCCGACGTCGTCGTGTTCGACGAGCCGCTCAACGGCCTCGACGCCAACGCCATGCTGGTGTTCAAGGAGCTGCTGCGCGGCCTGGCCGCGCAGGGCCGCACCATCCTCTTCTGCTCCCACCTCCTCGACATCGTCGAGCGCCTGTGTCCGCGCATCGTGATCATCGACAAGGGGCGTGCGATAGCGGCGGGCACCCCGGCCGACATCGCGCGGGAGAGCGGAACCGCCTCGCTCGAGCACGCGTTTGCGGCACTCACGGGCGCCCGCAACGTGGAGGACGCGACGGCAGGCGTCCTGTCGGCGCTGGAGTGGCGGGCGTGATCGCTGCGGTCGCCAGGGTGCTGGGGGTGGACCCGGTGCAGTGGCGGGCCCTGGTCTGGGCGTCGCTCGTCAGCGATCTGCGCCAGTTCAGGGGCACGGGCCCACGCGTCGGCCGTCTCGCACTCGGCAGCCTTGGTGGCGGCCTCGCCTCGCAGCTGCTCTACGGCGCGTTCTGCGCGTTCTTCATCGGCGCGCTGCCCAACGCGTTTGCGGCGAGCACCATCTACTTCCTGCTGTTGCTGTCCACGCTCGGGCTGGCGCTCCTCGTGGATTTCACGGGTGTCGTGCTGTCGCCCGACGACTACCTGCAGCTGGCGCCCCGCCCGGTGGACGGACGCACGTTCTTCGTCGCGCGCCTGACCTCGGTTGTGGCCTTTTCGCTGCTGCTGACGGCGCCGTTCGTGGTGCTGCCCACCGTCGCGTACCTCGTGAGGGACACGGGCCGTGCGCTGCCGGCCGCACTCGTCAGCCTGCTCGCCGCGGCGACGCTCGCGGTGCTGGTGCCGCTGGTCGTGATCCTGCTGTTCGTGGCACTCGTGCGGCTGGTCCCTGCCGACCGCCTGTTCCGCCTGCTCGGATACGTGCAGTTCCTGCTGTCGTTCGTTTTCATCGGCGGCTTCTTCCTGATGTCGCGCACCACGCAGGCGCTGGACGCGATCTCGCTCGAGAAGACGCCGGCGGCATACCTCAATCCCGCTGCCTGGTTCGCCGCGTGGATCGAGATCGCCGACGGCCGAGGCACCGGACTCGACTGGGTGGCGTCGGCGGCGCCACTGGCGTTGCTCGTCGTGTGCGGCGTGCTGGTTCGGAGCCGCCTGTCGCTGGCGTATGCCGAGCGCCTGTCCTCGATGACGTCGTCCCGGGCCGGCGGGGGGGCCGCGCGTTCGCCCGTGCCGTACCTGGTGTTCGGTCCGGCGCACCACGCGGTGGGGCTGCTCGCGAGCGCACAGTTCAGGACCGACCAGAAGTTCCGTCTCGGCGTGCTCGGCATCCTGCCGCTCACCGTGATCTACCTGCTTGCGGGGTTCAGCGAACCCGAAGGTCCCGAGATGCTCAGCCGCGAGCCGGTGCTCGTCTATTACGCGGTGCTGTTCTTTCCGGTGATGCTGCGCCAGTTCCTCGTCTACAGCGAGTCCTTTCGCGCGGCCTGGGTGTTTCACGCGGCGCCCATGCCGTTCGACGAGATGGTCGTCGCGCTGAAGAACGTCGTGGTGGCGCGTTTCCTCGTGCCGTACCTGATGCTGGTGCTGCTGCTCATCGGCTGGCTCCACCCGCGGCCGCCACTCGAACTGTTCATGCACGGCCTCGTGCTCGGCTTGTTGTCGCACGCGCTGCTGACGGCCGATCTGCTCGTGAACCCGTCGCTGCCCTTCTCACAGCCGACGCGACAGGGCACGCGATCGTTCGCCCTGCTCCTGCTCATGGTGCCGACCATGGCGATCATCACGACGATCCCGCTCTGGCGCCCGTACCTGTACGCGAGCACCGCCCGGACCTTCATCGGTCTCGGCGTGCTCGTCGTCATCAACGTCCTGCTGCACGAAACGCTCATCACGCGCGTCGACAAGGTGTCGCGCGGGTGGGCGTGCACGAGCTGATTCCTCCATGTGGACCGGACCATCCGCCCTCGCCCCGTTCATCCCCGTCATCGAACACCTGCACGAGGCGGCCTGCCTCGAATCGGCCGAGCCGTCAACGCCGGGTCGCGGGAGCGCACGGGGCAGCGCGGTCGTCAACGCGGCCTGGGGCGCGCTGTTCGGCAGCGACGCCCTCGTGCCATTGCGGGAGGGCAACTCCGGGGACGCATGGGCGTCGGTGCTCGCTGCGTTCGACGACACCGTGGGCCTGCAGGAGCGGATCGCCGCGCGCCGCTCCTCGCATGTCACGAGCACGCACGAGACGCTGACCACGACCGACGGCCGCACGCTCGAGTGGGAGCACGCGCCGATCTACTCGGGGCGCCGCATCGTGGCGCACCTCTGGCGCTTTCGCGACGCCACCAGGCAGCGCCGGCTCGAGGAGTCGGTGCGCCAGGCGCAGCGCATGAACACGGTGGGCCGGCTCGCCGGCGGCATCGCCCACGACTTCAACAACCTGCTGACCGCCGTCGTGGGCTACTGCGATCTCCTCGACACCCAGTTCGACAACGGCGATCCGCGGCGGTTCGACCTCCACGAGATCCGCAATGCCGCGATGCGTGCGTCGTCGCTTACCAGGCAGCTGCTCGCGTTCAGCCGGCGCCAGATCATGCAGCCCGAGATCGTCGACGTCGGGACCATGCTCGGCGAGATGCCGAAGATGCTCTCCCGCCTGATGGGCGAGCAGGTGAAGGTGGAGATGACGCTGCCCGACGAGCCGTCGGAGATCTTCGCCGACCCAGGCCAGATCGAACAGGCCATCTTCAGCCTGGCCGCCAACGCCCGCGACGCGATGCCGGACGGCGGCACGCTGCGTGTGGACGTGCATCTCGGCCAGCTCGAGGAGCGTCGCGCCGAAGCGCTCGACATGCGCAGCGGCCCCGTCGTGCACATCGTGGTGCAGGATTCCGGCAGCGGCATGGACGAGGCGACCCGCGCAAGCGCCTTCGACCCGTTCTTCACCACCAAGCCGCTCGCACAAGGGCTCGGACTGCCGACCGTGTACGGCATCGTGCGTCAGACCGGCGGCGCGGTGGTGCTCGACAGCACCCCGGGCGGCTGGACGCGCGTCGAGATCCTCCTGCCTCGCTATGTCGAGCCGGTCATCGACCGACCTGCGGCAGCGGAGCCCGCGGTCGCGGCGCCGAGGCGGTCGGGGCCTGCCGTCGTGCTGGTGGTGGAGGACGAGGCGTCGGTGCTGCGGCTCGTGCGCCGCGTGCTCGAAGGCGAGCGGATGGTGGTGCTCTCGGCGCAGGACGCCGAGGAAGCGCTGCTGCTGGCCGCGCAGCATGGCGGGCCGATCGACCTGCTCCTGACCGACGTCGTGATGCCCGGCCAGAACGGTCTCGAACTGGCGCGGCTCGTCGAACACGAACGTCCGGGCACCCGCGTGCTGTTCATGTCCGGGTACGCCGACCACGCCGTGGTCCAGCGCGACATCATCGACGCACGGCGGCCGTTCCTGCAGAAGCCGTTCGCTCCCGACCGGCTGCTCGCCAGGGTGAGGGACGTACTCGCCTGACCGGGAAGCGGGACTCGGGACTCGGGACTCGGGACTCGGACTCGGGACTCGGGAGGAAGCGTGGAACACACATCCCCGAAGGCCCGCGGCAGGATGCCGCAGGCCCATCGGGGACGGGGAGACGACTTACGTCGTCGCGGGGACGCGCTCGATCTTGAGCGACTCGATGACCACGTCCTTGACCGGACGATCACCGCGGCCGGTGGGCACGTGGCCGATGCGCGAGACGACGTCGAGGCCGGAGATGACTTCGCCGAACACGGTGTGACGGTCGTCGAGGTGCGGAGTCGGGCCGAGGGTCACGAAGAACTGGCTGCCGTTGGTGCCGGGGCCGGCGTTGGCCATCGACAGGATGCCCGCCTTCGAGTGGCGACGCGTCGGGTGGAACTCGTCGTCGAACTTGAAGCCCGGACCGCCCATGCCGTTGCCCATCGGGCACCCGCCCTGGATGACGAAACCGTCGATCACGCGGTGGAAGATGAGACCGTCGTAGAACGGTCGCGTGATGGGCTGACGCGTCACCGGATCCTGCCACTCGATGCTGCCCTCGGCCAGGCCGGCGAAGTTGGCCACCGTCTGCGGCGCCTCCTCCTCGAACAACCTGACGGTGAAGGCGCCCTCGCTCGTGGTGAAGTGGGCGTAGAGCCCCGCTGGTAAGGTCATGGGGACACCTTACCATCCTGTCGGATAATCGGCCCATGGCAGGGCTGTACGCGCTGTTTTTCGTCGCCACGTGGTTACACGTGTCGGCGCAGCCGGCCTCGGCGTGTCCGGCGCCTCGCGATGTGTCGCTGTCCCTGACGGAATCGGCGCTGGCGCAGGCCTCGCTCGTGCTGGCGCAGTGCGCAGGCGCCGACATCGAGGCCGGCCGCTGGGCGCGCGCGCAGCAGCGCATCGAGCAGGCGCAGCGCGCAGGTCTGGCGCTGACTGGCCAAGCACGGCGTGACTGGTATGCGCAGGTGGCGCGCCTCGACGCCACGCGCAAGGTGGACACCGGCGACTGGGCCGCACTCGTGGACGACGTGATCGCGCACGAGGAGGCGCTGCCGTGGGCCGGCCCGCTCGTCCGTGGCGTTGCGGCGGCTCGCGCGTCGTGGGCGGCGCAGGACGCCGGACGCCTTCAGCGTGCGCGCGCGGAACTGCGTCGGCTCGAGGCGCTTGCGTCGCAGGCCGGCCCGATGAGCGAGGAGGAGCGCGCACGACTCCTGGTGCAGGGTGCCATCGCGGGTGCGCAGTACGAACGCGACGAGATGCAGTTGCTCCTCGACGCGGCGCACGAACTCGGCGGGAGGCTCCTGGCCGGCGACGCGCGACGAGGCCCCGTCGTGCTCGCGCGGGAACTGGAAGCCGACCTGCTGCGCATCACGGATCGCTATGCGGCGGCGGGTGAGCGCTATCGCGACGTGCTGCACGCATCGCCGCGACGCGTGCAGTCGCGCCTCGGGCTCGCCGAGGCCTATCGACGCCTGGGGTACGCGCGCGAGGCAGACGAGACGCTCGCGCAGGCGCGCGCCCTGTGGGAAGAGGCCGATCCGGAGGCTCGCGCGCTGCTGCGGTGACGCACGCGGCGCAGTGCAGACGGACCGCCGGGACGGCGGTCCCTACCTGACGTGTGGCGGTCCCTACCTGACGTGTGGCGGTCCCTACCTGACGTGTGGCGGTCGCTACCTGACGCGTGTGGCGGTCCCTACCTGACGTGTGGGAGAGAGGGAAGGAGGCGTTCAGGGGGCCTCGTGGGCGTACGTATGCGTCGGGCCTTGCCCGACGCGCCTGTCAACGCAGCGCGCCGCGTTCCATGTCGATCAGGCGCTTCTTCCGCTCCACGCCCCAGCGGTATCCCGTCAATGACGCGTCGCTGCCGACCACGCGATGGCAGGGGACGAGGAGCGAGATCTTGTTGGTGGCGCAGGCGCGAGCGGCCGCCCGCACGGCCGCCGGCTGTCCGATCATCGTCGCCAGTTGCGCGTACGTGCGCGTCTCGCCTCGCGGAATGCCGCGCAGGGCCTGCCAGACACGTTGCTGGAAGGCGGTGCCCTGCAGGTCCAGTGGCACGTCCTCGGCCGCCTGGCCACTCGCGACGGCAACCGCTGCGGCGACCCACTCCGGCCGGGTGATGCCGGGCGCGATCGTCGCGCGCGGGAACTCCGCGTCGAGCGCGGCGAGCAGCGTGGCCTCGTCGTCGCCCAGGTACACGGCGCACACACCGTGTTGCGTCGCCGCCACGAGGACCAGGCCGAGGGGCGTCCGGGCAGTCGTCCAGCCGATCGTCACGCCCGCGCCACCGCGCCGGTACGCGCCAGGGGTCATGCCGAGACTCTCGGTCGCGCGCTCGTACAGACGGGACGATGACCCGTAGCCCGCAGCATAGAGCGCGTCGGTGACTTCGTCTCCCGCCAGCAGACGCTCGCGCAGACGCGCGAGCTGCCGACCACTCAGAAGCGCGCGCGGGCCGACGCCGAGCGTCGCCTCCAGGCGTTCGCGCAGGACGGCAGGCGTCAGGTGGAGTGAGGTTGCAAGCGCCTGCACGGTCGGACGCCCGCCGGCCGCAAGTGCCCGGTCGATTGTCGCGAGCAGCCTGCGCAGATCCGACTCGGCGAGGACCACCTTCGCCGGTGTGCGGGCCTCGTCGGGCCGGCAGCGGAGGCAGGCACGGAAGCCGGAGTCGCGCGCCTCCGCCGTTGACTGGAACAGACGCACGTGCTCGCGACGTGGCGGGCGTGCCGGGCATCCCGGTCGGCAGTAGATGCCTGTCGTCGTGACGCCGAACACGAACCGTCCGGACGCAGCGACGTCGCGTCCGCGAATCGCGTCCCAGGCGTCCTGGTCAGCAAGCGCTCCAGGTCGGGCCGGCATCGTCGTAAGCATGTCCCGGAGCATACTAACGCCCACTCGATGACGACTATCCGGTTTGACGGGGGAACCCGATGACGGCGTTCGAACTCAGCAACCTGGTGGTGCTTCCGTTCTGGGCATTGATGGTGTTCCTGCCCACATGGGCCTTGACGCGCCGGATCATGGTCTCGCCGTGGGTCGTTGCACCCGCCGCGGTCATCTATCTCGTCACGCTGCTGCCGGCTGCCACGCTGGTGGTTCCGGAGATCGTCAACCCGGTGCAGGCGCGCATCGCCGCGCTGTTGGGGACGCCCACCGGCGTCACCCTGGCGTGGGCGCATTTCGTGGCCTTCGACCTGTTCGTGGGCCGCTGGATCTACTGCGACAGCCGCAGCCGGCTGTACTCGCCCTGGTGGGTGTCGCCGACCCTCGTTCTCACGCTGCTGCTCGGTCCCGTGGGATTGCTCGTGTACCTGGTGGGGCGCACGCTCATCGGCGGTGCCAACGTCGCGGCCGACCCGATCTGAGCTGCGGCGGGCCGCGATGGCCCGCCTACCCGGCCATCGCCGGCTGCACGGAGACGACCCGGCCTACCCGGGACGAAACGTTGGCGCTACCCGGGGTGCGGCTGGCAGCGCGGGCACCAGTACGTCGATCGGTTGTGCTCGCCGTGGTGTTGCAGGCGGACCGGCGTGCCGCAGCGGCGGCACGGACGTCCGTTGCGGCCATACACGTACAAGCGCTCGGCGGGGTTGGACCGCCCTGTCGTGCGTCTGGCGCCACGGTAGGTGAGGACGCCTGACTCGGTCGGGTCCACGACATTGGCGCGCAGCAGCACCCGCGCGTCCCGCATCAGTCGCGCCCACTGTTCATGCGAAACGGCAGCCGGCGACGTGAACGGCCAGAGCCGCGCGAGGAACAGGAGTTCGCTCTTGAACACGTTGCCGATGCCTGCGACCGCGCGCTGGTCCAACAAGGCTTCAGCGGCGGTCGGCCGGCCGCTGGCAGACAGGCGTGCGATCGCTTGCGCCTCGTCGAAGTCCGACGCGAGCACGTCCGGCCCGACCCGGGCCAGCGCTTCCTCGACCTCGTGGGCGAGCACGAACTCCGCGATCGGCACGGTGAACGCCACGGCGACGAAGGCGTGCGTCCCGACGACGATGCGGGCCGATCCTGCCGAACGCTGCCATGGCTCACCGGTGCGGTAGATGTGCCACGAGCCCGACATGAGCATGTGTGTCCGCAGGACGATCGGCCCGTCCACCGGCAGCCCTGCGTTGGGCCCGGGCGCCGTGACGCCACTACGCCCTTCGGTGTCCTTTGCCGCGCCCCGACCGGCGCTCACCGTACCGACGTGCGCCCTCGTGACGGCCGAGAAGTGCATCAGCAGGTGCTTGCCCCGCGGCTCGACCTTGTCCACCACACGGCCGGTGATGGGCGCATCGTCGTGCACGCGTGCGAGCTGCGCGTACTGCGTCTCGAATCGCGTGACCACGCCACCCGCGAGTGCGCGGTGGAGCGTGCGCGCCGCGCGGAAAATCGTGTCGCCTTCGGGCATGATCGGGCCGCTGACGGGGAAACAGGCTGGCCAGCCCTCAGTCTTCCCGCTTCCGCGGCCAGCGGATCGGCGCGATGTCCTCGTCGGCGGCCGGCGGCAGCTCGTCGATCGCGACGGGTGCATCCTGCCACCTGCCCGGCCGTCGTTGACGAGGCATCGCCGGCGTCGCCGCCGGGTCGCGCAGTTGCAGTCCCTGCGAGGTCGCGACGAAGCCGGTGGCTTCGAGGAACGGACGGATCGGCGCGTCCAGCGCCGGACCGCCGTTGACCTCGGCGAGCACGATGGTGGCGGCGCGCTGCTCGCGATCGGTGCCCGTCATCGGCAGCACGCGCGCGAGCGCTTCCGCGTGCCGGCTGCGGTCCGGCTCGTGCTCGGGCAGCCACACGAGCAGCGAGCGCATGCCGCGGGCGATCCACGCCGTCAGGTGCCCATCGATGAGGACCACACGCGCGCCGACGCTCCGTGTCGGCCCGCGGCCGCCGGCGCCATCGGGCGGATCGGGCCATTTGACCAGCGCGCCGTAGGGGTTTGCCGGATCGGTTGCCGACAGCACGGCTACATCCGGCACTTCCGGTGGCATCCGCAGCGCGCGCAGCAAGTCCACGGCCGCAGGTGCGGCGAACTGCATCGCGCCGACGCCGTTCACGAAGTAGCCGCGGCGGATGCGTCCGCTCTCCTCGAGCGTGCGGAACACGTCGTAGATGGCGGTGAAGCCGCCGGGAAGGTTTTCGGCCGAGGCGACCTCGCGCGTCACCACGCCGTATCTGGTCAGCAGTTGCTGACCCATCGCCGCGCTCCAGGCCGTGGCCGTGGTGCCGCTCGACGGCAGGAGGCGCGTCCAGCGCCCTTCGGCGGCCGGCGGGGCCACGCGCCGTGATCGAAAGGGCCGCGCCGCGGATCGGCCCCGGCGGTCGCGCTGTGCACCTCGCACCTGGGCGCGCAGCGGCTGCAGCGTGTCGTTCGTGATCAGTCCGCGCCACACCAGCGCCCAGATCGCATCGACGGTGTCCTGCGGAAAGCCGCCGCCCGCCGCCTCGTGCAACGCGGCGAAGAACTGTGCGCCGCGCGACTCCAGCGCGTCCAGGATGGCCTGTTCGCGTGGCGTGAGGTCGGCTCCCGCGGCCGGCGCCACGACGCCGCGCCACAGCGTCGCGAGGTGGTCGGTGAGGAACAGGGCGACGCGTCCGTCACGTTCCCCGAGCGGCTCCACGCCGCACCACACGACTTCTCCGGCCGAGACGAGCGCGTCGAGATCCGACGGCTGGTACCGTTCGAGGCGGGCCGGGAGGATCTCGCGTTCCAGGATCGAGGCGGCCACCGGCAGACCCTGCAGCGTCTCGACGACGTCGAGCAGCGCGTCCATGCCGCGCCGTGGCCGGGTGACGCCCTGCCACTGCGCGAGAAGACGGCCGAGCACCGGCAGGTCGACGGGCTCCACGTCCTGTCGCAGCTTGGCGAGCGACCGCCTCCGCACGCTCGTGAGCACCGAGGCATCGCACCATTCCTGGCTCTGCCCGCCGGGGCGGAACTCACCCTGCAGCAGGCGACCCTCCGCGTGCAGCGCCTTCAGCCCGAGCTCCGCAGTGGACCGCCCGAGCCCGAACCGCGCCGCGACATCGTCGGTGGTGAATGGTCCGTGTGTGCGCGCGTATCTCGATACGAGATCGCGCAGCGCGTGCGGTTGCGAGGTCAGGAGCGCCTCCGGCAATCCCGCGGGCAAGGGAATGCCGAGCGCGTCGCGATAGCGCGCGACGTCCTCCACCGCCACCAGGCGCCGCTCGCCGGCCACCGGCAGCCACACCGCGCGCCGTGCGCGGACGAGCTGATCGCCGACATCGTCAGGGACGTCCTCCGACGTGCGATCGCGCAGTTGCGGCGGCGAGAGGTCGCCGATGCGCAACAGCAGGTCGTGCACGCCATCGGTCGATCGCGCACGGTAGTCGGGGAGCAGGCATTGCAGCTGCGCCTCGAGAGCCGCGAGCGCGTCGGCGTCGAGCAGTTCGCGGAGTTCGGACGATCCGAGGAGTGTCTGCAGCTGCGACTGGTCGATCGTCAGCGCCTGGGCCCGGCGTTCCGCCAGCGGGGCGTCGCCGTCGTACAGGTAGTTGGCCACGTACCCGAAGAGCAGCGATGCCGCGAAGGGCGAAGGCGTCGGGGTCTCCACCGTGACGACGCGGACCTGACGGGACTGGACGGCGCGCAGCGTCTCCACGAGCGCCGGGATGTCGAACACGTCGCGCAGGCACTCGCGGTAGGTCTCCAGCAGGATCGGAAACGAACCGTAGCGCGAGGCGACGCCCAGGAGATCCTGCGCGCGCTTGCGCTGCTGCCACAACGGGGCCCGCCGGCCGGGGCGTCTGCGCGGCAGCAGCAGCGCGCGTCCCGCGCACTCGCGAAAGCGCGCGGCAAACAGCGACGTGGACCCGAGCTGGCGCAGCACGAGGCTCTCGAGTTCGTCCGGGTCCGGCACGAGCCACTGCGGGTCGGGTGGCTCGTCGGTCTCGGGAAAGCGCACGACGAAGCCATCATCGGCCCACATGGTCTCGACTTCGATGCCGAGCTGTTCGCGCAGCCGCGCCAGCACCGCCATTGCCCACGGCGCGAGGATCTGGCCGCCGAGCGGCGACAGCAGGCACAGCCGCCAGTCGCCGAGTTCGTCGCGCACGCGTTCGATGACGACCGTGCGATCGTCGGGCACCGCGCCGGCGGCGGCGTCCTGCTCCTCGAGGTACTGCACCAGGTTCGACGCGGCAAGGGCGTCGAGGTCGTGGTGCCGCTCGAGCCGGTCGCGGGCCGCGTCGGCATCCTCGTGTCGCAACTGGCGGACGAGGGCGCCGATGGCGCGCCCGAACTCCAGCGGGCGCCCTGGCCCGTCGCCCTTCCAGAACGGCATCTTTCCCGGCTGCCCCGGCGCGGGCGACACCAGCACGCGGTCGTGCGAGATGTCCTCGATGCGCCAGGACGACGCGCCGAGGAGGAATGTCTCGCCGACGCTGCTCTCGAAGACCATCTCCTCGTCGAGTTCGCCGACGCGCGCAGTGCCTGCGGGCGCGCCGGCGAGAAACACGCCATAGAGACCGCGGTCGGGAATCGTGCCGGCGTTGGCAATCGCGACGCGCTTGGCGCCCTCGCGCGTGGTGACGGTGTTGGCGACGCGGTCCCAGGTGAGACGGGGGCGCAGCTCGGCGAACTCGTCCGAGGGATAGCGGCCCGACAGCATGTCGAGCACGCCGTCGAAGATCGGGCGCGCCAGGGAGGCGAACGGCGCGGCCTGGCAGACGCGCGTGTAGAGGTCGTCCACCCGCCAGTCGTCCATGGCCACGATGGCGACGATCTGCTGCGCGAGCACGTCGAGCGGGTTGCGGGGCATGTGGGTTGCCTCGACATGCCCCTCCCGCATTGCGCGCGCCGCCGCGGCGCAGGCCAGGAGGTCGCCGCGATACTTGGGGAAGATCAGGCCCTCGCTCGTGGCGCCGACCTGGTGTCCGGCGCGCCCGATGCGCTGCAGGCCGCTGGCCACCGATGGCGGCGCCTCGATCTGCACCACCAGATCGACGGCGCCCATGTCGATGCCGAGTTCGAGCGACGAGGTGCAGGCGAGCCCGCGCAGCCGTCCCGCCTTCAGCGCGTCTTCGATCGCGACGCGCTGCTCGCGCGCGAGCGACCCGTGATGGGCGCGGACGAGCGTGTCGCCGGCGAGCTCGTTGATCGACGCGGCCAGGCGTTCAGCAAGCCGGCGGCTGTTGACGAAGAGCAGCGTGGACGTGTGCGCCTGGACCACTTCGAGCAGACGCGGGTGAATGGCCGCCCAGATCGATGGCGCCTGCGGCCCGCCCGCCGCGGGGCCGCTCGTGATCGCCTCGACCTGGCTGAGTCGCGCCATGTCCTCGACGGGCACCTCGATCCGCAGCTTCAGCTCTCGCTTGCGGCCTGCATCGACGATCGTCACCGGGCGCCAGGCTGGTTCGGCTGGTGCGGCGAACTGCTCGTGAATCTCTGCCTGATAGGGGCGGCTCACCGAGCCGTCCCTTTCTGGCGCAGCGTGACTACTCGCGGCGGGGTTCGCCGCACCACCGAGGAAGCGAGCGACCTCGTCGAGCGGACGCTGCGTGGCCGACAGGCCGATGCGCTGGATCGGCTGCCGTGCGATGGCGTCGAGTCGCTCCAGTGACAGCGCGAGGTGCGCGCCGCGCTTGGTCGCGACCATCGCGTGGATCTCGTCGACGATCACCGTGTGCACGCTGCGCAGCTGTTCGCGCGCATTCGACGTGAGCAGGAGGAACAGCGATTCGGGCGTGGTGATCAGGATGTCGGCCGGATGGCGCAGGAAGCGGGCTCGCTCCGGCGCCGGGGTGTCTCCGGTCCGGATGGCGACCTCGGGCACGTGATGGGCCAGGCCCTGTTCGCGTGCAAGACGGCTGATGCCGGCGAGCGGCGCCCGCAGGTTGCGCTCGACGTCCACGGCCAGCGCCTTGAGCGGCGACAGGTACAGCACGCGGCAGCGCGCCTCTTTCGGCGGGGGCGGGTCGAACATCAGGCGGTTGATGCACCACAGGAAGCCCGTGAGCGTCTTGCCGCTGCCGGTGGGCGCGAGGAGCAGGACGCTCTCGCCCTTTGCGATGGCGGGCCAGCCCTTCACTTGCGGCGGGGTGGGGGCGTCGAAGGCGGTCGAGAACCACTCGCGGACGACCGGATGGAACGGTACTTCTGGCCCTTTTCGCACTTTTTGCCCTTTTCGCCCTGTTCTTCGTTATCCTCTCATGTTGACCATGCGCCTGGCGGCGCGTCTGGGAGGACGGATCTGAATGAGTGATGCTGGTGAAGGGCTTGTCGACGCCGAAGCGCGACTGCAGGAACAGCTGGATGCACGAGAGCACGAGAAGCGGCGGCGTGGCCTCGCTGCCGGAGTAGATCCCGAGAAGCTGCGCGCACGCGAGTCGCTCCGCCTTGCAAGGGCCGAGTTGACGCGCCAGCTGGAGAACACGTCGCACCCGGTGCGCAAGCAGCAGATCGAGGCGGCGGTCACCGAGCTCGACAAGCGGCTCGCCGCGATCTAGCGGAATCGGGACCGCATGTCCCTGACCCGCAGCGCGGCGGCCCTCGCGGTCCACGCCTACACGGCGTCCGGGGCGCTGCTGGCCTGGCTGGCGCTGCGGAGTGCCTGGGACCACGACGCGCGCACAGCGCTGCTCTGGCTGGCGCTCGCCTGCTTCGTGGACGCGACCGACGGGTTCGCCGCGCGCGCGGCAGACGTCCGCCGGCACGCCTCGTGGATCGACGGTGCCCGCCTCGACGACATCGTCGACTTCCTCACGTACGTCTTCGTCCCGCTGGCCATCCTCTGGGAGCAGGGCCTGCTCGGCGGCACGAGCGGTCTGCTTGCGGTGGCAGCGGTGCTCATCGCCAGCGGTCTCGGCTTCTCGAACCTCCACGCCAAGACCCTCGACTACTTCTTCACCGGCTGGCCGTCGTACTGGAACCTGATCGCGGTCTACGCGCTCGCATGGGGCTGGTCGCAGGCGACCACCACCATCACCCTCCTTGCGCTCGCGGGACTGGTGTTCGTGCCCCTGAAGTTCGTCTACCCCTCGCGCACCGTTACGTTGATGAAGACCACGCTCGCCCTTGGCGCGGTCTGGGCGGTGCAGATGCTGCTGATGATCTGGTGGCTGCCTGACGTGCCGGCGTGGCTGTTGTGGAGCGGCCTCGTGTACCCGGTGTACTACACGGGGTTGTCACTGTGGCTGAACGTCCAGCCTTCGGCGCACTAGCTGTCGGCCGGTGCGGCGTCTGCCCGCGGCGCGCACCGATACAGCGTGAAGTCCTCGCCGCGCGACTTCGACAGGGACAGTAGCCGGCTCTGACCGACGCCCAGGCCGCTACTGGACCTTGTCTTCAACGAACTTCTCGAGTTCCTGGGTGTCCATGCATGGGCGTACATCCAGAAGGAACGCGGCACACAGTCCTGCCTGCTCGGATTCGTAGTACTGCGCTGCCTCGTTGAGCTCACGCTCTGCCAGGACGTTGAAGCTGACCGGCACTCGCTACGGCCTGGACTGGCGGTCGCGAAACACGACATCTCCAGGACGGCTCGAGAGGGCACCTGATTCCAGCGCGAGGGCACGCCGCTGCGCTTCTTCGGCCCACACGAGCCCGCGCCTTCGGCTCCAGCTCGAGCCCCGAAGGTCGCAAGCGTCTGCTGAGGAAGGGGTCGGAGTTGACATGAGAACACTGCTGCTCGTCGTCACCATGAGCATCGCCTTGGCCGGCCCGACATCCGCGCAAAGCGCCGGATCCGACGGCACGGTAGAAGGACAGATCCGCAAGCTCGAACAACAAGATGCTCAGGCAGTCCTGGCTGGCGATCTCGCCGCAATGGAGAGCACCTGGGCGGACGAATTCACAGTCAACTCGAGCAACCGGATCACGCGGGGCAAGGCCGATGTTCTGAAGCTGATTCGCGCCGGCAACATCGGCACTTACGCCATGTTCGTCCGTGAAGTGGAATCAGTCACTGTCCACCACGACGTGGCCGTTGCGATGGGCATGGAGACGGTCAAGCGCACCAGTACAGCTGCACCCAGCGACGACGTGGTCCGCCGGCGCTATATGAACGTCTGGACACGACGGGCGGGCAAGTGGCTGCTGACGGCTCGACAAGCGAACGTCGTCTGTGAGAACTGATCGTTCGTCCCGATGAGGTACGCATCCTGCTGCGCTGTGAGCTTCGAGCTTGGGCCGGTACTGAAAGACTTCGCTGTGAACGCGCGTTCTACAGGGTGTGAGGTGTCGGTTCTGATATGGAAGGACCGTTCGTCAACCAGTAGTCAAGAGGGGCTGTGGGAATGTGGGCGCGCGCGGCGCGCGCGTCCAAGGCCGCGCAGGCGGCCGTCATTTCCACAGCCTCTTCGTGTGTCTGGGCCCTGGCCCCGGTCAGCGGATCGGCCGAGCGACAACGACGATGAATCACTCTGATATACGCGGGTTGGCTACCGCATGACCATGATTGGTCGGGAGCTGCCTCGCTCTAGGAGCGCGAATTCGAGACCGAAGTCGTCTATCGCATAGAACCGCCGAGAATTCTCCTTTCGATCGTCGGCCGATCCGCTCACTGGACCAGGGTCGCCCAGACAAACCCCGTCAACTCACGCGCCACGGCCGTCACCACCGGCTGGGTGGGCTTGCCGCGCGCCGTCAAGCGTCGATACGTCCGGTGGAGTCGTTGCTGCGCCGCCCAGGCGCGCGTGACGGCGTCGGAGGGTGCGCCTTCCTGGCGGGCACGGAGGGCCTTGCCGACGCGCGCGGGATGTCGATAGTGCCAGGCCGCTTCGATCAGGACTCGGCGCAGATGAGCATTGCCCGTTTTGGTGAGGCCGCCCTGGGCGCGTTTGCTGCCACTCGAGTGCTCCGACGGAACCAAGCCGACGAACGCCATGGTCTGCGGCGCGGAGGCGAAGCGCCGCGCGTCGCCCAGCGCCGCCGCGATCGTCAGCGCGGTCAGATCGTCCATCCCGCGGAAGCACCGCAGCCGCTGGACACGCGCCTGCAAGGGGGCGACCTGCAGCAGGGGCCGGAGATCGGTCTCCACGGCGCGGAGGCGCCCGACGGTTTCGTCGACGGTCCGGAGGTAGGCCTCATGGGTGCGCTGCAGCGCAAGCTGAGGCCAGCGCTGGGCGCGGAGCCAGGCGTCATGGCGCAAGGTCCAGGCCCGTCCGCCACTGAAGCGCCGACCGTGGCGGAGGAGGAACTTGGACAGCCGATGTCGGGCCCGCAAGCGATCGATGCGGATGTCCTCACGGCACCGCAACAGATCCCGGACGGCTAGGAAGGAGGCGCACCCTACGGCGCCTGCACCAGACGGAGCGCTTCGAGCGCCGCTCCGCGGGCGCCGGCGGTGTCGCCGTTCGGCATGAGTCGGAGCGGGATGTCCGCCTGCTCTTCGCGCTGCGCGGGCATGCTGGCGCGGATCTCGGCCAGGAACCACGCCTGGAAGTCGGGTGAGGCCTCGATGGCGCCGCCGCCGACGATCAGGGCGTCGGGGTCGAACGTGTTGACCATCTGATCGAAGAAGAGTCCGAGCGCCTGCGCCTGCGCGCGGAAGATCGCGCGGCACATCGCGTCGCCACGCTCGGCCAGGCCACGCACCTTCTTGGCGGCCTCGCGCACGTCGAGCTGTGCGAGCTCGTGGCCGGGGTACTGCTTCAGGAACGTGGGCAGCAGCGTGTTGCGGATGGCCGTGAGTGAACAGACCGATTCGAGGTCGCCGACCCGTCCGCAGTTGCACTGAGGGTCCACGTGCTGGAGGCCCTGTATGCGCTGGGTCGGGATCAACACGTGCCCGCACTCTCCGCCGAAGCCGGCGCGGCCCGTGACGACGCGCCCGTCGACGATCACGCCGCCGCCAAGTCCGGTACCGATGATGGCGGAGATAGACGTCGCGGTGCGGCGCCCGAACAGGTTGAAATGCCCCCAGAGGGCCCCGGCGTTGCCGTCATTGAGGTAACTCACCGGACGCTGCAGGCGAATCGACAGGTTGCCCGGCAGGTCGTAGCCCGCCCAGTCCGGGTGCACGAAATTGGTCGAGCCCTTTGCGCTGAGGACGCCGGTCGCACTGGCGGGTCCCGGCGTGTCGAGACCCACGGCAATCACCTGATCGAGGGCGACGCCAGTCTGCTCGACCGCGATGGCGAGGCCGTCAGCGATCTGGCGCAGGCAGATGTCCGGGCCTTCGACGCTGCGCGACGGGTGCTCGCACAGCCCCTCGACCAGGAAATGCCCCTCGAGGTTCATGAGGGTGTAGTTGACCGCCGTCCCGCCGAGATCGATTCCTGCAATGAGCTGCATGCCGTGTATGTCCTGCCCCGTGATGGCGCGCGTCCGACGCGCACGATGCCGCGCAACAGCCTATCCCAGTTCCACCGACAGCCGTCGGGCTGCAGCGAGGCCCCCCGCATGGAAGAATGGCTGCGTGCAGGACCGCGCACCGGCCGTACCCGCCGGGCCGTTTCACGTTGCAGCAGGAGAACCACCATGGCCGATGACAACAAGGACACGCCGTCCGAACGTACCCTGACCACGAGGCAGGGACACCCCGTCCAGAACAACCAGTCGCAGCGCACCGTCGGCAGTCGAGGCCCTGCAACACTGGAGAACTATCACTTCCTCGAAAAGATCAGCCACTTCGATCGCGAACGCATTCCCGAACGGGTCGTGCACGCGCGAGGCTTCGTCGCATTCGGCGAGTTCGAGGCCACCGGCAAGATCGGCGACGAGCCGGCATCCACCTACACGCGGGCGAAGCTGTTCCAGGAAGCCGGCAAGAAGACCCCGCTGGCCATCCGGTTCTCGACGGTCATCGGCGGCCGCGACTCGTCGGAGGTGGCGCGAGACCCGCGCGGCTTCGCCGTGAAGTTCTACACCGAGGACGGCAACTGGGACCTCGTCGGCAACAACATCTCCGTGTTCTTCATCCGGGATGCCATCAAGTTCCCCGACGTGATCCATTCGTTGAAGCCCGACCCGGTCACGTTCCGCCAGGAGCCGAACCGCATCTTCGACTTCATGAGCCAGACGCCCGAGTCGATGCACATGCTGACGCACCTGTTCAGCCCGCGCGGCATCCCCGCGAGCTACCGGCACCAGCAGGGCTTCGGCGTGAACACCTACAAGCTGGTGAACGCCGAGGGCGCCACCGTGCTCGTCAAGTACCACTGGCACCCGCGTCAGGGTGTGGCCAGCCTCACGAACGACGACGCCGGGAAAGTGCAGGCACAGGACCTCGGCTCCGCGTCGAAGGACTGCTACGAGGCGATCGCCCGCGGCGAGTTCCCCCAGTGGGACTTCTACGTCCAGATCATGGATGACCACGATCACCCGGAACTCGACTGGGATCCGCTCGACGACACGAAGAGCTGGCCCGAGGATCAGTTCCCGCTGCGCCACGTCGGGGTCATGACGCTGAACCGGAACGTCCAGGACTTCCACAACGAGAACGAGCAGATCGCGATGGGCACCGGCGTGCTCGTGGACGGCCTCGACTTCTCGGACGACAAGATGCTGGTGGGGCGGACGTTCTCCTACTCGGACACCCAGCGGTATCGCGTCGGCGCGAACTACCTCCAGCTGCCGGTGAACCAGCCGAAGGGGGTGGCCGGCGTGCACACGAACCAGCGCGGCGGGCAGATGTCCTACGGGGTCGATCTGGCCGCAGGACAGAACCCGCACGTCAACTACGAGCCGTCAATCCACAAGGGCCTGCACGAGGCAGCACGCAAGCCGAACGAGCAGCCGGAGATCCACGGACGGCTGACGTTCAGCGTGCTCGAACGCCGCAACGACTACGTCCAGCCGCGGATGCGCTACGTGACGATGGAGGCGTGGGAGCGCGATGAGCTGGTGGCGACGTTGAGCGGCCTGCTGTCACAGTGCGAGCGCGACGTGCAGGAGCGGATGATCTGGCACCTGCTGCTCGTGCACGACGACTACGGCACACGGGTCGGCAAGGCGATCGGCGTCACCGCCGACATGGTCCGAGGGCTCGGCCCGCTGGCCGGGCAGATCCTGACGGCCGAGGACGAGAAGCGCCGGGCCAACCTCGGGCGCAACGGCGACACCATGGACAGCAAGCCGTACGGAATCCATACGGGTTCGGTGCCCAACTACAAGGCCAGCGCGGAAGAGGTGCTGA
>JAEZCY010000025.1 GCA_023429845.1 Acidobacteriota bacterium
CTTCAGCAGCGGTTCGGTGCACCTTGAACGGGTGAGGCATCAGAATTCCTCGTCCGAGTGGCCGTAAGTTTGGACGCAACGCTCGAGCTCGGCCACCCTTCCACCGCTTATCATACGGCGGCGCGCATGTCCGTCATCTCCACGCTCTCCGGCCCCGCCCTCGTGATGGCCCCCATGACGAGGGGGGGCAACCTGCCTTACCGCCGCCTGTGCCAGTCGTTCGGCGCCACCGTCACGATGAGCGAGATGGCGGTCGTCCGCAGCCTGCAGCAGCGCCGACGCGCCGAGTTCGCCCTCATCCAACGCGCGCCAGACGAGCGCTGCTTCGGCGTGCAGCTGGCCGGCCGCACACCCGACGAACTGCGCTGGGGCGCGGAACTGGTCGCCTCGCGCGGCGCCGACTTCGTGGACCTGAACCTCGGCTGCCCGATCGACGAGTTCACCCGACGCGGCCTCGGGTCTGCCCTGCTCCGCCAGCCACGCAAAGTCGAGAAGCTCGTGGCCGCCATGAAGGCCGGGGCCGGGGCCATGCCGGTGACCGTCAAGATTCGACTCGGCTGGAATGAAGACGAACGGAACGCCGTGGATGTTGCACGCGCGGCCGAGGCAGGCGGGGCGGACGCGCTGATCGTGCACGGGCGCACACGCAGCGCCCGCTACCGGTTCGCAGCCGACTGGCGCGCGATCGGCGAAGTGGCGGCAGCGGTGCGCGTGCCGGTCATCGGCAACGGCGACATCCTGTTTCCCGAGGACATCGCCCGGAGCCGTGCCGAATCGGGCGTCCCTGCGGTGATGATTGCGCGCGGCGCGCTGATCAAGCCGTGGATTTTCGCAGAGGCCAACGGCGAGGCGGTGGACGACTCGGCCGGCGGCCGCCTGTCCGTCTATCGGCGGTACGTGGCGCTCGCGCGCGAGCACTTCGGTGAGGACGAGCGGGGCCTGACGCGGTTCCGCCCCTTCCTCGTGTGGCACCTCGGCTTGTGGTGCCGGCACATCCCGCGACAGCCCGATGGCTCGTACGTGCCGATGCAGGAGCGCGCGGTGCACGCCACGCCACGCACACCGCTCGAGGGGCTGCTCGCCCGCCCGGAGCCGCCGATTCACGAGTGGATCGCCGACCGCCTGCTCGCTGGCGAGGAGATCCGTCCTGAGGAACTGCCCGCCGATGTGGCGGCAGCCGCGGCCGATTCCGTGCGCGACCGTCGTGCCGAGACACCGGCGGCGGGGTGAGCGGGATACTGGCAATGGGAAATCTGGAATTCGAAATGATCGACGACGTCGGACAGCGGTGATGACATTGCACATTTCCAATCTCCAATCTCAAGTTTCCTCGTGCCCGTGATCGCCATCTCTGCCCCGACCCGTATCGCCGACCTCGGCGGCTGGACCGACACCTGGTTCAGCCAGCGCGGCGTCGTGTGCCACATCGCCGTGTGGCCCGGCGTGGACGTGACCATCCGCCCCACGGAGGGACCGGCGGGCGTGGAGGTGCGATTGCACAACTTCGATCGCGAATGGCACTGGACGCCGGGGACGCCCCCGCAGGTCTGCCCCGACCCGCTCGTCGGCGCCTGCCTGGACGAATCGCCGGTGCCCGATGGGGCGTGGCAGCTCGAGATCGGCTCGCGCGTGCCGCCCGGCGCGTCGATGGGGACGTCGGCAAGCCTGTGCGTGGCGCTGCTCGCCGCGCTGGATACGTTGAGAGCGCAATGCGGCATCGCGCAACCCGAGCATGCGGGTGCGCACGATGCCCGGACCCTCGCCAGGCGCGCCCACGAGGTGGAGACGGTGCGACTGCGGCAGCAGAGCGGCATCCAGGACCAGTGGGCTGCGGCGGTCGGCGGCATCAATCTCCTGGAGATGGACGAGTACCCGATCGGCCGCCATACGGCGCTGCACGTGTCCGACGAAGTGCGGGAGGCGCTCCAGCGGCAGTTCGTGGTGGTGCTCCTCGAGCGCGGGCATGACTCGTCGGCGGTCCATGCGCAGGTGGTCGATGCGCTGTCGGAGGCGGGTGCGCACGACCCGCGGCTCGAAACGCTGCGCACCTGCGCACGCGAGGGCGCGCGGGCCCTGCAGGAGGGCGACCTCCAGGCGTACGGCGCGCTGCTGACCCGGAACACCGAAGCGCAGGCGGCGCTGCAACCGGCCCTGGTGAGCGCGGATGCGCGGGCCGTGATGGACGTGGCCCGTGACACCGGCGCCCTGGGCTGGAAGGTGAACGGAGCCGGCGGTGGCGGCGGTTCGCTGGCGGTGCTCACGACCGATCGGGAGGCGTTCACGCAGCGGTTGGCCGACAACTGCCCATGGGCCAGCGTGATCGCGGTGACTCTGGCCGCCGAGGGTGTCCGGGAAACACGGCACGGCGGCGCTTGAGCCGCGTGCGTCAAGGCGCTACCGTACCCGGATGCGCACGACCGTCTCGTCCAAGGGGCAGATCGTGTTACCCGCGGGGTTGCGCGAACGCGACGGCATCGAGCCCGGACAGGAGTTCGAGATCGAGCGGCTCGATCGCGGCGAGTACCGCCTCGTGCGCCGCACGCCGACATCCACGGGCACGGTCGAGTGGCTGCTGTCGTGCCCCGGCCGGGGCTTCTTCGTCCCGGTGAGATCGGAGTCGACAGAGGTGTTGTGAGATACCTCGTCGACGCCCAGGTGCTCGGGGAATTGACGCGCCGCACGCCGAGCCCGCGGGTGATCGAGTGGCTCCGCGCGCACGAGGCCGACCTCGTCGTGGATCCGTTCTCGCTCGGCGAACTGCAGCACGGCATCCTCCTTCGACCGCGCGGCAAGCAGCGCACCGCGCTCGAGCGCTGGTTCGCCGCGGGCGCCGGCCGGCTCCCCGTTGTGTCATTCGATGCCGAGACCGCACGGGCGTGGGCCGCCCTGCTCGCCCGCCTGCGTCGCGCCGGGTTGACGATGCCGATCACGGACAGCCTGATCGCCGCCACCGCCATCGCGCATGGCTACAGCGTCGTGTCGCGCAACCGCACCGAGTTCGAGAAGGCCGGCGTGACGGTGGTGGACCCGTATGGGGAGCACGGGTCGCCGTGACGAGTTGCGCCGCGTGCTGAACGGATGCCGCTGCAAGCCGGCATGGTCATCCTCGACACCAACGTAGTCGCCGCGGCAATGGTCGAAGTTCACCCTCGGTCCTGGAAGACAGCAAGGCCTTTCAGCTTTCGGGCTCGGCGCTGCACGCGTGCTCCCGCCAGCGGTTCGCCAGGCGTCGTGAGGGGCCTGCTCGACGAGAACTTCCCTCTCGGCCTGGTCCGTGGTCTGCATACCGACGGCATCGAGGCGGACCACATCATCACGCTTGGATGGCGAGGTGCATCTGATGCGCGAATCCGCGAGCGCTGGGGACTGAATCCACGAGCTCCGTCTCCACAATGACGCGTCGATGCAAACACGGGCACTCCTGCGCAGCGGGGGTGTACTCGCGCTCTACCTGAAATCGTGCGAGGGCGTGCGCGGCTGGTCGCCGGCAAACCCCATCACGCGCTCGGCGCGCACCGACGTCACGCCTTCCTGCTGCTGCAGCACGCCCTCGACGACGAGAAAAGGCGCCCGCATGACCAGCGCGCGCTGCCGGTCGAACACGTCGGGCCTGATGATCACGTTGGCGAGCCCCGCTTCGTCCTCCAGCGTGAGGAACACCATGCCCTTGGCCGTGCCCGGACGTTGACGCGTGATCACCGCGCCGGCCACGCGCACGCGACGCCCGCCACGTGTCCGCACGAGTTCGTCGGAGCGCAGCACGCCGCGCAGCCGCAGGTCCGCACGACGCAGCGCCATCGGATGCGGTCCGATCGTCACGCCGCTGCCCCGGTAGTCGGCCACGATGCGCTCCATCGGGGTCATCGGGGACAACGGGCTGTCGCCGGCGCTCGCACAAGCATCCTCGGACCGCCTGCCGCCTGCTGCCTGCAGCCCGCCCGAAGACCGATCAGTGGCGGCCCCGGCCCTTGGGCCCTGGGCCCTGGCGGCGGTCTCCGGATTCGGGACGCGGGACTCGGGTCTCGGGACTCCAGCGCCGGGCTCCTGAAGGCGCGGAGCAGAGCCGTCGCGACGGCTGGCCGATCCGGCCGTCTCCGACGCTGACGTCACGGTGATGGCGCCGACCGCCGACAGCGATCCGGCATGCTCATCGAGCCCTGCAAACAGATCGCCCGTGGGCCGGACGACCCGCTCGGCTTCCCAGAGTGCGCCACGACGATCCACACCGAAGCTGTTGAGTGCGCCGAGACTCGCCAGCGTGTTCAGTTCGTCGCGCCGGATGCCGGTGACGGCCACGAGTGCGTCGAGCGACGAGAACCGCCGCGGCGTGTCATTGGACATTCGAAATTCGACATCTGAAATTGAAGGGGCCGCATCCGGTTCACGGTGACCTGCACTCCAGTCGTGCGCGCAGACGCCGCAGTACACATGCCGGCCGCCGCCACGCGCGTCGATCTCGAACATCGACGCGTCGTCTGCGCCGCATTTGGGGCACACGAGAGCGGGCGTTGCTCGACCGTCGCCCGACGCGACTCGGGATTCGGGATCGTGGGGCGTCGGGCAAGGCCCGACGCCTACACCTGGGGGAAGGGCCGACGCCGCCCGTTCCGCCTTCGCCAGGGCTACGGCGGACAAGTCGCCGTTCGACGGTCCGCGTTCGGCGTTCGGCGTTCCACTTTCGCCAAGGCTACGTCGGCCAGGTCGACGTTCGGCGTTCGGCCCTTCGAGTTTCCGTCCGACGTCCTCGCGCAGGCCCTGCACCATGCAGAACCCGAGGCGGACGGCGCCATCGGCCGTGATGTGGCACGCCCATGTCGAGTGCTGCACGTCCACCGGCAGGAAGCGCACGCCGTGGCGCTGGGCGTCCTTGATCAGCGTCGCCGGATGATAGAACCCGAGCGGCTGGTTGTTCAGCAACCCGGTGTAGAACGCCGCCGGGTAGTACGCCTTCAGGTAGGCGCTGGCGTACACGATGAGGGCGAAGCTCGCGGCGTGCGACTCCGGAAACCCGTAGAGCGCAAACGACGATATCGACTTCAGGATCGTCTCTGCCGTGTCGCCGGTGATGCCGCGTTCGGCCATGCCCGTGCGCAGCCGCCCCTCGATCTGGCGCATGCGGGCCTCGGACCGCTTGAACCCCATGGCCCGGCGCAGTTCCTCCGCCTCGCCACCCGAGAAGCCGGCGACGACCATCGCCATCCGCAGCAGCTGCTCCTGGAACAGCGGCACGCCGAGCGTGCGCTTCAGGATCGGCTCGAGCGACGGGTGCGCGTATGCCACGGGTTCGTCGCCGCGGCGCCGCGCCAGGTACGGGTGCACCATCTGGCCGACGATCGGTCCGGGCCGGATGATCGCCACCTCCACCACGAGGTCATAGAAGCAGGTCGGCTTCAGGCGCGGCAGCGTGGCCATCTGCGCCCGCGACTCCACCTGGAAGAGTCCCACCGTGTCGGCGTCCTGCAGCATCTGGTACACGACCGGGTCGTCCGGCGGCAGATGGGCGAGGTCGATGGCCGGCGGCGATGCCTCGCCGGCACGGTCGTCCGCAGGCGCCTGCGCGGCGGCCGCCGTGTTGACGATCGTGATGGCCTCCTGCAGCACGGCCAGCATCCCGAGGCCGAGGAGATCGACCTTGACGATGCCCATGTCGGCGCAGTCTTCCTTGTCCCACTGCACCACCACGCGGTCCGGCATGCTCGCCGGCTCGAGTGGCACCACATCGTCGAGCCGCCCCTGGCACAGCACCATGCCGCCGGAGTGCTGCCCGAGATGCCGGGGGATGTCCTGCATCCTAATCCACAGATCGCCGAACTGCCGGATCTGCGGCAGGTCGGGATCGACGCCCAGATCGCGCAGGTGGCGCCCGAGCGTGTCCTTCGGGTCCTGCCATTCGAAGGGACTCATCACCTTCGCGAGCGTGTCGATCAGGTCCGGCGGGCAGTCGAGCACCTTCCCCACCTCGCGGGCGGCGCTGCGGGCGCGATACGTGATGACGTTGGCGGTCATGGCCGCGCCACGATCGCCGTACCGCTTGTACAAGTACTGGATCGCCTGTTCGCGCCGATCGCCGCTCGGCAGGTCCAGGTCGATGTCGGGCCACTCGCCGCGCTCCTCCGAGAGGAAGCGCTCGAACAGGAGATCCATGCCCACCGGATCGACGGCGGTGATGCCGAGGCTGTAGCAGACGGCGCTGTTGGCGGCCGACCCACGTCCCTGCACCAGGATGTCCTGCTGCCGGCAGAAGTTCACCAGGTCCCACACGATGAGGAAATAGCCGGCGAGATCGAGGCGCTCGATCAAGTCGAGTTCACGCGCGATCTGCCGTCGCGCCTTCTCGGTGAGCGGACGGTAGCGCCAGTGCGCCCCGGCCTCGGTGATGCGCCGCAGGAACGAGGCCTGCGTCTCGCCGTGGGGCACCGGGTAGTCCGGAAAGCGATACCCGAGGTCGGCGAGCGTGAACTCGAGGCGTTCGGCCAGCGCGCACGTGTGCGCCAGCGCCTGCGGCAGATCGCGGAACAGCGCCTGCATCTGCTTCGGCGACTTGAGGTAGCGCTCGGCGTTGACGGCAAGCCGGCGGCCCGCATGCGCGAGCGTGGTGCCATGCCGGATGCACGTGACCACGTCGTACAGCGGCCGCGCATCCGGCGTGGCGAACCGCACGCCATTGGTTGCAATCACCGGAACGCGGTACGCCTCGGCCGCGGCCATCAGGACGCGATTGCCCGCCTCCTCGTCGCGCGTGAGGTGCCGCTGCACCTCCACGTACACCTGCGCGCGGCCGAACACACCGATGACCTGATCCAGCAGCCCGGCCACGCCATGACGGTCCGCGGCCAGCATCGGCCGTCCGACGATCGCCACGAGCCCGCGCACCGCGCCGTCGAGATCGGCAAGCGTAAGCGCGCCCTGTCCCTTGGCTGCGCGCATCTTCATCCGCGTGACGAGCCGGCACAGCGATCGGTAGCCCTCCGACGACTCGACGAGCACGGGCAGCCGCCAGATGAGGGGCGGGTGCAGGGGCGCCGTGCCGTGCAGACGTGCCGCCGGGCCGGACTGCATCGTGAGTTCCGCGCCGACAAGGGCGCGCAGCCCCGCCTTCTTCGCCGCCTGGTAGAACCGCGGCGCGCCGTACACGCCGTCGCGATCGAGCAGCGCAATCGCGCCGTAGCCGAGCGCCTGCGCCTGATCGACGAGCGTCTCGGGCAATGAGGCGCCGTCGAGGAACGAGAAGGCGGACGCGGTGTGCAGTTCGACGTACATGGCGGGTGGGCTCGGGGCTCGGGGCTCGGGGCTCGGGACTCGGGATTCGGGGTTCGGAGTTCGGAGTTCGGGGTTCGACAGGAGAACAAAAGGCGAAGCTGCTGTCACTGAAAAAGGCCCGCGCGGGGGCCAGTGATGCGCTGACGATAGCGCGGCGAAGAGAAAGCGTAAAGAGGCGAATTTACACGGAATCGGCCTTCATGATGACCTCCAGGAAGGCAGGCCCCACATCTTCGGCCTTGCGCTGGCCCACCCCATAGATGTCGCGGAGGGCCTCCGGCGTACGCGGTCGCAGGCGAGCCATCTCACGCAGCGTCGTGTCGTGGAAGATCACGTACGGCGGCACCCGGCGGGCGCGTGCGAGCATCAGCCGCACGTCGCGCAGCTTCTCGAACAACCCGCGGTTGACCCCCTGCCACGACTCGGTCTCCACCCGCGAACGCCGCGGACCGCTGCCCTTCGGCCGCCGCTTCTGGCGGAAGAGCGTCAGCGGCTCGGCACTGGCGCCATCGCGCATCAGCACGCGCCCCTCCGGCGTGAGCACCAGCACCGGGTACTCACCCGGCGTCTGCCGCAGGAAGCCGAGCGCCGTGAGCTGCTCGACGTAGCCTCGCACCTCGCTCCCCGGTACGCCCGCGAACAGGCCGAACGTGCTGAGCTGCTCGTGCCCGCGCGAGGCCACGGCCGACGTCGCCTTGCCGATCAGCACCATCGTCACGTGGCCGGCGCCGAAGCGCTGTTCGACGCGGGCCACGCACGACAGCACCTTGCGCGCAATCGTCACCGGCTCGGGCACGAGCTCGAGCTCGCCGAGGCACACGTCGCACGCCCCGCAGTCCTCACGACCGTACGTGTCGCCGAAGTACTGCACGAGGTGTCGATGCCGGCACAGCGTGCTCGCGGTGTAGCGCTCCATGTCGCGCAGGAGCGCCTGCGCCGAGTCGGTGAACTCGCCGTTCTTCTCGAGCATCGAGCGCCACTTCATGAAGTCGAAGCCCGACGTGATCAGCACGCATTCGGCCTCGAGCCCGTCGCGGCCGGCACGCCCCGATTCCTGCTGGTAGTGCTCGAGCGACTGCGGCGCGGCCGTGTGCACGACGAAGCGCACGTTCGACCGGTGGATGCCCATGCCGAACGCCACCGTCGCCACGACGATGTCGGCCTGTTCGGTGAGGAAGGCCTCCTGATGCCGATCGCGATCCTCGGCGGGGAGCCCGGCGTGGTACGGCACGGCCCGCCAGCCCTCGTCCGACAGCCATGCGGCCAGTGCGTCCACCTCCTTGCGCGACGGACAGTAGAGGATGCCGGCCTCGCCGCGATGGCGGCCCAGCACGTCGAGCAACTGCTTCTTCAGCTGGTCGCGCAACAGCACGCGGTAGACCAGATTCGGCCGGTCGAAGGAGCCGACCTCCTCGAGCGCCGAGCGCAGCCCGAGCTGCGCGATGATGTCGCGACGTACGCGGCCGGTCGCCGTGGCCGTGAACGCATGGATGCTCGCCTGCGGCAGCAGCGTGCGTATCTGCCCGAGCCGCCGGTACTCCGGACGGAAGTCGTGTCCCCACTGGCTGATGCAGTGGGCCTCGTCCACGGCGATGAAGCTGACGCCGGTTTGCGCCAGCCAGCGCACGAAGCGATCGCCGCCGTCTCCGACCAGCCGCTCCGGGGCGACGTACAACAGCCGCGTGCGGCCCTCGCGGACGTCGCGCACCACGTCACGCTTCTGGGCGTCGTCGAGCGCGCTGTTGTAGCAGGCGGCGGGCACGCCGTTGGCGTTGAGCCCGTCCACCTGGTCCTTCATCAACGAGATGAGCGGCGAGACGACGACGGCCAGGCCGGGGCGGATCAGGGCCGGCGCCTGGAAACAGAGGGACTTGCCGCCACCGGTGGGCATCACGAGCAGCGAGTCGCGTCCCTGGAGGATCGCGTCCATCACTTCACGCTGGTGCGGACGGAACTGCGTGTAGCCCCAGTACTTCGCGAGCACGTGCTCGAGGGTGGCTGGTGGAGCGAAGGTCGAACTCACGTCGGGGGAGATCGTAGCAGGGGGGATTGGGGATTCTGGATTCGGGATTCGGGATTCCCGAGCCCCTGTCAAACCGCCCCGTCGTGCGCGTCTCGTAGACTGTGGCGGGTTCCCGACCCGGAGGTGACAACCGATGCAGATCAATCCCTACGTGATTTTCGACGGGCAGTGCCGGAACGCGTTCACGACCTACGAGAAGGTCCTGGGCGGCACGGTGCAGTGGCACACCTACGGCGACGTGCCGGCGGGCGACGGGCCCGAACAGCCGGCCGACAACATCATGCACGCGCGGCTCGAGGCGCGGGGCGCCGTGCTGATGGGCTCGGACGGCCCCGGCGGCGATGGCCCGAAAGACGCCGTCTGGGTGTCGCTGTCGATCGATGCGGTCGAGGAAGCCGAGCGCGTGTTCGACGAACTGGCCGAGGGCGGCACGGTGATCATGCCGATCGGCGAGACGTTCTGGGCCAAGCGCTTCGGGATGCTGAAGGATCGCTTCGGCGTGTCGTGGATGATCAACTGCGAGAAGCCGCGCTGAGGCGCGGCACTCGCCGTCTCGTTCCCCGTTCCACGCGCTAATCGATCTCCCCCTCGACCCACCACTGCCCCGTGGTGCGGTCCTGGAAGACGCGGTACGCGGCGCCACTTTCGAGCGCGACGTCCCACTCGTCGCGATCCCAGGCGCCGTCCCGTTCGGTGGCTGATTGCCACCAGGCGCCAGACGACCGCCACGGACCGGCCGCCTGCACGACCCGGCCGTCGCGGTACGCGGTATCGCGCGACCGTACGCCGAAGCGGATGGCCCGCGGCGCGCGGCCGGCGCCGGTGACCACCTCGACGGGCCACGGCTGCCGCAGCCGACGCACGTGGTAGCCGGCCGTGTCGAGCCAGCCCTCCTGCGCCGGTTCTCGTTCGTGCTCGCGAGCGCGCCCGGCGTCGCGCGTGGCCATGAGCCCCAACGAGGCCAGCAGCGCCGCCTGCCCCGTGTCGCGGCCCTCGGTGCCTGACGGCGTGAACGGCGCCACCGTCACGTCTCCCGGGCGATGCGAATCGACAAGCGCCGGTGCGCCGCAGCGCCCCTCTCCCATCAACGCGGTGAGCCGCGCCAGCAGCGCCGCCAGCTGGTCATCGGACGGGAGCGCCTTGCGCAGCAGCGAGAACTGGACGATGCGCGCCTGGACGGGATCGACCGAGACGTCGACGCGATCGATGGCGGCGTGCGGCGGATGCGCCTCGAGATCCAGCAGCAGCAGCGTGCGCAGCACGCGCGCCTCGCGCACCGGCACCGGCAGTTCCAGGGCGCGCTCATGGACCTGCCTGTCGGTGAGCCGCAGCCTGATGCGCACGACGGCCGCGGCGCGGTCGCGCGCTTCGAGCCGCTCGCACACCGGATCGAGCACACGCCCGAGCACGAACGACAGCGGCTCGAGCCCGTCGATCGGCCACTCGAGATCGAGGCCTTCGGCAAACACCTCGTCCGGTGGTTGCGCACGGAGCGGACGCGGGTCGATCCCCACGGCCAGCCGTTGCAGCCACAGGCCGCGCTCGCCAAGCCGGGCATGCAGATCGGCCGCCGGCAGACGCGCCAGCGCACCGCACGTGGCAATGCCCCATCGCTCGAACGTCGCCAGCACGTCAGGCCACGGGCGACCGGGCGGCACGCGGATCGACGCGACCTCGCCCACGTCGCGCCCGTCGTCGGCCAACGGCGTCGTCGGTGGTGCGGCGACGAGACCGAGCCCCGCCGACAAGCGGTAATTCCCCGCGCCGCCGAGGCGGCGGGGGCGCGACGGCCCATCGACCATCAGGTGCACGCCCGGCACAGCCCCGAGCGCGTCGATCGGCAACGGCGCCAGCGCCGCCGCCGCGCCGCCGCTCGGGACGATGGCCTGCACCCCCGCACCAGCGAGCGTGAGTGCCGTCGTCCATGCCGGCGCAATCGCCACGCAGGCCGCGAGCTGGCGATCGGCGGCCAGCGCACGGGCGGCGGCGGCGATCTGCTCCGGGCCGCCGAGAATGCGCTGCAGCCCAGACACGTCGAGCACGACGTCACGCGACGACAGCCGCTCCCAACGCGGCGTCATGTCGCCGGCGATCGCCGACAGATGCGTCAGGATGTCCTCACGCGTCGAGTCGGCCGGGGGCGATGGGAGATGAACCGCGGCAAACATCGGCCGGCTACCCTGCCAGCGCGACCTGGACCTCGCGCGTGGCGCCGGGCGCCACGCGACTGCTGACGACGCGCAGCGCGCAATCCATGCCCGCGAGCCGGCACGATCGCACGCTCTCGCCATCCCAGCGCGTTCGCCCCTGTACGCGTACCGAGACGCCACCGGCACTGCGGGTGATCGGCTCGGCGCCGAGCACCACCATCATCGTGTCGCGCCCCTCGATCGCGCGATGCATCCGCAACCACGTGGAGGCCGGCACCTGCCGCAACACCCAGGACGGGATGTCGCAGAGATCGAGCACGACGATGCCGAAGCCGCCCGCCTGCGCCACGAGGTGGGCGGCCTTGATGGCGCGTTGCACGACCGTGTGCGCGAGATCCGGGTCGCCACGCCGCGGACGCAGCGCCAGCACACCCGGCGACAGCGGCATGCCGCGCACCCACAACACGTGCGACAACCGCACGCCCGCCGATGCCGCGCCAGCAGGATCCCCGCGATCCACGGTGTCGATCCACGCCGCGACGTCGCCGCGTGTGGTGGCCGCCGCCAGGGTGGAGACGAGCACGCGCGTGCGGCCCGACGATGGAGGGCCGACGATCTCCGACACGTGCCCACGCGGCCAGCCGCCGCCGAGCGTGGTGTCGAGTTCCGGCAGCCCCGTGGACATCAGGCCGGTGGCGGGCACGCGTCCGGCCAGCGTTCCGTCCAGCCGACGGGCCTGCAACAACGCTTCGAGTTGGGCGCGGGAGCGTGGGAGCGACATTCGTTTTTGTTTCGCCTCACTGGTAGCGTACCACCCCGGCCGGTCGCTCACAATCGGTGCGTCGTCTCGCATGGCCTTCCAGACGGGCTGCAGCCACCGCGTCTGACCGATGGTGCCCGGCGTCTACTAGGATGGTGAGAATCGGTCACCTGGAACTGACCAGGTGGCGCTCTTTTCGAAGGAGAAACGGATGCGACTCCAAATCGGCATGGCCTTCGGCGCCGCGACAGTGCTCGCGGCAGGCCTCATCGGCGTGGCCCAGACCTCGCCCATACATGTGGACCTGAAGGACGGCAAGGGGCAGTCGGTCGGTCACGCGATGCTCTCGCCGGCATCGGACGGCGTCTCCATCGCGCTGTCGCTGAAGAACCTGCCGCCGGGCGATCATGCGATCCACGTCCACCAGGTGGCCAAGTGCGAGGGCCCGGCCTTCACGTCAGCCGGTCCGCACTTCAACCCGACCAGCAAGCAGCACGGCATGAAGAACCCTGCCGGTCACCACGCGGGCGACATGCCGAACATCACGGTGGGCCAGGACGGCTCGCTCGAGAAGACGATCACCAATTCGGCGGTGTCGCTGGGCAGCGGCGCCAACTCGGTGTTTGCCAACGGTGGGACCGCGCTGATGATTCACGCCAAGGCCGACGATCACAAGTCGGACCCGGCGGGCAATGCGGGCGACCGCATCGCGTGCGGGGTGATCAGCAAGGGGCAGTAAGAACCGGGACTCGGGATTCGGGATTCGGGATTCGGGATGGATTCGGGATTCGGGATTCGGGAGGCAGGGCCGGCTCTCCGAGCCGGCCCCGGGGGACGTCGAGGCACTGCCCCGACGTTCCGCCTCCCTACTGCTTCCGCCAGCGACTCACCGAGATGGCGCGCCCATCGTCATCGCGCGTGGTGAGCGTGAGCACGCCGCCGTCCACGCTCCAGTGGCGCGGACGACTCAGAGCCAGCGGTCCTTCCGGTGGGCCCGCCGTCTGTGCTTCCGGCACGAACGTCAACGTGCGGGCCTGCATGTCCACGACCGTGCGGCCTGCGATGGCGACGCGCCCGTTCCGCACCGGCACGCCAGCCGATTGCAGCGCAGCGACGACACCCTCGGTCGGCTGCACGTCCATGGTCATGTTGGCGTACCCGTCGTAGATCAGCCGGCCCTTGCCGCTGACCGTGAGTGGATCGCGGCCGGGCGGGAACAGTTCGAACGACTCCAGCATCCACAATCCCTGCAGGTAGTCGCGCGCGGCCTCCACCGTACCCGCTCCCGTGTCCACCGGCGACGTGCGCAGCGGCCGCTTGCTCGGCGCGGGTGCGCAGGCGGCCGTGAGGAGTGCGGCAATCACCACGGGCAGGAAGCGACACGAGCGCTGGGCCACGACAGGCTCCTCTCGGAATGTCGGACGGATGCAGGGACAGCCGCGAGCGTAGCACGCAGCCGCGAACACGTGGAACAGCGGTGAACGCCAGGGGATCTGCTCACGAAGCGCCGTCCTCAGCCCATAGCAGCTGGGCCGCGTACGCGCGGTGGGGACGCCAGGCCTCGGCACGTGCGAGCAGGCCCGCCGGCGAGGGGCGGGCGCCCAGCACGCGGGCGGCGCCGCGCAGCAGGCCGGCATCGCTGGACGGGAACGCATCCGGGTGACGCAAGGCGCGCAGCGCGATGTAGTGCGCGGTCCAGTCGCCGATGCCCTTGACCGCACGCAGGCGTGCGATCGCCGTGTCCAGCGAGGCCTCGGGTTGCAGCAGCCCCGGATCCGCGACCGCCGCGTCGGCCAGCGCCCGCAGCGTCGCGCGGCGGGCAGCGGGCATGCGCAGGAGGCTCAGGTCGGCCGACGCCATCTCATGCGGCCGGGGGAAGATGCGGGTCAATCCGGGTTCGCAGAGCTGCGCCGGCAAGGGCGTGCCGCACGCGCCGACCAGATCCGACGCGAGGCGTCGCGCGGCAGCGATCGTCACCTGTTGCCCGAGCACGACACGCACGGCCAGCTCGAACGGGTCCCAGCCGCCCGGCACGTGCAGCCCAGGGTGTCGCGCGAGCGCCGACGCGAGTCGCGGGTCCTGCGCGAGGTGCGCTGCTGCCGCCGAGACGTCGCGATCGATGCCGAGCACGCGGCACACACGCGCCGACACCTCGCGCACATCGACCGTCCCCGATGCGTGGACGGTCATCTCGAAGCTGGTCGCGTGGGGCCGGTGCCGCACGTGCACGACGAGGCACGCGTTGTCGATACGGGCCGTGCGCGCATAGCCATCGTCGCTCACGTGCTCGACGCCCGGAATCGCCCGCGCGGCCAGCCACGCGCGCATGGAGGTCCATTCGTAGGGCTGCGTATGAGCAAGGCGCACCACCGTGCGCAAGACCGTCACGCCGCCAGCGTGCCACAGGTGCGCGGGCAGGGGCTTTCCGGTTTGGAGGCTGCGGCTGCAGCCTGCAGCCTGTGGCCTGCAGCCTACCTACAGGCGGTGGTCTGCGGGTGCGGCAGCTTCCTCGCCGCCGTGGACGCCGCGATCGCAGCGTCTTCGTCAACGCCGACCTGATTGCCGCCGGGCGGTCGCCGCTGGCGCCCGAGCAACGTCAGGTGGCGGCGAGCCGGCTGTTCCTGAGACAGATCCGCGAGCACGTCGCCGAGCGGCGGGACTTCGCGTTCGAGACGACACTGGCGGGTCGCGGACATCTGAGGCTGGTCCGGCAGTTGCGCGGCGAGGGCTGGCGCGTCGACCTGCTCTGATCTGGCCCTGCACGGCGTCGATCTGTCGCTCCAGCGCGTCGCTGAGCGTGTCGCGCACGGCGGTCACGGCATCCCCGAGGCCGACATCCGGCGACGGTTCCCCCGCAGTTTGCGCGCGAATTGGCCGCCCTGAGGACTGCCGTCGCGCAGGCCCTCGATCGGAAGCGCCGGCTGGGCCAGTACGCGGTCATCTGGAAGGACGGCCGCGTCGTCCGCCTCGAGCCGCAGGACATCACGCCGGACATGACTGCAGCGGCGAGCCGAACGGCGGCCTGACCGGCCACGTTCCGAGCGCCGAACGCAGGACGGCGTCGTCGCGCTCTCACCGGGGCGGAGGACCGTCGACCAGGGTTGAGAGCCATACCCTACCGATGCAATTCGTCGCAATCCTGGACATGCACCTGCCGACGTGGCGAGCCGCACGAGCGGAGTTGAACGAGCTACCCCTCGACACTCCACGGTGACCATCGGCGCGCCGCCTCGTAGAATCGCGACAATGCCGACCTTCGTGGCCCGATCGACTCGACCTGCCGTGCTGGCCGCTGCACTGCTCGCGCTTGCCGTTGCCTGCGCACCCGGTGCGCGCGCGCGGCTCTCGCCGTCGGCCCCGGCCGGGGCCACCGCCACCGACGCCCAACTGCGCGTCCTCGCGTGGAACGTCGGCGAGAGCGCCTTCGTACGCGATCTGGACGCCTTCCGCGCACACCTCACGCAGGCGCGGGCCGACATCCTGCTGCTGGACGAGGTGCTGCCCACGCTCGCGGGCGCCCCGCTGGCAGAGGCGCTTGCGCCCGTGGCGTCGGCGGGTGCGCGGCAATGGCAACTGGTGGTGGGCGAAAGCGGCGGGCGGCAGCGCGGCGTGATTGCCAGCCGACTGCCACTCGAGCGGCTTCCCGAACTCGCGGGACCGGTGCCATACCCGCCGGCGGACCGCGCTCGCCTGCAGGCCCGCATGGTCGCGGCCAATCAGGCGCGGCCGGTCTACACCATGGACGACGGCATCCCGCTCAGCGGGGCCATCGTGCAGGCAGGTGCGCGGCGCCTGCTGGTGGTGGTCGTCGATCTGCAGTGCTGCGGCGACACGCCGGACAGCTGGCAGGAGGAACGGCGACTGGTGGAGACCCGCGAGATCCGGAGACGCGTCGCTCGGGTGCTGTCGCGCACGCAGGTGGATGGCCTGATCGTCGCCGGAGACCTGAACCTGGTGAACACGCCGGTGCCGCTGGTGATTCTCGCAGGGCCGTATCCCGCTCCGCATCGAGGGCTGCTGGCGGCGGAACTCACGCACCTCGACGGCACCGAGACGTGGACATGGGACGGGCGCGGCACGCCCTATCCGTCGCGTCCGATGGATTTCCTGCTATACGACCCGCACGCACTCGAGCTGCGCGAGGGGCATGTGCTCGATTCGGCCGACCTGGCTCCCGAGCAACTCGCGCGCCTCGCCATACGACCGGACGCCTCGTCGCGGCTCTCGGACCATCGCCCGCTCGTCGCAACGTTCGCGTGGCGGTCGCGGTAAGGCGCGCACTCGGGCAGGGCCCGTCGGTTACGTACTGACCCGAGACCCGCCCTACATCGCCACCGTCTTCCCCGTCCTGGCCGCCTCGTAGATCGCCATCATCGCGCGCAGGTCCTTCAGCCCCTCCTCGCCCGGCGTGCGCGGCTCGCTGTCACTCTTCACACACTCGGCAAGGTGATCCATCTCGGCCGCGAAGTGGTTCCGTTCGGGCAGCGAGCGCAGTTCCACGGTGTTGCCGCGGATGACGCGCATGCGCAGGTCGGTGTAGCTCAAGGCGGGCTCGAGTTCGAACGAGCCCTTCTCGGCATGCACGCGGAAGCGGTTCAGGCCGACGCCGTAACTCGAGACGCAGTTGGCGAGCAGGCCGCTGGGGAACCGCAGCTGGAAGTTGATCGTCTCCTCCACGCCGTCGGCGAATCGCGGATCGCCCGGTGTCGTGTACTCCATGGCGTTGATCGCCACGGGCTCTTCACCGGAGAGATACCGCGCGGCGTTGAGCGCGTAGACGCCGATGTCCATCAGGGAGCCGCCGCCGGCCAGTGCCTTCTTCAGGCGCCACTGGTTCGGGTTGCCGATGCTGAAGCCGGCCTCGCACAGCAGGACCTTCGGCTTGCCGAACTCCTGGTTGCGTACCATGTCGATCATCGCCATGTTGTACGGCTCGTAGCGCAGGCGATAGCCGATCATCAGCTTCCTGCCGGCCGCCTTCGCCGCGGCGATCATCTGCTCGCACTCCTGCGGCGTGTTGGCCATCGGCTTCTCGCAGAGCACGTGCTTGCCGGCCTCGTGCGCCCGCACGGTGTACTCGCGGTGCATGCTGTTGGGCAGCACGACGTACACGATGTCGACGTCGGGGTTGTCCTTGATCCGGTCGTACGTGTCGTAGCTGTAGATGCCACTCTCGGGCACGCCGTACGCCGCCGCCAGCGTCTTCGCCTTCGCGGCATCGCCGCTCACGAGCGCGGTTGGACGCGCATGCCGGCAATACGCGAAGGCCGGCAGGATCTGGTTGATCGACAGGCTGCCGAGCCCGACGATGGCGTAGCCCAGCTTCTTCTCGGGCGGGCCCGGCAGGCGCGGCTGCGCCGCGACACGCGTGCCGGCAAGCGAGGCCGCCGCGAGGGAGAGGCCGGTGGACTGGAGGAATCGACGGCGGGACGGATCGGATGCATGCATGAGAAGTGTCCAGGTGGCCTTCGTCATTCCGCCTCCGCCCAGGCTTCGGCGGACAGGTCGGTCGTCGGCCTGCGAGCGTGGTTGCGCGGAGTCCTCGCGAACGGTTCACGCCTGCAGCCTGCAAGCCTACAGCCTACGAGAGGGCGTGGCACGTCGCCTGAGCGCGAGGCTCTCGCCCTTTGATGGGCAGGCCGTAGGCCGCAGGCTATTTCAACCGCTCGGTGATCGCGTCCACATCGTAAACGCAGCCACCCCACGTGCCGCCGCTGGCGCTCTGCAACGCCGCCCACAGGCGCGTGGCGTCGGGCAGTTCCGGGTGCGGCGCGAGCGCCGGGTGGGGCGTGCGGCTCGCCAGCGTCTCGTGGTCGGGCACGAACGAGTGGGTAGCCTCGTCCTCGCGCACGAGATCGATGCTCCCCGTCAGCGCCCGCGTGTCGATGACCACGCGCACCATGTCGCCGTCGCGCAGGCGTCCGAGTGGGCCGCCGGCCAGCGCTTCCGGCCCGACGTGCCCGACGCACGGCCCCGTGGACACGCCGGAGAACCTCGCATCGGTGATGAGCGGCGTGCCGTGGAATGCCGGGAGATGCTTCAGCGCGGACGTGACCTGATAGACCTCTTCCATCCCGGTGCCCATCGGCCCGATGCCGGCCACCACCACGACCTCGCCGGGCAGGAGCGGTTGCCCGTGGCGCGCCTTGATGGCGCGGATCGCCTCGGCCTCGCTCGTGAACACGCGCGCCGGCCCGACGTGATGGAAGACGCCGTGTTCGTCGAGCAACTCACGGGCGATGGCGGTGCTCTTCACCACGCCTCCCTCCGGTGCCAGCGTGCCGCGCACGAAGCAGACGGTGCTCGCAAGTCCGGCCGCGGCTGCCCTCGCCGGCGGCACGATCACCGCATCCGGGTCCACGCCGTCGCGCTCCTGCAGGATGCGCCGGCACCGCACGCGGCGTTCGCTGTCCTGCCACCAGTCCAGCACCTGATCGAGCGTGAGACCGGTGCAGGTCGGCACAGCCGTTTCGAGCAAGCCGAGCGCGCGCAGGTGCAGCAGCACCTCCGGCACGCCACCCGCCAGGTGGACGCGAACCGTTGGATGCGGTCCAGACGGCAGCGCATCGACGAGGCGTGGCACCGCGCGGTTGATCGCGGCCCACTCCTCGATGCCAGGCCGCCGCACCTTCGCGGCGTGGGCAATCGCGGGCACGTGCAGCAGGAGGTTCGTCGATCCGCCGAACGCCGCGTGCGCCACCATCGCGTTCCTGATGGACGCGTCGGTCACGAGCGTGGCGGCCGATATACCCGCCTCCCGCTGTGCCTGCAGCCCGTATACCGCGCGTGCCGCGCCATCGAGCCAGATCGCCTGTCCTGACGGCGCAAGGGCGCTGTGCGGAGGCGACAGGCCCAGCGCTTCGGCCACGACCTGGGCCGAGGCAGCGGTGCCGAGAAACTGGCATCCGCCGCCAGGGGAGGCGCAGGCCCGGCAGCCCAGCGCCGCGGCTTCCTCGAGCGAGATGAGCCCGTGCGAGAAGCGCGCGCCGATGGTCTGGACGGTGCCCGCATCCTCGCCGTCGGAGGGCGGCAGCGTGACGCCGCCGGGCACGATGGCCACCGGCAGGTCGCCCGCGCCGGCAACGGCCATGAGCATGGCCGGCAGTCCCTTGTCGCAGGTGGCCACGCCAAGCACCGCCGAACGGGTCGGCAGCGATCGGATCAGGCGCCCGAGCACGGTCGCGGCGTCGTTGCGATACGGCAGGCTGTCGAACATGCCGGCGGTGCCCTGCGAACGGCCGTCGCAGGGGTCGGTGCAGAAGCCGGCGAATGGCGTCCAGCCGGTCGCGCGGCACGTCAGCGCCGCCTCACGCATCAGGAGGCCGACTTCCCAGTGTCCGGTGTGATACCCGAGCGCCAGGGGACGGCCGTCGGGCTCGCGCATGCCGCCGAGCGTGCTCAGGAGCAGCATCTGCGGCTGGCGCAGCGCACCAGGCGACCAGCCCATGCCGACGTCGAGCGACCAGCCGAAAAGGTCGCCGCTCGGCCGCTCACGCAGGTCGTCCGGCGTGAATGGCAGCTGCCCGGCCGGGCCGGGCGCTGCCGTCGTGACGTCGAAGATCCCGGGCTCGCCGCGATCGAGCGAAAGGGGAACGGAAGGGGCCATGCGGAGGACGCCTTCCGCCAGCGCTAGCGGGCGGCTGCGGTGCCGGCCGACGCCGGCACGATCCGCGCGATGCGATCCGGCTGGTTGAACGCGACGTAGATGGCGCCGTCCGGGCCCATCACCAGGTCGCGCAGGCGGCCGACGTTCTTGAACAGCACCTCCTGCTTCACCGTGGTGCCGTCCACCTCCAATCGCCGGAGTTCCTGCGCGGCCAGCGATCCGAGGAACAGGTTGCCCTTCCAGGCAGGGAAGCGGCTGCCGGTGTACACGTCGATCGAGGCCACGGCAATCGACGGCACCCAGAAGGCGATCGGCTGCTCCATGCCGGGCGCGGCCGTCTTGTCGGTCATCGGCGTGCCGTTGTAGTTCATGCCGTAGGTGATCACCGGCCAGCCGTAGTTCTTCCCCTTCTCGACGACGTTGAGCTCGTCGCCACCGCGGGGGCCGTGCTCCACGTCGTAGAGCACGCCGGAGGGATGCAGGACGAGGCCCTGCGGATTGCGATGCCCGTAGCTCCAGATGCTTTCCACGGCTCCGGGCTTGCCGACAAACGGGTTGTCCGTCGGGATGCTGCCGTCCTCGTTGATGCGGTGGACCTTGCCGTTGGGCTGGGTGATGTCCTGCGCGTCCTTCATCTGGCCGCGATCGCCGATGGAGAAGAACAGGTGGCCCTTGCCGTCGAACACGAAGCGGGACCCGAAGTGCACGCCGGCCGTCTTGTACAGCGCCGGCGGCATCTTGAACACCTGCTGCACGTCGGCGAGCGCATTGCCCTTCAGCTTCGCGCGGATGATCGCGGTCATCGCCGAGTCGTCGGCGCCCGGATCGCTGTAGGACAGGTAGATCCAGCCGTTCTGCGCATACTGCGGGTGAACGGCGACGTCGAGCAGGCCGCCCTGCCCCTTCGACCACACCGCCGGGACGCCCTGCACGGGTTCGGGCGCGAGCGCGCCCTTCGCGTCGGCGATGCGCAGCGTGCCGCCCTTCTCTGTGATCAGCATGCGGCCGTCGGGCAGGAAGTCGAGGCCCCATGGCGCGCTCAGCCCTTCGACCACGGTCTCGAGCATGAACGTGTGCTTCTCGCTGCGGACGACGACGTTGGGAGCGGGCGCCGCGAACGTCGTGCCGGCCGTCCTGGCCTTGCCGGCGGTCTCCCTGATGTAGACGACCATCGCGCGCACGTCCTCGTCGCTGAGGAGTCCGCCGAAGGCGGGCATGCCCTTGTCCACGCGGCCGTTCTTGATCACCGCCGCCAGGGACGCGTCGTCGCCGTTGCCCGACGTCCACACGTCGTCCAGCATCGACGGCGCCTGGGCGCCCTCCATCTTGGGCCCGTGGCAGCTGGCGCAGACCTCGCCCCAGATTTTCGAGACGTCCTTCTTCGGCGCGGGAGCCTGCGCGAACAGCAGTGGGCCTGCAGCGAGCGCGAGTGCGCCCACGGCGAGGGCAGAAAAGCGGAGGAACATGCGGGTAGGGTACACCAGCGCCGGGCGCGACGCGCAGCCTGCCGGGCGAGGCCCGGCAGCTACGAGCCGAGTACGAACGTACGTAGCCGACTCCTACACCGACTCCTTGTACCAGTGCATCAGCGGCTCGTAGCTCACGCCCAGGTGATCGAGCGCCGGCTTCGGCGCACCGGTCCACGTCGGCACGAACGTGTTGCCCTTGTACTCGAGATCGTCGATGCCGATGCGGCTGGTGAAGAAGCCCGTCGCGCTGAGGTCGCGCATCGCCGTGAAGAACCGCACGCCGTGGGAGTGTTCGGGCCGGGCCTTGGCCGGATACGCGAGTGCGTCGCACAGCTCGGTCTGCTGTGCTGCCGTGCACTTCACGAACGGCTGCCCGTAGCGCTTCCGGCACTCCGAATCCACCCAGCGGATGCCACCACGCATCAGCAGCTGGCGCTGCGGCTGGTCCACCATCATGTAGTCGATGAACTCGGGCACGCCCGCGTCGCTCGCGCTGCCCGAACGCTCGTCCTTCGGGATGATCAGGTTGGCGAAGGCGGTCACCGTCGCGTACTCGTGCGGGGTGAAGTACTTCGGCTTGTAGACCGCCTTGGCGGCGGCGGCGCTGCGTCGGGCCTGCTGCGCGTGCTGGTGCGCCTGCTGCGCTTCCGCGTCGGTCCAGGCGATGCCGGCGAGCGCGGGAGCGGCGCCGAGCACCTGGAGCGCCTTGCGTCGATTCAGTTTCTCCATCGTGAGTCTCTCAGTACCGGCTTCGGAGTCTTGCCCGCAGCCCGCAGCCCGCGGCCTGCGTGCAGTCGTGCCTAGATCGAGAGCGCCTTGCGCTGCTCGGCAATGTACTCGCAGGTGCGCCACGCGAGCGCCATGATCGTCCAGGTGAGGTTCTTGTCGGCCTGCGACACGAACGGGCCGGCATCGGCGACGAACAGGTTCTTCACCTCGTGCGCCTGGCAGTACTGATTGAGCGCCGAGGTGTTCGGGTCGCTGCCCATGCGCACCACGCCGGCCTCGTGGATGATGCGGCCGCCCGCGGCGAGACCGTAGTCCTCGTCTGCTCCCGGGATGCGGCCGAGCACGGTGCCGCCCATGTCCTCGATCAGCGCCTTGAACGTCTCCATCATGTGCCTGGCCTGCAGGCGCTCGGCATCACCGAACTTCCAGTGGAAGCGCGGCACCGGGATGCCCCACTTGTCCACCACGTCCGGGTCGATGTCCATGTAGGTGTCGGCGTTGGGCACCATCTCGCCGCGCCCGGCAAAGCCGATCGTCGCGCCCCACAGCCGCCGATACTCGTCCTTCAGGCCCTTGCCGTAGCCGCCGCCCGTGCTGCCGGGGTGCCGCTCCATGCCGCTCATGAACCCGAAGCCCGGCATGCGCCGGCCGCCGCCGGGTTCGATGTGGTAGCCGCGCGGGAACGGCAGCTTGTCCTTGACGTTGTTCAGCCACCAGGGCATGTACAGGTGCATGCCGCCGGTGCCGTCCTCGTTGTGCATCGGCATGCCGACCATCTTCGGGATGAACCCCGAGAGGCTCGCCCCTGTGGAATCGGTCAGGTAGCGACCGACGACGCCGCTGCCGTTGGCGAGGCCATTCGGGAAGCGCGCCGACTTCGAGTTGAGCAGCAGGCGCGCCGACTCGCAGGCGCTGGCAGCGAGCACGACGATGCGGCCGGACACCGTCCTCTCCTCGCCCGTCTTCGTGTCCACGTACGACACACCGGTGGCGCGGCCCTCGGCGTTGCTGAGCACCTCCCGTGCCATCGCATCGGCGACGATGGTGAGCTTGCCCGTCTTCATGGCCGGCGGAATCAGCACCGTCGGCGACTGGAAGTTGGAGTGCGTCGTGCAGCCGCGCCCGCACTGCGCGCAGTAATGGCAGGCGGCGCGGCCGTTCAGCGGACGCGTAAGGATCGACAGACGCGACGGGACGCAGGCGATCTTCAGGCGATCCGCCGACTGCTTGAAGTACAGCTCGTAGGCACGCGGCAGCGGCGGCGGCTGGAACTTGCCGTCGGGCTCGTTGTGCAGGCCGGTTTCCGCGGCGTGGTTCGACCCGAAGATGCCGACGAACTCGTCGAGCTTGTCGTAATACGGCCGGATGTCGTCGTAGGTGATCGGCCAGTCGTCGCCGAGGCCGTCGAGGCTCTTGCGCCGGAAGTCATCCGGCCCCCACCGCAGCGAGATGCGCCCCCAGTGGTTGGTGCGGCCGCCCAGCATGCGGGCGCGGAACCAGTCGAACTGCGAACCCGGCGCCGAGGTGTACGGCTCGCCAGGCAGTTCCCATCCGCCCCAGGCCGCGTCGAACTCCCCGAACGGCCGCTCGGTCGGCGCCCCGCGCCGCGGCGACTCGTAGGGCCAGCCCAACATCTTGCCGTCTCGCGCCTGGTCCCACACGGGGCCGGCTTCGAGCATGCACACCTCGGCGCCAGCCTCGGTCAGCACCTTGGCGGCCACGCCGCCGCCAGCGCCCGAGCCGACGACGACCACGTCGTACACCTTCGGGGAACGGATGACTTGCATCTGCGACATGACCTCGCTGTGAATCGATGACGGTAGAGCCTTCGCAGTGTACACCGTGAGTCAGGTAGGGACGGCTGTCCCAGCCGTCCGTCTGCGCAGCGAGATAAGAGATGTACGCAGACGGACCGCTCGGAGAGCGGTCCCTGCCTGACGTGAGATGTACGCAGACGGACCGCTCGGAGAGCGGTCCCTACCTGACGTGTGGGGGCGCAGACGGACCGCTCGGAGAGCGGTCCTCCCTGACGTGTGATGGCGCAGACGGACCGCTCGGAGAGCGGTCCCTCCCTTACGTGTGGCTGAGGGGCTGCTGCTGGGTGACGCAGTGGATCGAACCCATGCCCCACACGAGCGCCTCGCACTGGATAGGCACGATGCGGTGCGCCGGGAACAACTCCTGGAGGATGGCGGTGGCCACGGCGTCGTTGGCGTGGCGGTACATGGGCGCCAGCACCACGCGGTTGGCGATGTAGAAGTTCGCGTAACTGGCCGGCAGCCGGTCGCCGTCGGCCATGACATACCCCGGCATCGGCAGTTCGACGATGCGCCAGGGGGCGCCATCGGCTTGCCGGCTGGCGCGCAGCCGCGCGAGGTTGTCGATCAGCGGCCCGTGATTGGCATCGGCAGGGTCGGGTTCGATGGCGGTGACGATCGTGTCGCGCCCGACGAACCGCGTGATGTCGTCGATGTGCCCGTCGGTGTCGTCGCCCTCGATGCCGTCACCCAGCCAGATCACCTGCTGCACACCGAGGTACTCGCGCAGGTAGCGCTCCAGTTCGTCACGGGACGTGCCGGGGTTCCGATTCGGGTTGAGCAGACACTGCTCGGTCGTGAGCACGCTTCCCGCGCCGTTGACGTCGATCGATCCGCCTTCGAGGACGATGCCCGGCTCGAACCGCTCGACATCCTTCAGCACGTCGAGGCGGGCCGGGATCGACGCGTCGCGCAGGAGCGCGTCGTACTTCCCGCCCCACGCGTTGAAACCCCAGTGGTTGAAGGCCAGTTGCCCGGCCGGTCCGAGCACGAAGTTCGGGCCGTAGTCGCGGATCCACGAATCCGCCGTCTCGATGGCGATCAGCTGCAGGTTGGCCGCATCGAGGGCGCGGCCCCTGCACCGGGCCTGCACCTCCTCGGCCACCCCGTCGTCGTCGACGAGCAGGCAGACGCGCTCGTGCGGCGTCAGGGCCTCGATGAATTGCAGGAAGATGTCCTGCACCTCGGGCACCCGATCAGGCCACGTCACCGGGTCCTTGGGCCATGTGAGCCAGGTGGCGGCGTGCGGGTGCCACTCGGCCGGCATGCGGTAGCCGAGTGCGGCGGGCGTGCGCGGCGACGTCACGACTCGATCAGGCGCTGCGTCAGCGGCGCGTAGGCGTCGATGCGGCGATCGCGCAGGAACGGCCAGTTCTGGCGCGTCTTCTCGATCAGCGAGAGATCGCACTCGACGATCAGGATCTCCTCTTCAGTCGCCGAGGCCTTCGCCAGGATCCGTCCGAACGGATCGGCGACGAACGACTGTCCCCAGAACTGCAGCTGTCCCTCGGCGCCAACGCGGTTGACCGCCACCACGAACACGCCGTTGGCGATGGCGTGGGCCCGCTGCGCCGTCTCCCATGCCTGGTGCTGGGCCAGGTTCATCTCTTCGGCCTCGCCGGGCAGCCAGGCGATCGCCGTCGGATAGAAGAGGAACTCGGCGCCCTGCAGCGCGGTGAGGCGCGCCGCTTCCGGGAACCACTGGTCCCAGCACACCAGCACGCCGGCGTTGCCGCGCGTCGTCTTGTGCACCTGGAAGCCGAGGTCGCCCGGTGTGAAGTAGAACTTCTCGTAGAACAGCGGGTCGTCCGGGATGTGCATCTTCCGGTACAGGCCCATCGGCGAGCCGTCGGCCGCGAACACGGCGAGCGTGTTGTGATACACGCCCGCCGCCCGCCGCTCGAACAGGCTCGCCAAGAGCACGACCCCGAGTTCCTTCGCCAGCCGGCCCATCCGCTCGGAGGTCGGCCCCGGGATCGGCTCGGCGAGGTCGAAGAACCGGTGTTCCTCGGTTTGGCAGAAGTACCGGCTGCGGAACAGTTCCGGCAGGCAGACGACGTTCGCCCCCTGCCGGACGGCTTCGCGGACCATCGCCTCCGCGTGGTCGACGTTTCGGGCCGGGTCGTCGCCGCAGCGGAACTGGGTCAGGCCGACGCGGAGTTCGGGGGAAGCGGGCATCGGTCGTCGTTCCGATTCCGGGGGCGTGAGAATGGACCGCCGGTCCTCACCGCCTCCGCCGAGAACCGGGACGACCGCCGACGGATGCCGGAGTGGTCCGCGAACGGCCGGCCGAGGCCCCGTGCGACCCGTTCACGATCGTGACGTCGAACGGCGAGGTGGTGGGACGTCCGCCGCCCGGGGAACACGCTCGTGA
>JAEZCY010000137.1 GCA_023429845.1 Acidobacteriota bacterium
CAGGAGTACTTCCTGATCGACGCCCACTTCTACTACGCCCGGCCCGACCTGATCGGCGCCGGCCGTACGCTCTTCGGCGCGCGCCCGCCAAAGGGCCAGGAGATGGAGGACCAGTACTTCGGCACCATCCCCGAGCGCGTGCTGGCCTGCATGCGTGAGGTGGAGGACGAGTTGTACGCGATTGGCGTGCCCGTCAAGACCCGCCACAACGAGGTCGCCCCGAGCCAGTACGAGATCGCGCCGATCTTCGAGCAGGCCAACGTCGCCACCGACCACCAGATGATGGTCATGGAGACGCTCAAGCGGGTGGCCCCGAAGCACGGCCTCGCCTGCCTGCTCCACGAGAAGCCGTTTGCCGGCGTCAACGGCTCGGGGAAGCACGTCAACTGGAGCCTCTCCGACAGTGAGGGCAACAACCTCCTGAACCCGGGCGACACGCCGCACGACAACATGCAGTTCCTCGTGTTCTGCGCGGCGGTCCTGCGCGCGGTGAACCGCTTCCAGGGACTGCTGCGCATGAGCGTGGCCAGTGCCGGCAACGATCACCGGCTCGGCGCCAACGAGGCGCCCCCCGCCATCATCTCGGTCTTCCTCGGCGACATGCTCACGAGCATCTTCGAGCAGATCGAAAAGGGTGCCGCCCGCAGCACGACGCAGGGCGGGCTGCTCGAGACCGGCGTGGACGTGCTGCCGAAGCTGCCGCGTGATGCCGGCGACCGCAACCGCACCAGCCCGTTTGCCTTCACCGGCAACAAGTTCGAGTTCCGCGCGGTGTCGTCCAACCAGAGCATCGCGTTCCCGAACATCGTGCTGAACGTCGCGGTGGCCGAGTCGCTCGACTACATCGCCACCGAACTCGAGAAGGCCACGGCCGGCGGCGCCGAGCTCGAGGAGGCCATCGGCAAGCTCCTGGTGAAGATCACCAAGGAGAGCAAGCGGATCATCTTCAACGGCAACGGCTACGCCGACGCCTGGCAGAAGGAGGCCGGCAAGCGTGGCCTGCTGAACCTGCGAAACACGGTTGACGCCCTCCCGGAACTCGCCACGGAGGAAGCGGTGCGTCTGTTCGAGACGTACAAGGTGCTCACGAGGCGCGAGCTCGAGGCGCGACTCGAGATCAACTTCGAGGCCTACATCAAGACCATCAACATCGAGGCGCAGACGATGGTGCTGATGGCCAACCGCTATGTCCTGCCGGCAGCGCTCGGCTACCTGACGCAGGTGGGCAACGCCGTCGCCGCGGGCAAGGCGGCTGGTGTCCAGAGCAAGGAGGCCAAGAAGCTCCTCACCGAGGTGAGCCGCCTCGTGGACACCTTCAAGCAGCGGACGGTGGCCCTCCAGAAGGCCCTGGCCCATGAAGGCAATGGCGACAGCCATCGTCACGCGAAGTACATGCGCGACAAGGTCGTCCCGGCGATGACGGCCTTGCGCGAAGTCGGCGATGCGATCGAGTGCGTCGTCCCCTCCAACGAATGGCCGCTCCCCACCTACCGCGAGATGCTGTTCATCAAGTAGGCGCAAGGGCCGACCTTCGGCAATCGGCCGTCGGCGGTCGAAGAGCCCGCGAGTTCACAAAGGCTCCAGGCCGGCGGACGAGCCCGGTACAGGGAAAGGCGGGAGGCGCGCAGCGCTTCCCGCCTTTCGCTTTCTGTACGTCTGCCGTATCCTTGCTCGGGTCCTCCGCTGCCTCAGGTAGGCTGCAGGCCGCAGGCCCGCGATCCCCCCGAATGAGCACGTCCTACACCGCGAAAGACATCACCGTCCTCGAGGGGCTCGAGCCCGTCCGTAAACGCCCCGGCATGTACATCGGCGGCGTCGGCGCCTCCGGCCTGCACCACCTGGTGTGGGAGATCGTCGACAACGCCATCGACGAGGCGATGAACGGGCACGCCACGCACATCGGCGTGACGCTGCACGCCGACGGCAGTTCCATCACCGTCACCGACGATGGCCGCGGCATTCCCGTTGACGTGCATGCGAAGACGAAGAAGACGGCGTTGGAGATCATCTTCACGGTGCTGCACGCCGGGGGCAAGTTCGAGCAGGGCAACTACAAGACCTCGGGCGGCCTGCATGGTGTGGGCGCCAGCGTGGTCAACGCACTGTCGAAGGACCTCGTCGCGACGGTCAAACGGGACGGCGCGCTCTGGGAACTCCGCTTCCGGCAGGGCGTCCCGCAAGGGGCCGTGAAGAAGCTCGGCCCCGCGCGCGGTACGGGCACGACTGTCTACTTCCATCCGGACGCGACGATTTTCCCGAAGATCGAGTTCGATGCCGACATCATCGCGCAGCGCCTGGAAATCGCGAGCTACCTGCACCGCGGCCTGAAGATCACGTTCGACAACGAGGTGACGCGACAGAAGGTCACCTACAACCACTCGAACGGCATCGCCGATTACCTGAAGAAGCTCGTCGGCGATCGCGGCGCGCGGCCGGTGCACGACACGGCATTCGTCGTCTCGCGTGAGGGCGCACTCCGGCTCGACCTGGCGCTGCAGTGGACCGAGTCCACCGACGAGCATCTCCGCAGCTACGTGAACGGCATCCCGACCGGCTCTGGCGGTACGCACGAGAACGGACTGCGCGCCGGCCTCGGCAAGGCGATGCGCAACTTCATCGACACGCACAACCTCACACCCCGGGGCGTCACCCTGACGGCCGAGGACCTTCGTGAAGGGCTGATTGGCGTGCTCAGCGTGTTCGTGGAGGAGCCGCAGTTCCAGGGGCAGACAAAGGACCGCCTGAACAACCCCGAAGTGCTGTCGGCCGTGGACGGTCTCGTCCGCCCGGCGCTCGAGCACTGGCTCAATCACAACATCTCGATTGCCGAGGCAATCGTCGCACGCGTCATTCTCGCGGCCCGCGCCCGCGAGGCCAGTCGCGCCGCGCAGCAGGAGGTCACGCGCAAGACCGCGACGGCCCACCGGTTGACGCTGCCGGGCAAGCTGTCCGACTGCACCACCACCAATCGCGGGCTCAGCGAGTTGTTCATCGTCGAAGGCGATTCGGCCGGCGGTTCGGCCAAGCAGGGGCGCGACCGCGTTCGACAGGCCATCCTCCCCCTCCGCGGCAAGGTGCTCAACACGGAGAGCGCGTCCACGGCGAAGGTGCTCGAGAACAAGGAACTCGCCGACCTGGTCACCGCGCTCGGGTGTGGCGTCGGCAAGCATTTCGACATCGCGCGGCTGCGGTACGGCAAGGTGATCCTCCTCGCCGACGCCGACTCGGACGGGCACCACATCTCCACGCTGCTGCTCACGTTCATCTACCGGCACATGCCGCAGCTCATCGCCGCCGGACGCGTGTATCTCGCCCAGCCGCCGCTCTACCGCATCGACGTCGGCAAGGAAACGTTCTGGGCTCAGGACGATGCGCAGCGCGACGCGATCGTGCGGAAGGTCACCGGGCGTGCCAAGCCCGAGATCACGCGGTTCAAGGGCCTCGGCGAGATGATGCCCAAGGTGTTGTGGGACACGACCCTCAACCCGAAGACGCGCCGGCTGCTCCGCGTGACGATCGCCGACCAGCTGGTCACCGACCGGGTCATCAACGAGCTGATGGGCAAGGATGCCTCCGCGCGGTTCCGCTTCATCATGGACCGCGCCGAACAGGCCGAAGAACTCGACGTGTAGCGTCGGCGCTCGATGCCCGCCTGACGTTCCCGTCCGGTTATACTTCCTCGGCCGTACGTGTCCGAATCGCCTCTCCCGCCGCCCCATCCGCACGAACTCCCCCGCAAACCGCCGGCCGAATGGTCACGCCGCGGGGTGTTCCGTCTCCTCGCGCTCGTCGTCGCCGCGGCCGTCGTCCCGCTGCTGTGGCATCCGCTGATGTCGTGGGTGTCCACCGACACGGCCGAGCCGAGCTACCTGCCGGCGCTCGAGTCCTCGCGCGTCCGGACGGCGTTCAGGCCCGACCGGATCAAGGACCTGCAGCGCCTGCGTCCCTCCTACGTGTTCATCGGAGATTCGATGCTCGGCACGCGCATCGACGCCGGCTATCTGGCAGGGCTGCTCGGTGAGGACGTCGCCTTCCTCGATCGCGCCGGGACGGGCTCCGCGTACTGGTATCTCGCGTTCAAGAACCTGCTCATCCCCAGCGGTGTGCGTCCCAAGGTCGTGTTCTTCTTCTTCCGCGACCTGAACATGACCGACCCGCTGTTCCGGCTCACCGGGCCGTTCCGCTGGTCGCTCGACGAGGTGGCACAGAGCCAGGAACCGGCGCTGGACGATGTGATCGCGGCCCGCATGCGCGGGCCATGGTTCCGGGTGCACAACGCGGTCAATGCGGCGTATGGGGTAGACCGTGCGAACGCGTGGGTCGAGCGGCAGTTGTACGACTGGCCGACTCGCCTGTGGACCGACGATGAGGCATCGCGCCGGGCGTGGCTCGACACGATGAACTTCGAGATCATGGGGCTCGAGCGCCTGCGACCGATGGAAGCGGCCGACCTGCAGGCGGCCGAAGACGCCGAGGCCGACTTCGCGCGCAACATGCCGCGCTCGGTGCTCCCCCTCATCGTCGACCTGGCCAAGGCTCACGACATCAAGGTCTGCTTCGTGCGGGTCCAGCGTCGGCCGGTTGGCAACAAGCCGCCGCCCCAGTCGCCACGCATGCAGGAGTACATGCGGCAGTTTCGTGCCTATGTGGAGCGCGGGGGCATGTACTTCCACGACGACACGGGCGACAAGATGCAGACCCTCGCGATGTACGAGGACGGCGACCACATCGCCCGCGAGCACCGGCAGCGCTACACCCGGCAGTTCCGCGCCAATCTGAACCACCTCTTCCGATGACGTTCCACAGTCTGGACTTCGTCGCGTTCTTCCTGATCGTGACGGCCGTCTACTGGCGGCTGTCACACGGCGCGCAGAACTGGTTCCTGCTCGGCGCGAGCTACCTGTTCTACGGCTGGGTGGAGCCGTGGTTCTGTATCCTGCTCGGTGGCACCACGCTCGTGGACTGGTGGGTGGCGCTGCAGATGGAGGCTCGCACCGCCGAGACCGCGAGTCCTGCGGCGGTCTCCGCCGCGGCCGCTGCCGAACGCAAGCGTCGCCGCACGTGGCTGCTCGTCAGCCTGATCTCGAACCTCTCGGTGCTCGGGTTCTTCAAGTACTACAACTTCTTCGTCGACAGCGTGGCGGGAGCGCTTGGCGCGCTGGGGCTCACGGTGCCCTTGCCGGTGCTCAACATCGTGTTGCCGGTGGGCATCTCGTTCTACACGTTCCAGAGCCTCAGCTACACGATCGACGTCTACCGCGGTCGTCTGGCCGCGACGCGATCGTTGCGCGACTTCGCGCTGTTTGTCGCGTTCTTCCCGCAACTCGTCGCAGGCCCGATCGAACGGGCCGAGGCGCTGCTGCCGCGCGTCCAGCAGGTGCGCGTGTTCAACCTCGTGGTGGCGCGCGACGCGCTCGTGCTGATGGCCTGGGGCTTCTTCAAGAAGCTGGTGATCGCCGACAACGTCGGCATCATCGCCAACCGCGTGTTCGCGATGAAGGACCCCGGCTTCGAGATGCTGTGGGCCGGGGTGTTCGCCTTCGGCATCCAGATCTATGCGGACTTCTCGGCGTACACGGACATCGCGCGGGGGGCGGCGCGGTGGCTCGGGTTCGACCTGATGAAGAACTTCAACCATCCCTACATGGCGACGTCACCGTCGGACTTCTGGCGGCGGTGGCACATCTCGCTGTCGTCGTGGTTCAGGGACTATCTCTACATCCCCCTCGGCGGGTCGCGCCACGGACTGCCACGCACGCTGGCCAACGTCATGATCACGTTCGTCATCTCAGGCTTGTGGCACGGAGCGGCGTGGAACTTCGTGATGTGGGGCGCCTTCCACGGCACGCTGCTCGTCATCGAACGGGTATGGGGCGCCGTCCTGCACGGCGCTCGACACGCGGGCCGCCACCGAGCCCGTGCCGTGCCCCTGTGGCGGGCCATTCCTCAGTGGGCCCTGATGTTCGTGCTGGTCCACATCGGCTGGCTCATGTTCCGCGAGGGCGATGCGGCCATGCTGATGCGCGACCTCGCGCTGGTGCCCGGCGTGGCGCCCCTGGCTGAACGACAGGCGGGGCTCTATCTGTTCCTCATCGCGTTCACGTTGTCGCTGCCGCTGTGGGCGCACAGTCTCTGGACGGCGTGGCGCGGGCGCTCGTACACGGATCGTCCCGCGGTGCGGGAGCAGGACATCCCGGTGCGGACGCTGGCGTGGCAGGCTGTCGCGGTGGCCGTCATGTTCGCGACGATCCTCGTGTTGCGCAGCCGCACCACGCTCGACTTCATCTATTTCGCGTTCTGAGACGGCTGAGTCGGCCTCGCGTGCGTGGGCCAGCCTTACCATGCTTGGCGGGCTGCCGCCTGCAGCCCCCGCGTGACCGTGATGTTCCTTGACGACCCGTCTCGCCCGTTCGCCGCCGTCGTGCTCGAGGCACTCGCCGGGCACGGGCTGCGTCCCCGCCTCACCACATCAGTGGACCTGTTGCGAGGCTATGTGAGCGACCTGTACCGCTACGAGATCCGTCGGTTGCGCATGCGCCTGCTGGCCGGTGGCATCGCGAAGGCGGACTACGCCGACGCGGTGCGGGCGCTGCGCCGGCGTTACGTGTTGTTGTCGGTGCCCAAGGATCGATGGCGGGTGCGATAGAATCTCGACTTCGTATGGGTGGATGGCACGAGTTCCAGGGGTTGAATGCCGGGTACGTCCTCGAACTCTATGATCGCTACCGGCAGGATCCCGCTTCGGTGGACGCGCAAACGCGCGCCTACTTCGAGGAGTGGACGCCCACGGACTTTCAGCCAGCAGAGCCGCCGGCGGCAGTCGAGGCGACCGATCTTCGCGCCGTCGTCGGCGCCGCGAAGCTCGCCGAGTCGATTCGCCGCTATGGGCACCTCGCAGCGCAGATCGATCCGCTCGGGTCACGGCCGACGGGCGACCCCGCACTCGTCGCCGAGACGCATGGCATCAGCGAGGACGTGCTGCGCGCCGTCCCGGCCAGTGTCGTCGGCGGTCCGATAGCCGAGGGGCAACCTCACGCGGCTGCGGCCATCACCGCGCTGCGCGAGACGTATTCGAGCCGCATCGGGTTCGACCTCGCGCAGGTCTTCGTGCCGGCCGAGCGCGACTGGCTGCGGCTGGCCATCGAGAGCGGGCGCTTCCGTCCGCCGACCGCCCCGCTCGACGTCGAAGCGCTGCTCGATCGGATCACCGAAGTCGAGATCTTCGAGCGTTTCCTGCACCGCACCTTTCCCGGCAAGACACGCTTCTCGGTCGAGGGGCTCGACATGCTCGTGCCCATCCTCGACACCGTGATCGACGGCGCCGAGGATGCGGGGCTGCAACACGTGCTCATCGGCATGGCCCACCGCGGCCGCCTCAACGTGCTCGCGCACGTGCTCGGCAAGCCCTACGCGCAGATCCTGGCCGAGTTCAAGGACCCGGCTCACACCGGCACGGAGTTCCGCATCGACCTCGGGTGGACCGGCGACGTGAAGTACCACGCCGGCGCGCTGCGCAAGGTCGGCAGCAACCTGCAGGTGTCGATGGCGCCCAATCCGAGCCATCTCGAGTTCGTCAATCCGGTTATCGAAGGCATGGCCCGCGCCGCGGGCACCGATGCCGGCAAGCGCGGTCGTCCGGTGTTCGATGCCGACCGCACGCTCCCCATCCTGATTCACGGCGACTCCGCGTTCCCGGGTCAGGGCATCGTCGCCGAGACGCTGAACCTGTCGCGGCTCGACGGCTATACGACCGGTGGCACCATTCACGTCATCGCGAACAACCAGTTGGGATTCACGGCGGTGCCGGCCGAGTCGTACTCGACCTCGTACGCGAGTGGCCTCGCGCGCGGTTTCAAGATCCCGATCGTTCACGTCAACGCGGACGACCCGCTGGCCTGCATCGAAGCCGCTCGCATGGCGTGGGCCTATCGGGCGCGGTTCAAGCGCGACTTCCTGATCGATCTCATCGGGTACCGCCGGTATGGGCACAACGAAGGCGACGAACCAGCCTTCACCCAGCCGCTGATGTACCAGAAGATCGCCGCGCACCCCACCGTGCGTGAGCAGTTCGCAGCCTACGTGGAGCAGGTCACGGGACGCAGCGACATTGCCCGTCCGATGGCCGACAGGCGCATGCAGGCGCTCGAGCAGGTGTATGCGGAGCTGAAGCCGGAAGAAGCACTCGTCAATCCGATTCCGGAGCCGCCCCCCGCCGGCGCCGCACGCCAGGTGCGGACAGGGGTGGCCGTCGAGACGCTGAAGGCGTTCAACGACGCGCTGCTGACGCGGCCCGAAGGCTTCCAGGGTCATCGCAAGCTCGACAGGAGCCGCGAGCGCCGCCGGACGATCTTCGACAACGTGGACGAGCGGACGGTCGACTGGGCGACCGCCGAGGAACTCGCGTACGCGAGCATCCTCGCCGACGGCATCCCCATCCGCCTCACGGGTGAGGACGTCCAACGTGGCACGTTCAGTCATCGTCATGCGGCGTTCCGCGACGTGCAGACCGGCGCCATCGACATCCCGCTGCAACGCCTGCCCCAGGCGCGCGCCAGTTTCGAGGTGCACAACAGCCCACTCAGCGAGAACGCCACCATCGGCTTCGAGTACGGCTACAACGTGCAGGCGCCCGAACGTCTGGTGTTGTGGGAGGCGCAGTACGGCGACTTCATCAACGGCGCGCAGGTGATGCTCGATCAGTTCCTGACGTCGGCGCGCGCCAAGTGGGGCCAGATGCCGTCGATGGTGCTGCTGCTCCCGCACGGCTACGAGGGACAAGGGCCAGAACATTCGAGCGCGCGCCCCGAGCGGTTCCTCGGCGCCGCTGCAGACATCAACCTGCGCCTGGCCAACTGCACGACCGCCGCGCAGTTCTTCCACCTGCTGCGTCGTCAGGCCCTGCTGCTCACCACCGACCCGCTCCCGCTCATCGTGCTGACACCGAAGAGCCTCCTGCGGCATCCGCTCGTGGCCTCGGCCCCGCGCGAGTTCGCCGAAGGGGCGTGGCGCCCGGTGATCGACGATGCCGAGGCGCAGGAGCGCGCCGGCGATGTGCGGCGCGTGATCTTCTGCAGCGGCAAGGTCTACGTCGATCTCGTGGCGGCCGAGCAACGCCAGGCCAGCCGCGACGTCGCGATCTGCCGACTCGAGCAGTTGTACCCGTTTCCCGCCGAGGACGTCGCTCAGGTGCTTCGCGGTTACCCGGACGCCGAGGATGTCGTCTGGCTGCAGGAGGAGCCGCTCAACATGGGCGCCTGGGATTTCGTCCGCCCGAGTCTCGAGGAACTGCTCGAGGGACGGCTCCCCGTGCGGTACGTCGGACGTCCCCGCAGCGCGAGTCCCTCCGAAGGGTCGCTCGCCTGGCACGTGTTCAACCAGAAGCTGCTGGTGGCCGAGGCGTATGCCCCCACCGCTCCCCGGACGCGCGGACAGCGCAGCCGGGTCAAGGCAAAGGCTTAGAGAACGGATATGGCCGCACAGGTGGTGGTGCCGCAGCTCGGCGAGTCGGTCGTGGAAGCGCGCGTCGGGCGCTGGCTCAAGCAGGAGGGCGACGCCGTCGCCGTGGGTGACCCGCTGGTCGAACTCGAGACCGAGAAGATCGACCTCGAGGTCAACGCCGACCAGGCTGGCGTGCTGACGAAGATCCTCCGTCAGGAAGGCGAGGACGTGAACGTCGGCGAGTCGCTGGCCGTGATCGAAGCCGGCGCCGGGCCGCCGGCAGGCGCGCCTGGGGGCGGCGACACGGGCGACCCGGCGTCGGCCACTCCGGCGC
>JAEZCY010000278.1 GCA_023429845.1 Acidobacteriota bacterium
CTCCGCGCCCGCGCCCGTGCCAGCCGCGGCGCCAGCCCCCCCAACGCCACCAGCACCTGCGCCGAAGCAGACGCCGGCCGCCACCGAGGCGGCTGCCGTGACGTCCAGCGCACCGGCGCCCGCTGAAGATGGCGGTTTCACGGTGCAGGTCACCGCACTCAGGAACAGGCCGGAGGCGGAGACCATCGCGCAACGGCTCCAGTCGCGCGGCTACAAGGCATACGTCGTGGCGCCAGCCGGGGGCGGCCAGGTGATCTACAAGGTGCGCGTCGGCATGAACATGCAGCGGCAGGAGGCCGACACGATCATGCGGCGCCTGCAGAACGAAGAGAAGTTCAAACCCTGGATTACGCGCTAGCCGTACTCTCGGGCGTTCTCTTCGCCCTGAGCATGCCCAAGCCGGCGCTCGCGTCACTCGGATGGGTGGCGCTGGCGCCGCTGTGCATCGCCGTTGCCCGCACCGCACGCCGCCCCGCGCCTCGCGGTCCACGCCCCTTCCTGCTGGGCCTGGTCACCGGCGTCGTCGGGTTCGCCGGCACGGTCGCCTGGACGTCCGACGTGCTGGCGATCTACGGCGGCCTGAACGCCGCGCTCTCGTGGCTGCTTGCCGGCCTGCTCGTCGCGTACCTCTCGCTGTATCCGGCCCTGTTCAGCCTCGCGCTCACGACGGCGGTAACGCGGGCCGGTGTCGTGGCCCTCGCCATCGCGCCAGTGCTGTGGGTGGCGACCGAGTGGATGCGCGGCACGCTGTTCACCGGGTTCCCGTGGGTTCTGCTGGGGTACAGCCAGTCCGACACGCTGGCTCCCCTGCAGGTGGCCAGCGTCGCCGGGATCTACGGTCTGTCGGGATTGGTGGCGTGTGCCTCTGCAGCGATCGCGTTGCTGCTGGCGCCCGGACGGCGCGACCGGCGCCGCATGGTGATCGCTGCGGCGCTCCTCGGGCTCGTCGGGGGCTCGTCAGCGTGGGGAGCGTGGCGGGTCCGCGAGGCGGCGCTGATGCAGGGCCCCACCGTCCGCGTCGGTATCGTGCAGGGCAATGTGCCGCAGGGGCAGAAGTGGGATCCGGCTCACCGGGACGACATCCTCGAGCGGTACCTCTCGCTCACGCGAGAGGTCGCGGCCCGTGGCGTCGACTTCGTCATCTGGCCCGAGTCGTCGACGCCGTTCGTGTTCGAACGGGACGCCTGGCACACGGAGGTCATGCGTGATGCCGTGGTGCGCGCCGGCGTGCCACTGGTGTTCGGCAGCGATCAGGTCGTCGGGCCGACCGAGTTCTACAACGCGGCGTTCGTGCTCGACGAGCGGGGCGCGGTGCGCGGTACGTACCGGAAGATGCAGCTGGTGCCATTCGGCGAGTACATCCCCGTGCGGTCGCTGCTCTTCTTCGCACAGCCGCTCGTGGAGGGCTTCTCGGACTTCAGTGCCGGCGATCGCCTGACGTTGCTGCCGATCGACGCCAACCGCCTGTCGGTCGCGGTGTGCTACGAAGCCGTGTTTCCCTGGCTCTCGCTGCAGGCGGTGCGACAGGGCAGTCAGCTGCTGACGACCATCACCAACGACGCGTGGTACGGCACGTCGGCGGCGCCGTACCAGCACTTCGAGCAGGCCCGCGTGCGAGCGGTCGAAACCGGACGTTATCTCGTGCGAGCGGCCAACACGGGCATCAGCGGCGTCGTGGATCCCTACGGCCGCGTGCTCGTGGCCTCGTCGCTGTTCCAGACCGGCACGTATGTCGGGGAGGTGCGCTGGCTGAACGGCTCGACCATGTACACCCGCGTCGGCGACAGCCTGGCGTGGGCATGTATGCTCGTTCTCGGCCTGCTGATGCTCCTGCCGTTGCGGGAGCGGTTCAGTATTCGCAGCAGTTGATGCGGGAATGCGGCGAATGCGGGAATGTCCACCCCGTGACCAGCGCGTGGGATCCCTTGCGGTCGCGATGATGAGCACGAGCCCGGTGGCGGGACGTCGAGCTGCCGCCGTAGCTGGTACGAGGACAGGCGCGCACTCGGCGTTGCCGCATTCCCGCATCCCGCATTCTTGTTCGGAGGACCGCAACGCGGTCCGGAGGAGTAGACGTGGCGTTCGTGAAGGAAGACGCATACAAGCGGCTCGAGGACCTGCAGCGACGCGCTGCCGAACTCGGGAGGTACCTTTGACGCCTCTCGTCCGGAGCAGGAACTGGAGCGGCTCGAGGCACAGGCCAGCCACCCCGACTTCTGGAGCAACCAGGCTGCGGCACAGCAGGTGCTGCAGCGGCGACGGCGGCTCGACGAGGACGTCACGCTCCTGAGGTCGCTGCGGCAGCGCACCGACGACCTCGCGGTGCTGCGCGAGTGGTTCGATGCCGGCGAGGACGTCGGCGCCGACCTCTCCCGGGGGCTCGATCAACTGCAGGAGGAAGTCGAGGCCGGCGAAATCAAGAAGATGCTCGGCGGCGAGCACGACACGAAGAACGCCATCGTCACCGTGCATCCCGGCGCGGGCGGCACCGAGTCGCAGGACTGGGCCGAGATGATCCTGCGCATGTACCTGCGGTGGACCGAGCGGCGCGGCTTCAAGCGCGAGGTCCTCGACTACCAGCCCGGCGACGAGGCAGGCGTGAAGAGCGCCACGCTGGCGATCAGCGGCGAGTACGCCTACGGTCTGCTCTCGGCCGAAGCGGGCGTGCATCGCCTCGTCCGGATCTCGCCCTTCGACCAGGCGGCGCGTCGGCACACGTCGTTCGCCTCGCTCTACGTCTGGCCGGAACTGCCCGACGACGTCGAGGTCGAGATCGACGAGAAGGACCTCCGCATCGACACGTACCGCTCGAGTGGCGCCGGCGGCCAGCATGTCAACGTCACCGACTCGGCGGTGCGCATCACGCACCTGCCCACCGGCATCGTCGTGTCGTGCCAGAACGAGCGCTCACAGCACAAGAACCGCGACGTGGCGATGAAGGTGCTGCGGGCGCGCCTGTACGACCTCAAGCAGAAGGCACAGCAGGCCGAACTCGATCGCCTGGGCGGGGAGAAGAAGGAGATCGCGTTCGGCAGCCAGATCCGCAGCTACGTCCTGCACCCGTATCAGATGGTGAAGGACCACCGCACGAAGTACCAGGAAGGCGACGTCGACCGCGTACTCGACGGCGACATCGACGCGTTCATCAAGACGTACCTGATGGCGCGCGCTTCTGGAACGCTCGGGGCGGCGACGCCGGACGAAGACTAGTCGCCGCCGTTGCCGCCGTTGCCGCCGTTGCCGCCGTTGCCGCCGTTGCCAATGCGTGAATGCGGCAATGCGGCAATGTCGACTTCATCGACGCCCGCCGCGCGTCCGTGCGTCGCGGTTTCGGCATTTCCGCATCCAGCATTTCCGCATTTCCGCATTCCGGGCGCAGAGATTCGCGTCAGCGAATCTCCGCGCCCGGCTCGGTCCCGGCGATGAACGCCTCGCGCTGGCCGGCGGCGTTCGTGGCAAAGACGATGTTGCCGGGTGCGGGGAACTCCGGCATCGCCTCGCCGGCCTTGCGCTGTCGGTCGATCCAGTGCCGCATCACGTCCATCCAGATCGGCAGCGCGGCCACCGCGCCGCCCTGCCCGTTGCCGATCGGCCGCTTGGTGTCGAAACCCACCCACACGCCGATCGTGATGTCCGGATCGAAGCCGACGAACCATGCATCGGTGAAGTCGTCGGTGGTGCCCGTCTTGCCGCCGAGTGGCCAGTCGAGCGCGGCCGCTCGGCCCGCCGTGCCGTGCTGCACCACGCCGCGCAGCAGGTTGGTCATCACGTAGGCCGTGTCGGCGCGGATCGCCTCGGTCGGCACCGGCCGGTTCTCCTCCAGCGCATTGCCTTCCCGATCGGTGACGCGCACGATCTGGTACGGCGTCATCCGCACGCCCTGGTTCGGAAACAGCGAGAAGGCATTCGTGATCTCGAGCAGCGTCGCCTCGCCGGCGCCGAGCGCCGCCGAGAGGTAGGGTGGAATCGGCGAACTGATGCCCAGGCGTTCTGCGTACTGGATCACCTGCCGGGGACCGAGGGCATTCATCAGCCGCACCGTGGGGACGTTGCGCGATTGCTCGAGCGCGCGCCGCAGCGAGATCGGCCCCTGGAACTGCTTGTCGTAGTTCAACGGGCTGTAGGTGGGCGAGCCGGCCCCGCCGGGAAACGACGCGGGCGTGTCGAGCAGCGTGCTCGCCGGCGTGTACCCGCGATCGATCGCCGCGGTATACACCACGAGTTTGAACGTCGAGCCGAGCTGCCGTGATGCCTGCACGGCGCGGTTGAACTTGCTGCGCTCGAAGTCGAAGCCGCCGACCATGGCGATGATGCGGCCGGTCCGGTTGTCGAGCGCCACGACGCCGCCCTGCAGTTCGGGTTCCTGCGCGAGCCGCCCCGTCGCCGTGTGGCCCACGACCTCTTCGATCTGCACCTGCACGAGGTCGCCGCGCTGCACGAGCGCACTCGCCGAGGCCTTGCCTGCCCAGGCGTATCCCGCTCTGGGGATGCGGACATCGAGTCGGCCGGCACGTGCCTGGATCTCGGTTGTCGTGGCGCCGGTCACGACGGCGGGCACGGTGTCTGCCACCGCCATTGGCGCCTGCCAGCGCGGGTGGCGGTAGGCGTCGAGGTCGGCGCCGCCCTCGACCAGGTTCGTCGGCTTGCGGAAGCCGCGACGCTGGTCCAGGCGGCGCAGCCCGTCCTGCAGCGCGCGGGTCGCCGCCTGCTGCAGCGGCAGGTCGAGCGTCGTCTGCACCGAGAGCCCGTTCTCGTACAGCTGCTTGGCGCCGAAACGGGCCTCCAGCTGCTGACGCACCTCCTCGACGAAATAAGGCGCCGGCGAGTAGGGCTGGGTGGGGAGGCCGGCCGTCTTGATCGGTCGTGCCTTGGCCTCATCCGCCTGGGGCTGCGTGATGAACCCTTCGTCGGCCATCCGCTGCAGCGCATAGTTGCGGCGACGCGTGGCGGCCTCCGGGTTCACGTACGGGCTCTGGCGGACGTTGCCCTGGATGATGCCCGCGATCATGGCGGCCTCCTCGACGACGAGGTCGCGCGCCGACTTGCCGAAGTACAACCGCGCCGCCGACTCGACGCCATAGGCGCCATGCCCGAAGTAGGTGGCGTTGCAGTACAGCGTGAGGATCTCGCGCTTCGTGTAGCGCTTCTCCAGCTGCACCGAGATGATGGCCTCCTTGACCTTCCGTTCCCAGCCGGCCACGCCCGTCCGGGCGTACACGCCGCCGCGCATGTAGTCGGCCTGCAGGAACAGCATGCGCGCCAGCTGCTGGGTGATGGTGCTGGCGCCGGCGCGTTGCTGGTGGATCACGTCTTTGACCGCGGTGATCACGATGCGCGGAAGGCTCAGGCCGACGTGCTCTTCGAAGTCCTTGTCCTCGGCGGCGATGATGGCCTGGCGCAGCAGCGGCGAGATGCCGTCGTAGTCGACGATCAGCCGCCGTTCCTTCGCGAACTCGCCCACCACCTCGCCGTTGCTGGCGTGGATGCGCGTGATGGTGCTCGGCGAATAGTCATCCAGCGCCGAGATCTGCGGCAGGTCACCGGCAAACGCGAAGAGCACGCCGCTGACCGCCCCGAGGACGACGGTCAGCAGGAAGAGCAGGAACACCGTCGCCTGACGGGCGACGCGGACGACGTAGGTGGCCACGGACTGATCCTACGGAAGACCGTCGGAAGTCAGAAGGCCGAACTCGGAATGGCCTGCTGACCTCGTCACGGCCGCGGTACGGCACGACGCCCCGTGCCCGACTCCGGTCCGCGCGGGCGGATCGAAGAGGTGGCGGGCGGCGCCGGGCTGGCCGGTTCAGGTGCGGACGTCGTCGTCGGTGGCGGCGCGCTCTCGCGAGGCGCGGGCTGCGGAGCGCGGTCCGGTGTGCGCTGACGCGGTGCGCTTCGCGC